>JAFYVE010000036.1 GCA_017549285.1 Clostridia bacterium
CAAAAACAGTCCGGTGTGACTGTTTTTGCGTGGGGAACCCTCGCCGGGGGTTCCCCGTTTCATCTCTGATGAAACAACGGACCGATGTCGGGCTGGTCCCTACATAATTTGTTTTTCCTGAAATCATTGTACATTGTAAATTGTAAATTGTTCATTGAATCAGCCCTACAAATTATTGTCTGTCCAATTGCTCAATTATATATTCTCCAACCATTTCTGCGCTTTTTGCATCCTGAATGGTGTGAATCATATTTTTGATGTTTATTCTTTCTTCTTTAGCGATATCGTTACCGTTTATGACGTTTGTAAGGAAAGAAATAAGCCCTTCATTGTCATAAATATATTCACCTTTGAGAATATCAAGGGGATTTTTATAAACAAAACCTCTTTTTTCGATGTATTCCTCGATATCACCGATCGTAAGTCCCATGGGCTTGTCTGTGAGCAGATAATCGTAATAAACCGATGAATAGTCGGTTATCATCGCATCGCATCTGCCGAGAAGTTCATATAGCTGAACATCTTTTTGTTTCAGGTCGTTGTCACTTATAATGAAGAAATTTGAAAGACCTACTTCATTCATAGCCGATAAATCCTGAACAGGATGAGGCTTTAAAATAAGAAGACAGTTGTTGGCTTTAAGGAAGAAATTGATTTTCTTCATTTCTTCAACTGTGTCAATAGCAGGGATGCCCGTACCTTTTGCTTCCATTTCGTACTGACCGAGCTTTTTGTCTTTTCTCTGACGGAAAGTGGGAAGCCAGAAAATGACTTTGTCATATTTATCAAAGCCGAATTTTCTAAATGAATCATTATCTGACAGAAGAAGGTCATTACGGGGGAACCCCATAAATATCATCTTGTCTTTGTCAACTCTTGCATCAGAGCTGAAATTATCTGCAAAGAATTCCGATACGCAAAGAGCGTTTGTGCAGTCATTTTTGATGCAGTAAGTACCGTTTGATGCTTTCAGCGGCATTCCGTGCTGAAGCCAGAGTGATATTCTGTCTTTTCCGTGAGTGCCGAGTAACTGATTGCTGTAAACAAGTGCCTTGGCAGTTGAAATATAATACATTGTCTTAAGCTTTTCACCGAAAGACTTTGCTTGCTTTGTGTAGTTGATAAATGTTGTGTTTTCTGAGGGAGCTTCGCTGTACTGCGATGCATTTTCACTCAGCCACACAAATTCATATTTTTTATTGAGTCCTTTTTCAAGGAGATATTTATAAACAGGATAGGTGTTACATGCCAATTCGGGGTGACTTTCAAAAATAATTCTGTCCTTTGAAGGAAGAACAGAAAATATTCTGAATATCAGTTCAAAAAGTTCATCCTTTACAGCTTCTCCCATACCTGCTTTTTCTTTTTTTACAAAGAATTCAATGTATTTCGCATATAAGTCAGGGAAAGTGACTACAACCTTGCCTATTGCAAAAACTTTTTTTTCAAAAGCAGAAAGTGCTGATACGGCAGGGCAGTTTTCCGTAAAGAATCTGAAATAAGAGTCAAGACGTTTCTTTGTGTTTCCGTAATAAAAACCGTTCTTTACACATCGTGAGAATGTCACAACGGCAGAATCAAGTGCAAAAATTGCAACACGCTGTGCAAGGTCACTGAGTCCGTTTTCTTTGAAGAAAATTATTCTTTCTTTAAAAGCTTCTTCACGGTCAAGATTCTTTATGCCGAATGTGGCACCCGTAATTGAAGCCGAATGCTTGATATAATTATAGTATTTCTTCTGAACGGTAATTATCTTTTTACATCTGAAAATAACTTCGTGAATTCTTGCTTCGTCTTCGTTGATTCTGTTAACAGGGAAAGTGATACCTTCAAAAACGTGAGCTCTGTAAACCTTGTTCCATAAAGTGCAGTAATAGTTTGCATTCTTTTCGGTGAGTTTTTTCAGATACTCAATATTTGTGAGAATTTCATTCTTTACGGGAGAAGCGCTGTTGAGCTCTTCGAGCATATTGCCGTTGTTATCGGTGTAAAAAAGGTTACCCATAACCATATCGGCATCATTTTTTTTGAGTGTATCAAGAAGTTCTTCAAATGTTTCGGGCTCTATAAGGTCGTCAGAGTCCATAAAAAAGATATACTCGCCCCTTACGAGTGAAAGGGCGGTATTTCTTGCGGCTGAAACGCCTTTATTTTCTGTATGGATAACTCTGAAACGGGAGTCTTCCCGGGCCCATTTGTCACAGAGATGACCGCTTGAATCTGTCGAACCGTCATCAACCATAATAACTTCAAAATCAGTAAATGTCTGATTTTTAACGCTCTCAAGTGTTTTTTCAAGATATTTTGCGACGTTGTAAACGGGCATAAGAACGCTGATCATATCTGTGCTCCTTTTTTACTGTTTCCAGAGTTTTTTTCTTTTTGTGTTTCTGATGAAGAAGTAAAGTGCCGAGATTCCTCCTGCAACAATAACTATAATGCAGAATGCATCAATCCAGTCAATGGCAGAAGCTTCTGTTCCATCTTCTGCAGAAATGATTTTCAGGTCTGTCCAGAGAGTGCTCTGAAGCATCTGTGTTTTCTGCGGAAGGTTTATGAAAACTTCCGTATTCTTCTTAAGATATTCTTCATCGGGATAAATAAGCTCGTTGCCCGTGATTTCGGGGTCAAGAAGTTTCTGTGCTCCTGTATTGGGTGTTGCGTAACCTACCGTATCAGCATTCATAGCACCGATTTCAGGTTCACACATAAAGTTGATAAAGAGTTCAGCTTCTTTTTTGTGCTCCGTTGTTTTAAGAATACACATTGAGTCAACAAAGAGGTTTGTGCCTTCTTTAGGAATATAGAACTGAATATCGGGGTTTGTTTCCTGAATTACGAGGGCATCACCTGCATAATAGGGAGCAATCCAGGCTTCACCTGCTTCCATTTTATCAAAAATGGCGTCCATGACATAAGCCTGAACAATGGGTTTCTGTTCGCTGAGTTCCTTGGCAGCTTCCTGCCATTCCTTATCATTACCCGAATTCATTGAATAACCGAGTCTTGTAAGTGAAATGCCGAAAGAGTCACGGGGGTTGTCAAACATCAGGATTTTTCCTGCATATTTTTCGTTCCAGAGAAGTTCAAGGCTTTCGTCCTTTACATCTTCTTGAGAAACAAATGCAGAGTTGTAAATAACAACAACGGTGCCCCAGAAATAGGGAACGGAATACTTGTTTTCGGGGTCACTTGCAAGGTTTTTGTAAGCTTCACCGATGTGTTTATAGTTCGGGATGTTTGAGAAATCCAATTCTGCGAGCATATCTTCCTGAATAAGTTTGCTTACCATATATTCGGAAGGGATGACAATATCATATGATGCAGCACCCGAAACAATCTTTGAATACATTGATTCGTTGCTGTCAAATGTTGTGTAGTTTACATCGATGTTTGGATACTTTTCCTCAAACATAGTGATTGTTTCCTGCTCGATGTATTCACCCCAGTTGTATACATTCAGCACAATCTGTTCTTCTGCAAAGGCAACAACGGAAAGTGAGCCGAGAAGAATACATACCGTTATGAGAAGGGACATAAATCTTTTCATTTTCTTGCCCCTTTCTTCTTCGCATCATCACGTGTCTGCTTGATATTGACAGATACGAGAAGGATGAGAATTGTCACAAACAGAAGTGTTGAAAGTGCGTTGATTTTGGGTGAGTAGGGCTTCTTTGTCATTGAGAAGATAGTGACTGAAAGAGTCTGCACCGTACTGCCCGAGTTGAAGTAACTGATGATGAAGTCATCAAGTGAAAGTGTGAAAGCCATAATAAAGCCTGTAACAATACCGGGCTTTATCTGAGGAATAACAACTTTAAGGAATGCCTTTGCGGGAGGACAGCCGAGGTCAAGAGCCGCATTGTAGATATTATTGTCCATACCTCTGATTTTAGGCAGGACTTCAAGTGTTACATAGGGGATACAGAATGTGATGTGTGAAATGAGAAGTGTGCCGAAGCCCATTTCCATTGAGTTTGATTTTGAAATGATGAAAACGAAAAGAATCATCATTGAAACTGCAGTAACAATTTCGGGGTTGACCATAGGAATATTGTTGACAGACAGATATACTTTCTTTTTGAAGCCCTTCATTGAGTTGATGCCCACAGCTGCAAGTGTGCCGATAACTGTTGAGATAACAGCGGCAAGAACTGCGATAACAAGTGAAATGTAAAGGGATTTCATAATGATTGCATCATTGAAAAGTTCTTTGTACCACTGGAGAGAAAAGCCTTCAAATACACTTCGGCTCTTGATACCGTTGAATGAATACACAATCATAACAACGATGGGAGAGTAAAGGAATGCAAACACAAGGAAGTTGTAAAATCTTGATACGTATTTCAAAACAGTCCACCTCCGCTTGTTTCTGCGTCCTTGTCAAAGCGGTTCATAATACCCATTGAAATGAGAATAAGCACCATAAGGACAAGTGAAAGTGCCGCACCTACGTTGTAGTTTACTTCACCCGTATTTCCGAGGAAATAGTTTTCAATAATGTCACCGATGAGGTATGTCATACCGCCGCCGAGGAGTTTTGAAATGATAAACGTACTTACAGCGGGTACAAAAACCATAGTGATGCCCGAAATGATACCGGGTACACTCTGGGGCAGAAGAACCTTTGTGAAAACGTGAAGTCCGTTTGCACCGAGGTCTTTTGCTGCTTCAATAACGCTGTGGTCAATCTTTGTAAGAACTGTGTAAATAGGAAGAATCATATAGGGCAGAAAGTTGTAAACCATACCCAGAATGATTGCACCGTCTGTGTTGATCATTGCAAAGCCTTCAAATTCATAACCGAAAAGGCTTAAGAATGCTTTGAGAAGCGTGTTGATAAGACCTGTATCTTCAAGAATTGTCATCCATGCATATGTTCTTATCAGGAAGTTCATCCACATAGGTAACATAACAAGCAACACCATCGTCTGCTGATGGCGTGCTTTCATTCTTGATATGCTGTAAGCAAGAGGGTAGGCAAGAATCAGGCATATAATGGTTGCAACGAAAGCGAGTTCAATTGAAACAATATATGTGCTTCGGTATTCCCAGATGCTCATTATGTTTTCGAAAGTAAAACTTCCGTTTGCATCGGTAAATGCATAGAACAGAACAAGTGCAATGGGGATGATAATGAAAATTGCCATCCAGACGGAGAACGGCGCCGTCATTGCACGCTGAAGTCCTTTTGAATTTTTATTCATCGTCAGCGTCCTCCGAGTCAGCATTTACATCGGAAAGTTCATCGAACTCTTCGCTGAAACTGCTGAAATCACCGTAAAGACCGCTGTATTCGCTCTTCTTCATAATGTGGATTGCATCAGGCTCAATGTAAAGACCGATGTTGTCACCCACAAACTGCTCGTCTGTTGACTGAATCATCCATTTGAAACCGCCGATGTCAACGATTATTTCAAAATGTACCCCCTTGAATGTGACTGATGTTACCTTGCCTTTGAGCATACCCTGTTCAAAGGGGACAACATCCACGTCTTCGGGACGGACAACAACGTCAACAGGCTCATTTTTGCCGAAGCCCTTGTCAAGACACTGGAATGTTGCGCCTGAAAATTCACAGACGAAGTCTTCTTTCATTATGCCGTCAACGATGTTACTTTCGCCGATGAAGTCAGCAACGAAAGCGTTTTCGGGTTCGTTATATATGTCAATGGGTGTACCTATCTGCTGAATGACACCGTTGTTCATTACAACAATCTTGTCAGACATTGAAAGAGCTTCTTCCTGATCGTGTGTGACATAGATAAATGTGATGCCGAGTCTTTGTTGTATATTTTTCAGTTCGTTCTGCATATCTTTACGCAGTTTCAGGTCAAGAGCACCGAGAGGCTCGTCAAGAAGAAGAACACGGGGTTTTACTGCAAGTGCACGGGCAATTGCAACACGCTGCTGCTGACCGCCCGAGAGAGTGTTGATGTCTCTTGTTTCAAAACCTTTGAGGTTTACAAGAGAAAGCATCTCTGTGACAGTTTCCTTGATTTCCTGTTCTTTCTTTTTCTGTATTCTCAGACCGAATGCGATGTTCTCAAAAACATTGAGATGTGTGAACAGAGCATAACGCTGAAAAATGGTGTTCACCTGACGCTTGTGTGCAGGAACACCATTAATTAACTTGCCGTCGAAGATAACGTCACCGCTGTCAGGCTGTAAAAAGCCTGCAATAATGCGAAGAGTTGTAGTCTTGCCGCAACCGGAGGGTCCCAGCAGAGTGAGAAATTCCTTATCCTCGATGGTAAGGTCCATATCTTTTAATATCTGTTCTCCGTCAAAAGCCACGGAGATTTTCTTCAGGTCAATAATGTTGTTTGCCAATTATGCAACCCCTCTCACAAATTGATGCATAATACGTGATTATGTATATAGTCAATATAATATTTTTTTTATTAAAAGTCAATGATTTTGATTAAAAATAATATTAACAAAAATAAGAGCAAAAAAACGGTTAATTTGACGAAAAAACAAACAATAATTTGTCGAGGTCTTTTATTGTAGGAATAGTAACTATTGTAGGGACCGATGCCCACATCGGTCCGTTGTTTCATCAAAGATGAAACGGGGAACCCCCGGCGAGGGTTCCCCACGCAAAAACAGTCACA
>JAFYVE010000037.1 GCA_017549285.1 Clostridia bacterium
GCGGCAGTCCTATTGTAATCACACCTGTCACACCCACAACAACGCCCAATCAGGGGAATGTTATCACACCCAACCAGAATGTGATTCAGCAGCCTACAACAATACCCGATGCAAATCAGATTCAGGTTGATAATCCTGTCAATACTCCTCAGCAGGGCGGAACAGTTGTTGATTCTTCAGCTGCTTCAAAACAGATTATCGGCTTTGCCATTCTTTCTGCTGTAGCTGTTGCAATTATCGCAATTGCGGCTGTTATGCTTCTTAAAATGCGTACGCCTTCAACAGACCTCACAAGAGGCGGAAGTGCAAGAGCAAAAGAGAAGAAAAGAGTATAAAAAAATGAGCTTGTCCGAAAGGACAAGCTCTTAATTTTATGTTCACTTATTATGTCTGTGAGCTCTTGAAAAGCTGGTCGAACATATCGATAAACATCTGAAGCATCTGACGAAGCATAATGATAAGCGATGCAAAGATGTTTGACTGACCTTCGTCAAGTGAGAAGAAAGCTTTGATTGTGTGATCTGATGTAACTTCAGAAATTGTGTAAACGCCGTGAACATCAGGCTCGATTGTTGCATTGTCAACCTGAACGATAACAAATGTGTCTGAGCGATCTTCTGTTGCTGTAACTGTGAATTTGAAATCTCCGCCGGGAAGAACATATCTGCTGTAGCCTTCAATGGGAGCAATTGTAATGTTTTCTTCGTTGACTTCGTAATTCATGTAGTATGTCTGATAATCACCTTCAGCGCCAACAGCAACAGCAAGAACAGAGAAGGAGAGAATCACTGCAAGTAAAACCGAAATAACTTTTTTCATCGTTTTTAACCTCCGTAAATATTTATACAAATATATTATACAGATTGTTTTCTTTGAAATCAATACTTTTTATGTAAAAATTACTTATATAATAAAATATTTAATTTTATTTGTATATAAAAATTTGTTAAACCCGTTGACTTTTGCTCATATTTTGTAGTATAGTATTAAAGTAAATAATTATGTACATAAACTGTATGTAAGGAGAGGTTTTATATGTCTAACGAGATGGAAAATGCAACACAGGTTATTGATATGACAGAAGTTGCAGAAGCTCCTCAGGTTAAAACAAAAAAAGAACTTAAAAAAGAACGCAAGGCAATCAAAAAGCATAAAAAACAGGTCAAGAAGGAAGCAAGACTTCATTCAGCAAAAACAACAAAGGCATACAATGTTCTTGTTACAGTTGTTTCTGTTGCTGTTATTGTTTCAATGATTTTCTGCACATTCTCAGCAATCAAGTTCACAAAGAACTTCGGTAAAGTTGTTGAAGGTCAGGCAACTGAACAGGAGCAGCCCGTTCAGAACAACACACCTTCTACTCCTTCAACTCCTTCAACTCCCTCAACTCCCTCAACACCTTCAACACCCTCAGGTGATTCAAACAGTTCAGATGCTCCCGCAGGTGATTCAAACAATTCAGATGCTCCTGCAGCTGATGCTCCCTCAGGCGATGCAACTGATGTTTCAACCAAGGAAGGTGCAGTTGCTCTTTACAAGAAAGCTCACGCAAAGGTTATTGCTGAAGCAAAATCTGTTACAAGAACTCTTGATAACAACACTCAGTACAACAACTACCTTGAAGTTGGCGGCAACAGCACACTTGCAGGCGTTGCATCAACTCTTATGGGTATGTTCCTTAAGGCAAATGAAGAACCCATCGTTCACACAGGTGCAGATATTGCTGCAAACTTCCCTCCCACAAAGGAAAGTGTTGACGGTCTTACAGCTGATATGATCGGTGAATACAATGTTAAAGAAGAAGGCGACTTCTACATAGTTACTCTTAAGCTCAACAGCTCAGAAGAAAAGCCTGACCTTGGTGACAATGCTCAGTACCTTGTCAATATAGTTGAAGCAAAGACAGTTGAAGAAGCTGCTGCAGGTTTCGTTTCATTCACAGGTCTCAGAAATGAATACATCGCTCCTATGATTGAGGCAAAAATCAACAAGACAACAGGTCAGATGACAGACCTTCATACAGTATGTCCCTCATATATGAAGTTTGACAGCGCAAAGGTTGCTATGATTATCAATGTTAACAACGTTGGTATCGGTCTTCAGTATGAAACAAAGTGGACTGTTCAGTGGTAATTGAATAAAATCAGAGGTTGCATAAGCAACCTCTTTTTTGTTGTAAAAAGAATATAATTTATTAACTATTGACATAAATAAAGATACGTATTATAATTAAATTGTTAAGAAATTATGAATTCAAGGAGGAACAGCTGTGAATATTATTACAATAAGCCGTGAATTCGGAAGCGGTGGCAGAGAAATAGGTAAAAGAATTGCCGATACACTCGGATATTCATATTATGACCGTGAAATTATAACTGCAATTGCCGGAAAACATAATTTTGATGAGAATTATGTTGAAAGTATGCTCGAAAACGGGTTTTCTTTCTGTATGCCCATAACATACGGCAGAACATTTTCTTATACCGATGTCAGCGGTCAGCAAGCAATACAGCTCTTGTCAACACAGTGCCGTCTTCTCAAGGAACTTGCAGAAAAAGACAATTGTGTTATCGTCGGCAGAAGTGCAAACATAATTCTTGAAGATTATAATCCGCTTAATATTTTTGTTTATGCTGATATGGAATCCAAAATGAACAGATGCCGTGAAAGAGCACCCGAAGAAGAAAATCTCAGGGAATCGGAGCTCAGAAGAAAAATAAAACAGATTGATTCAAACAGAGCAAAGCATCAGCGTTTCCTGTCTGATAAAAAGTGGGGCGACAAAGAAGGCTATCATCTTTGTGTCAATACTTCAGGCGCAGATATCAAGGCAATATCATCAATTATTGCGGAATATGCAAAAGGATATTTTGAAAAAAGATAAACATTGATTTATCGTATAACGATAAATTCAGATTTTACGGAGGTAAAAAATGCAGAAACCGCTTAAAACTACGAAAGCATTAATTTCCTTTTTACTTGTAATATTTATGCTGTGGTCTGTTATGGCTGTCAGTGTCAATGCATCAGGAACAGAACGAATCTATTCCGTTCCCGATGTTCTTCATAATGCACCGGCTACTGCGTCACTCAGCTCGAATGACACTTCATTGAAGACATATCTCAGAACAGAACTGGCAAAAACTCCTTATTCGTTGAATCTGCGAAACTATAATATAAGTGTTGAAAAACTCAATGAGCTGGGAAGTCTTATCTATGACACTATGCCTGAACTGTTCCATATTGTAGGGTTGAAATGCTCGGTATCATCGTGGAACACCATACTTGATCTTTATCCTGTATATAACTGTACTGCTACTGAATATAAGACAAAGTCAGCAAAAGTTTTTGAAAGTGCTGAAAAGATTCTTGAAGGCGTAAAAGATAACAAAAACCTTTCTGCTGTTCAGAAAGCCTTGCTTATTCACGACAGACTTGCTGTAATTTGTGAATACGACAGTAAGAATCTTGAAACAGGAAAAATCCCCGAAGACAGCTTCACTATGTACGGTGTTCTGGCAAATGGTATTGCTGTTTGTCAGGGATATTCCGAAGCATATTTATATCTTCTTGAAAAGGTCGGAATAAAAAGTTATATATGTGAATCGGAGGTTATGAATCACGCCTGGAATATTGTTGAAATAGGCGGTGTTGAATATCACGTAGACGTTACATGGGATGACCCGACTTATGATGTGACAGGCAGAGTCACTCATACGAATTTCCTGCGTTCATCACAAGGTATTTACAGCACGGGACACAAAGCAACCGATTATTACTCTGCTCCTGCAGATACAAGATATGATAATGCTTTCTGGCAGGATTCAGATGCGGAATTCCAACTCCTTGGTAATGAGATTTATTATATTGATAATAAAAATGCTCAGATTAAAAAATACAGCGATAAAAGTGCTGTAATTTCTGTTGAAGACAGATGGGCAGCATCGGCAACATCTTTCTGGAAAGGAAATTTCTCATATCTTTCATCAGACGGTGTTCATCTTTTATATAATAAATCTGATGCCGTTTATATGTTTGATTTCTCAACAAATAAAGAAACAAAAATCTGGACTCCGGATAAATCGGCGTTGCCCAATATGAGTATTTATGGGTTTACTTACCGTAACGGCAGATTGATATGTGATATTTACACAACCCCGAATTATTGTATTGATACAAAGGATAGATATCAGCAGCAGAAGGTATGGAAAACAATATGTGATGTAACTATTGATAAAATGCCTAAGAAAACTGAATATTACATCGGTGATAAATTTAATTCTGAGGGATTATCACTCCGTGTTACATATGCTGACGGTTCTTATGATATTGTGACATCAGGTTATAGTATTGACTCGTATGATACAAACCGTGCAGGGGAAACTTCTGTAAAAGTATCTATCAGCGGCAGATGCGTTGTTGTGCCTATAAAAGTCAGCACCCCTTCAATCACTTTATCTGCAACAGATATTTTACTTGAGGCGGGAGAAAGCAAACAGCTTACGGCAACAACAAAACCTGCGGGACAGACCGTTGTCTGGATTTCAGGTCATAATAATGTGTCTGTCAGCCGTAACGGAACCGTAACGGCAATTGCAGAAGGAAAGGCTGTTATAGTTGCACAGTTTGTATATAACGGCATTACTTATTCAGCAAAATGTACTGTTGAATCAGGTTGTCCTCACAGCTCAAAAACATATTATCCTGCAAAAGAGTCTACCTGCACTCAGCACGGTCATACCGAATATTCAGTTTGTAATGATTGCGGAGTAATAATTTCAGGTTCAAAAACAGAGCTTCCTTTTGCAGAACACAGCTATGTGGATTATGAAGCACCCGAATATCTTGCTGTCAGAGGTTCCTGCACAGCGCCGGCACTTTATTATAAATCCTGTAGTGAGTGCGGAAATGCATCAGATGTGACTTTCAGGTCTGAGCATTTTGCTCCGCATAAAGAAGTTGTTCTTCCCGCAAAAGTGCCCACCTGTACCGAAACAGGCCTTACAGAGGGTTCAAAGTGCAGTGTGTGTCAGCAGATTGTAAAGCCTCAGACGGTAATTAAAAAATCAGAACATATAACGGTTACTCTTCCCGGCAAGGATGCAACCTATACCGAAACAGGTCTTACAGAAGGTGAAATGTGTGCAGTCTGTGGACTGGTTACAGTAGAGCAGAAGGAAATTCCGAAAATTGAAAGACCTGGCCATATACATACGTATATCACATTTACAACTCCTCCCACCTGTGAAAATGAAGGATTCACAACATACACCTGTTACTGCGGTAAAAAATATACAGCTGATGTGACTTCTGCAACAGGTCATAAGGAAGAAAAAATCCCCGGCACTCCTGCAACCGAAACACATACAGGTCTTACGGATGGTATCAGATGTTCTGTATGTAAAAAGATTCTTTCAGCTCAGCATCAGATACCGATTCTCGGTCACGAGGTTGTTGTGCTTGAAGGAAAGGCTCCTACCTGTACCGAAACAGGGCTTACCGAAGGGCAGAGCTGTGTGACCTGCGGTGGTATTGTTGAACCTCAGCAGGTAATTCCCGCAACAGGTCACGATGAAGAAATTCTTCCTTCAGAAGCGCCTTCCTGTCTTACAACGGGAATGACACAGGGTGCAAAATGTAAAAAATGCGGAGAGATAACAGTTCCTCAGAGCATTATTGCTGCAAAAGGTCACAGCCTGATATCTGTTGTAAAAAATCCTACCTGCACAATGAACGGTTATACCATTCATACCTGCACGGTATGTGACTATTCGCATAAAACAGCAGAAACTCACGCAAAGGGACATACTCCCGGTGAATGGATTGTTACCATTGTTCCTCAGAATGACAGGACAGGTCTTGAAGCTCAGTTCTGTTCAGTTTGCGGATATAAGCTTGCAGAACGTGTAATAACAGAAACAGAAACCGATTCCAAAAAGCTGCAGGTTACGGATAATGCTTTTATCGTTGATGACAGTCTGCATATTTCAATCATCGGTGTCAAGAGTAAAGTCGGTTCCGTATCAGAATCAATTGTAAACAAGAAGTTTGAAATTGTTGATAAAAAAGGTAACAAGCTCGGCAAGGATGATTATATCGGAACGGGTTCTGCAATTCAGATTCTTGATGAAAACAGAAATCTTTTGAACATATATATTGTTGTTGTTGTTACAGATGTTGACGGTAACGGAAAAACAACAGCAGCAGATGCAAGACTCGCACTCAGAGGCTCAGCAAAGCTTGAAACAATTGAAGGCGTTTATGCTAAAGCTTCGGATGTGACAAATGACAATAAAATTACTGCCGCAGACGCAAGAAAAATTCTCCGCATCTCAGCAGGGCTTGAAAAACCGTAAAATTAAAGGAACCGTTCATTTGAATGGTTCCTTTTGTTATGTAAATCAGAATTTGTCGGGATGTTTCATCGTAGGGGCGCCCATCGGGCGTCCGTTCGTGGGATATGTAATTGTTGTAGGGCGGCTTGCCCTCAAGCCGCCGATTTGTCGCAGACAAATTGGAAATCGAAGATTTCCACTATCGGACAAAACTGAATATTGAGTTTGTTGCAACAGAACGGTGTACCACCGTTATTGCTCCGTAAACTCCGCAATCGGACCGATGTGGGCATCGGTCCCTACATGATTTGTTTTTCCTGAAATCAATGTACATTGTAAATTGTACATTGTTCATTGAAAGACCTCGACAAATTATTGTTTGTTATACTCTGTCAAATCCCAGATATCTTGTTCCCTGAAAACGAAGAACGCCGTAATCGCCTTCAACAAGATAGCCGAATTCATTATAAGGAATATTCAGCTCCATACGGTCACCGCTTTCAACCTGAAAAGTTACATAATAGGATGTTGAATGACTGGCCGCACCGTGATGATTGTGGTGATGACTTATTGATGTTCTTTTTGCAACAACAGTTGCGTTAACCGAAAGACGGGGAGAATTGTTGTTTTTGAACCATTGTGCAATATTTTTGCCGAGAATAACACAGAATGCAATAATAAATACCATAAAAAATACGGGAAAAATAAAAGAAAACATAAAATCCATAAAATCAACTCCTTGAATCCATAATAACTGAATTATATACTTGTGTCAAGCAATATGCACATTAAATTTTTTTGAAAAAGCTATAATTTTTCTGTATTGTTATTAAAAAATTCTTGAAATGCTCAAAAAAAAGGTTTATACTATATACCATAATTTAAGTTAAATCATCTTTTATATACAGGAGGAAAAATACTATGGATTCAAACAAAAGACCCGATTCAATGGCTCGCATAACCACAATTGAACAGGCAAATCAGTTCATTGACGAACAGGTTGCAGCTGTCCGTGCACAGGTTGGTGACAAGAAGGTTCTTCTTGCTCTTTCAGGCGGTGTTGACTCATCAGTTGTTGCGGCTCTTCTTATCAAGGCTGTCGGCAAACAGCTTGTATGTGTTCATGTTAACCACGGTCTTATGCGTAAGGGCGAAAGTGAACAGGTTATCGACGTTTTCGGCAAGGCACTCGATGCAAACCTTGTTTATGTTGATGCAACAGACAGATTCCTTGACCTTCTTGCAGGTGTAAGTGACCCCGAAAAGAAGAGAAAGATCATCGGTGCAGAATTTATTAAGGTGTTTGATGAAGAAGCTGCAAAGCTTGACGGTATTTCATTCCTCGCACAGGGCACAATTTACCCCGACATCCTCGAAAGCATCAAGCAGGCAGAAGGCAAGCAGGCTGTCAAGTCACATCATAACGTCGGCGGACTTCCCGAAGAAATGGCTATGGAGCTTGTTGAACCCATCAAACTTCTCTTCAAGGACGAAGTAAGAATTGTCGGTGATGCTCTCGGTCTTCCTCATAATATGGTTTACCGTCAGCCCTTCCCCGGCCCCGGACTCGGTGTACGTTGCCTCGGTGCTATCACTCGTGACAGACTTCACGCTCTTCGTGAAGCAGATGCAATTCTTCGTGAAGAATTTGAAATTGCAGGTCTTGCAGGTAAGGTATGGCAGTATTTCATCGCTGTGCCCGATATGAAGAGTGTTGGCGTAAAGAATGAAAGCCGTTACGAAGGTTGGCCCGCAATCATCAGAGCTGTAAATACAACAGATGCTATGACTGCTACAATCGAAGAAATTCCTTATGCAGTCCTTCATAAAATCACAGCCCGTATCACAAATGAAGTTGAAGGCATCAACCGTGTCCTTATGGACCTCACACCCAAGCCCACAGGCACAATCGAGTGGGAATAAAATAAATAATGCCCGAAAGCCTTGAAAATACAGGGTTTTCGGGCGTTTTTGTTTTGTCAGCGTACCACATTCGTACCATTATTCGCTATCACCCCGCTATCATAGCACATATTCCGTAAGGATTTCGGCTATCTCACTTTGCTTGTTTGGGTACAAATGCGAATATGTATTAAGCGTTGTTTTTATATCTTCGTGTCCTAACCGCTCACTTATCGAAAGCGGAGAAACGCCTAACTCAATTAAATGGCTTGCGTGGCTGTGGCGCAGTTCGTGTACCTTGATTTTGCGCACGCCGGAGATCTCGCAATACTTGCGCATATCTCTATGTAGTGATGTTTTGCTTGATATGAATAATCTGTTTGCAGGGTTGTATTCGTACAAATGCCCTGCATATTCTTTTATCATTTCCATTATCGGAACGGGCAACGCAACAATGCGTTTGCTCTTTTCCGTTTTGGTTTTCTTGGTTGTTTGCTCACCGTCAATAACGGCAAGACTTTTGTTGATTGATACGGTACATTTATCAAAGTCAAAGTCATTCAGCGTAAGGGCAAGCAATTCCCCCATACGCATACCGCTATAAAAGAAAAGATTAAATGTTGTGTAGGCGTTTATATCGTCCTTTGCGGCTTGGATAAACTTTTGAAATTCGTCATAAGTCCAAAAGTCAAATTTTTCAGCGTTCTGTTTACCCATACTGCCGCACAGTTGGGCGGGATTTCTTGATAATCCGTAATATCGAATAGCAAAGTTAAAGATCGTTGATAACTGATTGTGTATCTGCCGTAGGTATGTTTGCGAATACGGCTTGTTTGTTTTTGGGTTGCGGTAGTTCATAAGCTCTGTTTGCCAATTCATAACCATAGCCGTATCAATATTGCTTATCGGCATATTCGCAAAGTAAGGCAAAATTTTAGTGCGTATCATATGATCTTTTGTTGCTAAAGTTGTTTGCTCTATTCTTGCGGCTCTGTTTTCTCTATAAGCTTCTACCAAGTTACCAAATGTAATTGATATATCCCGTTTTTGCTTATTCAAAAAATCTATTTCTGCTTCTTTAGCAGCTTTTTGGGTGAAAAATTTTTCGTCCTTTTTTTGTCTTCGTTTTCCCGTCCAATCGGTGTACCATACCTTATATCTCCACTTGACTTGACCGTTTTTTGCTATGTATTTTGATACTGCCATAATAAATCAATTCCTTTAATCCATATATAATAATTTTACCATTTTGCGTGGCGTTTGCACACTTCAAAATCTTTGTCAACAATACCACCGCTCCCGAAAAAACTTTATCGGCACTTTGCCGCAAATGGTGATATAACCTTGCTTTTTCAGTTCTTCATTTAACTTTTTGATCTCTCTATATGCCGTTGATCTTGAAACATTAAGTATGTTTATAATATCGTCAACGGTGTAAAATAGTTCTTCGTTATTGGGTCTATTAGTCATTTTTGCTCCTTTGGGTCATTCTCCTGCTAACAACAAGGATTTGAGCCGTAAACGGCTGAGAACAGCCAAAATGACGATGTAATTTGTTTATAAAACAGTTGTTTTATCCTCTGTATTGAGAAAACGCATTTTTCCGCATTTTCACTAAATGCCGTTGCATACCGTGTATTTCCTCGTTGGGTACAAGTTGCGGAAAAGCGTTTGAATAATTATTTTCAAAATCACCAGAGGAAGAATAAAAACTATCGGATAGCTGCACACCCGCTTTAACCTTGCGCAATTCCCATTTATGCGCCTTTAAGTATCGGTACAATGCGTTTAAGTCATTGGGTGTGTCGCAATAATACCTTACCGCTCGTATGCCTTTGTTTAGGTATGTAAACTGTACTCTATATCCCTCTCCGTCATAAGCAGACATAATGTCAAAAATATGCTTATAGCGTTTGTCAATGTGGCTTTTCTGCGAATTTGCAGTTTTAGGCATAAGAGATAAATTCCATTTTCTGTTGTTATATATTCCGTCTTGCAGATGATCTATTGTCAATTCATTAGTTGATAACTCATTGCTGAATTGGCGTAAAACCTCAATATAGTTGTCTTTGCGCAATCCTCGATAGTAATAACAAAAAACGATGTGGTGAAAATACGGGGCAAATCGAGTGTTAGTACAAGTGAATTTCAAATAATCCCCTTTGCTTTTTCCGTTCGTCTGCGCTCCCGTAAAAACGCCGCTTTTCATTAGTTCATAAAAACCTTTGTCATAGTTGGTGTAGTATGTTTTGCCGCTCCGCAAGATCGTTATATACATATCCGTATCATTAACGCTTATAGCGTAATTGCGGACTAATTCTGTTATGCTCATAAAGTGCTGTTCCTTTCTATTCTGTGAATATAAATATGGGGCAAGCTGAAACGCTCACCCCACAATTCATTTACCAAAAACAGCGGAATTATCTCATAGTTCCGCAACGGTGTTAAAATGGTAAATCTTCATTTTGCAGACTTGGAAACAAGTCATTATTGCTTTTTCCTTTGTTGGTTATAAAACTTAAATCCGGCAATGTAGTATCAGTATTATTATGTATTTGAGATGTAATATTATCTATTATTTCTCTCCCCGAAACAGACGGTTTGACTTCCCATTTCGGTTGTTCTATATAGTCATTATGGACGGTTGTACTTTCCGTTTGGGGTAGATAGTCTATCTCTTTTGGCAATACTGAAACATTGTCAATAGCCGGAGCTTCGTAAAAGATATACACGCTTTTATGGTCTTTGTGTTGCACTAAATAACCTTTATCAATCAATTCTTTTACCGCTTCTCTGTAACGCTTATCTGTCATACCAATACTATTGTTAATCTCAACGGGACTTAAAGCGTAGGTATGCCCGTCTTGGTGTAATGACATTCGGATATACAGTTTATATGCTCTGTCGGTTAGCTCCTTTGCGGCGGTCAGCGTAGCCGCTATATTGCATATCCCGTATGGGTGTTCTTTGTCGGATAGCGTTTTATGCGTTATAACGCTTCTTTGGTTTGGTGATGTGTGGTATATATAAATATTCCCCATTTGTTATTTGCCTTTTCTGTTTGATTGTTTCCCTTTAATTCAACGGCGTTTGTCCCTGCCGTTATGGGCGTTTTTGCGTTTATCACGCCCCTTTCATAAATGGATAAATCAAAACTCGTCCCGCTCGTTCTCTCGTTCAGTTCTAATTAAGTCATACAGAACAGAAAACAGATCGGTTTCATAATACGCTTTGATCTCTTGTAGCCAATCGTAAATCTCGGACGGCTTGTCAATCACTATTTCAATGCCCTTGTCCGTTTCGGTGATATGAATACTGTCTGTGTAGGTCATAAGTAAATCCATACTCTTGTTCTCCTTTCTTTCGTGATAGCGTTTTCTTATACACCATAAGAAAAAATTGACATACCCCTACAAAAGTGCGAAAAATACGCCCTTTCGGTATGTGTCTAAATCGAAGTGCCGAAAAATGCGTACTTTCTATATACACTATTAAGCGTTGCTGACAGCACCCTTGAAATTACGCCAATCTCCGTATTTTCATAGTGCGCCTAAATCAAAAATTGAAGTGTGCAACGCATTTTCGGCGTGGTATAATGGAGTAAAGAAAAACAGAAAAGGGCGCATATTATGAGAGGAATACTTGAAGAATTATGGTACGGCAATGTACACCCACAAGAACAATGCACGGACGGCAACAAGCAGATTAAACACTTGCTTGATCTTATGGGGCGTAATCGTGATGAACTCACCGCCACGATGACCGACAAGCAAAAGGAAATACTTGAAAAATACGAGGATTGCCTAAATGAAATGAACGGCGTTATAGAGCGTGAAATATTTGCTCACGCCTTTAAGCTCGGCGGTAAGATTATGCTTGAAACAGTTGGGACAGATACAGAGGAATATCTAATATAGGCAAAAAATAACGGACGAAATCAATCGTCCGTTAAATTTATTCAATAAACTTGAAGTGTGCAAAACTGTTTTGCTATGATATAATTCTAATACAAGGTAGTGCTAACCTTTCTCTTTTGGCGATAAATAGCACAGATACCCGACAGTAACGCTGTTAGGTGTTCAGGCGCAACGCTTGCGTTAAAGCGTAACACATCACCAAAGATGTGTAGATTGAAAAGAGTGGTTTCGTGCCACTCTTTTTTTCTGTCCTTTTTGTTTTGAATGTTAATTTTCAAAAATGCCGGTGTGAGAAAGATCAAACAACTTGTTTATTTTTTATCGTCCGTCCGGCGTGAAATATGGGAAATACCCCCGCCTTGCTCTATGCGTTCAAGCTCGGTATCAATCAATCTGTTAATAAATGCGTTCACGCTTTCGCCGTTCGCCTGCGCCGCCGTCTGTATGCTTTCCTTTTTTCCTTTGGGGACGGTCAAGTTAATACGGTCATACGCTTGTTTGTTGTATTCGTTGTTATATTTGATTGCGGTTGATCTGTCTTTATAAGCCATAATAGCCCCCCCTAATTATATACATCATTATAGCACACTTTGGAACATTGTGCAATGTACAAAATAAACAAATCGGCAAAAAGAACATTGTGCAATGTGCCTATTGACGACCATTGCGCAATGTGCTATACTATAATCACGGCAAGGGCAAACGCCCACGCTGAATATATTAACAAAGGGGACAATAACAATGTCAACACACGAAATGGAAAGCAAGATCGCAAAGTTGCAAGAGTGGGAAACACTTGCAGAAGAAGCCAGAGCAGAAGCCGAAGCATTAAGGGACGAAATCAAAGCCGAAATGCTTGCAAGGGACACGGAAGAATTAGAAGCAGGGCGTTTTATTTGCCGTTGGACTTCTGTGTTAAGTAACAGATTTGATACTACATCATTTAAGAAAGAACACGCCGATATGTACAAGCAGTACACCAAACAGACGGCAAGCCGCCGCTTTAGTATTGCATAAAGAAAGCGCCTTGTATAAACCGCCGACCAAAGCAATCATACAAGGCACTTGACCCACAACCGCAGGGGAGCGGGACAACAATATTATACACGCCCGCTCCCTTAAAATCAATATCAATATAATTGAAAGGGAGCAAATAACTATGAAACAAGTAACCAATATGTCAAGACTTGTCAACCAATTAGAGAAAATGTTTAGGGCATTAAACGCCGATATGTTCAACAATGCACTTGACACGCCCGTTATAACTGTAACGCCGTCAAGCCGATCATACGCACACTATACGCCGTGGGACGCTTGGAGTGCCGGAGATACACAAAAGCGTGAAATCAATATAGCAAGCGGAACACTAAACAGACCGCTTGAAGCTATTACCGCTTCATTGCTTCACGAAATGGTACATATGTACAATGATACCATACTGAACATTCAAGACACATCAAGGAACGGAACATATCACAACAAAGCATTTGCAACCGCTTGTAGAGATCACGGGTTGATATGCACCAAAACAGACAAATACGGGTGGTCGCATACAGAGCCGGACGACACCCTGCTTGAATGGCTGTTAAACCATAACGAGCTACGGGAAATAGAAATGTGCCGAAATGATATAGGGTATATGTCTGTTGGTGTTGGCGCACATTCCGCAAGCGGCGGTATTCAAATCACCACAACCGCAAAAGGCAATAGCCGCCGTTATATCTGCCCTTGCTGTCATACGATAGTTAGAGCAACACGCACAGTAAACATTGTGTGCGGTGATTGCGCCGTGAAAATGATAGAGGGGTGATGTTCAATGCTGAACGATACAGAAACTTGCATTGTGATTTTCTTGCTTTTGATATTGTCCGCAGTTTTGCCGATAGTTGCAGGGGTGATATTCTTCATTCTCGCATACAAGCGGATTATATAAAAGTCAATGAGGGGCGGCAGGGTTAGTCCCTGCCCCTCTCACACAGTACCAAAACTGACCTATTTCACGATTGTACCAAAAGTGAAGACGGCGCAAGGCGTTTTTGCCGTATCACAGCGTACCAAATTAGACGGTCGTTAAATTTGAACATAGAAAGGGATATAACCAATGACAATATACGGATATGCACGAATTTCCACGCCTAAACAAAGTATTGACAGACAGATACGAAATATAAAAGCGGCGTACCCTAAAGCTATCATTTTACAAGACGAGTTTACGGGTACAAAGCTATCCCGCCCGAATTTTGATAAACTGCTAAAAATCGTAGTTAAAGGGGATATGATTGTTTTTGACTCTGTGTCGAGAATGTCCCGAAACGCCGCTGACGGCTTTGCAGTATATCAAGAGCTTTACAATAGGGGCGTAGAGCTTATTTTCCTTAAAGAGCCACAAATCAATACACAGACCTATAAAAAGGCGGTAGCAAGCTCTGTAAAGCTCACGGGGACGGCTGTGGATTACATTTTAGAGGGTATCAATAAATATCTAATGGAATTAGCCAAAGAGCAAATTAAGTTAGCATTTGAGCAAGCGGAAAAAGAGGTAACAGACCTACACCAACGCACCAAAGAGGGCATTATTACCGCTCGGCTGAACGGAAAGCAGATAGGACAACAAAAGGGCGTAAAGCTCACCACCAAAAAGAGCGTAGCGGCAAAAGAGATAATCCGCATACATTTAATTGATTTTGGTGGATCACTAAACAACGCCGAATGTCAACGCCTTGCCGGAATATCCCGAAACAGTTTTTATAAGTACAAACAAGAGCTTGTTTTGGAGCAAGAACAGTTTTGAATATTATTATTCAACAAAGCAAATAGACCGCCATTGCTGACGGTCTATTGCTGTTATGTATTTGATTGTATGCCTATATTGTTTAATAGTTTACAATGCCGTCGATCTGCTCCAAACCTACCATATAACGAGCAAGTTTAATTAAATCTCTGCCGTCAATGTTGGTATCTTGGTTTACATCTGCTCCGTATGTGTTGATTTCCGTTTCCAAATAAACCAAATAACGAGAGAGCATAACAACATCAGCGCTATCAATAGACAAATCGTTATTAACATCGGCGAGAAGATAGCGAAATATCGTGAGTTCCCCCGCCTCCACTTGCAGGGGAATACGGGAGCCGTTTTCGTTACAAATGTCATTTTCATTAAAGAGAAGTGTAATAGGATATGTTCCCTCTCTTGCACCGTCCTTAACGGTAAATGTCAAAGTGAATAACGGTGTTCCCTGCGGAAGTTCAACATTTTCAATGTTGTACCAAATAAACTTGGGGTTAGTGGAATTTTCGTTATAAAGAAAACTACCCGCTGTAATACCACATTCAACATTTACCAATTCCAATGCAGTATAATCAAAGTCGGGGGTAAAGGTCAAACAAGCAAACTGATCGGAAGTGCTTGCATAAAAAGACACTTCGATAGTTTCACCGGCTTTAGCTTTTAAGTTTTGTGTATAAATTCTATTGGTGCTTGCGGCAAAAGCAGAAACAGAGCAAACACTAACAAGCGTTGCCATAAGGCATACAGCCATTAAGAGCGATAAAATTCTTTTTTTCATAGATATGTACCTCATTTCTTTTTGTTTTCCATAAATACATTTACCATTTCGCATACTGCGGCGGCTTCCCGCTCCGATAGACCCGATATATCCAAATACCGTTTACTGTCAATACATAACAAATAATCGGTTGTAACGCCGTACAATAGCGCAAGGCGTATCAGTATATCATAAGACGGTTGCCGTATATCCGTTTCGTATGCACTTATAACGGCACGGGTAACACCCACACATTGAGCAACTTGCGCTTGTGTTAGATTTTTATTTATGCGCAATTCTTTCAAGCGCACAGACAAGCATACAATCATAAACATCACCTCTTTATATAATTTTACCAAGAGTGATGTTTCCCATAGAAACATTGGTGATTTATTTCGTTGCTTTTCGTGAAAAAATCAAAAAAGTTGCTAATTGTAGGTATAATTGTTTCTGTCCGTTGCTTTATTCATAAATTTGTGATATAATTATAAAAAGTCGAATAATACGAAAAAGAGGAAAAGATATGTTTAATAATGTTGGCGGTAAAATTAAAGCAGTAGCAAAAGTAACCGCTTGGATAGGTATTGCTATTTGCGTGATATATGGATTTGTTATGCTCGTTTCTATGGAAGATATGGCGTTAGTCGGTTTGCTTATAATGACGGTTGGCTCATTGGCTTCTTGGATTTCTGCGCTTGTTCTTTATGGTTTTGGTGAATTGATCGAAAACAGCGGCATTATAGCCAATAAAAAAGAAAAAGCGGCTGATAACAAACCGCAAGAAAAGAAGAATGAAGCTATTGATAAATGGTTAGAAAAAGGATTGATTACAGAGGAAGAATATCAAGCCAAAAAGAACGAAAACAAGTAAAGGAATAGGAATATGAGTGTTGAAAATAAAGCAAAAAATAAATATGTTATAACAATACTTATATTGTTTGCGGCTTCAATAGTATTGTCTTTCTTGCGTGAACCGATTTTGAATTATTTAGTTATGTGTGGCAAAGAAGTAGAACAGCCATTTTTAACTTTTTATACACCACAGTTCTTTATGTTTCTTATTAGCAATATTTTAGTTGCGCTATATTTGATCTTTAGAAACAAAAAAGCGTTGTCTTGGCTTTTCGCTATTGCTGTTGGAGTTAATGTAATTTCACAGATCTACACAATGTTCAGCACAATAGAATTGATAACAGCGTATAGTTCCTATAATGCAGGTCTTGAATGGGTAAAGCCCGTTTTGAGCCAAATGTACATAAGTCTGTTTATCAATATTGTTTATGCCCTTATCTATGTTTTCCTTTTGATAGATGCGATTGCTAAACATAGATTTCTAAAAATAACAAAGTGTATTGTTTTAGCGTTTCTTGTTCTAAACGCAATTTCCACCATAATGAATTTTACAGATAGCAATGCGCTTTATGCCATTACTTTGGGTTATGGCTTGCTTTCGTCTTTGGCTATGGCTATTTACTATTGGCGCATAGCGGAAAACAACACCACATTAAAGCTCGAAGAAGAATTACAGAAGCTAAAAACCGATTTTGACAATGGCGTAATAACAACAGAGGAATATGCCATAAAGAAAGAAGCGGTATTAAAGAGATTATAAACGATTACTCGGACAGAGTATGGAAACCTCGCAATTATCCCTCTCAAAAAGGGCAAAAAAACGCCGTTTTTTGATGTTGTTCGGATAGCAGTTTGAAAATATAAACTACCCCGTGAAACACACGAAAAACAGCTTTTTTATGGCGTACCAAAATCGTACCAATATTTTTGAAAGCCAAATTTTTGTGAGATTTTAGGCGCAAAATTTGAGAATAAATAGACTAAATAGAGCCATTAAAACCATTGATAAAATAATCAATCTTGAGTGGGAATAATAATATCTAATGGCTAACAATTGCCCTGAAACCTTTTGACTCAAAGATTTCAGGGCAATTTTTTAACTTTATCCGGGAAAATCAGTTGCTTTTTATGCGGTACGGATGGTATAATTATTTTCAATAATTTAAAAACGCATATAAAACGAGTAAGGGGAAATTCAGATGAAAACATTTTTGTTTCAGGGTGATTCAATAACAGATGCCAACAGAGATGATGAAAAGCAGGGGCTTTCAGGTCTGGGATGCGGATATGCATTTCTTCTTGCTTCTGAAATTGAAAATAATCACAAAGATGAAATCGATTTTATCAATCGTGGTGAAAGCGGTGACAGAATTACCGATGTTTATGCTCGTATCAAGGAAGATATAATAAACTTAAAGCCTGATTATATGTCAATTCTTATAGGCGTCAATGATGTTTCTCACGAGCTTACTATGAAGTGCGGTGTCAGTCCGAAGAAATTCAGAATGATTTACGGAATGCTCATTGATGAAATCAGGGAAGTTTTACCTGATATAAAAATAGTGATTCTTGAACCGTTTGTTCTCAAAGGTACTGCAACGGAAAAATTATGGAATGACTTTGACAGGGAAGTCAGAATACTTGCAGAAATCTCAAAGCAGGTTGCAGAAAAATACGAATTGGATTTTATACCGCTTCAGAATAAATTTGACAAACTTACAGCTGACGGAAACACAGAATACTGGAGTGCTGACGGTATTCATCCGACCTTGGCAGGTCATGAGGTGATTAAAGAAGAATTGAAGAAGGTTGTTGAAAAATACATAGCTGAGTGTGTTTTTTCAGAGGTATAAATTATGCTTTTTGTGAGCATTGATGATTTTTTCAAAAAAGCTTCGGAATGTAAAATACTGACCCGACAGGAAGAACTTGAATGTGCCGTTGCAATGAAAAACGGTGACACTGAAGCCCGTGAAAGACTGATTCAGAGCTATATCCCGATGGTGGCAAGTCATATAAAACACGCAAAACCCAATATGCAGACTCTCGGGTTGGTTATGTATTGTATGAATGCATTGGATAAGGCTGTTGATTCATTTAACTTTGTGCAGGAAAGTGAAACTTTCGCTCACAGACTCAGTTGGGCGTTACGTCAGGCTGTTGTAAGTTATATGGTCAGAAAATAATACGGGATTGCAGAAAGTTATAATAAAGAGAAAATAATTCGGAGGGAAATTTATGAAGTACCGTAAAGACAAAAACGGAAATGAATTGTCCGTTCTCGGTTTCGGCTGTATGCGTTTCAAAAAGAAAATGGGCAGAATACAGATGGAAGATGCAGAGCGTCAGATAATGAAAGCTTATAATAGCGGTGTGAATTATTTTGACACAGCGTTTATCTATCCCGGTAGTGAATCGGCTATAGGTGAAATTTTTGAAAAGAACAATATCCGTGACAAGGTGTATATCGCTACAAAACTTCCTCCTCAGCTTAT
Source organism: Clostridia bacterium (assembly GCA_017549285.1). Lineage (GTDB taxonomy): Bacteria > Bacillota > Clostridia > Oscillospirales > Acutalibacteraceae > UBA1081. The sequence goes on from JAFYVE010000037.1 coordinate 19,047, forward strand.
GCGCAGTATCGATATCCTTGATAAGCTTTTCAATGAACAGCTCAAAAGATTGCGTACCGACCACGTTGACTTTTATCTTATGCATATGATGGCAGATATAAAAGTGTGGGAACGTCTTAAGAGTATGGGCATTGAAAAATGGATTGAAGAGAAGAAAGCAAGTGGTGCAATCCGTAATATCGGTTTTTCATATCACGGCAAATCTGAGATGTTCTGCAGAATAATTGATGCTTATGACTGGGATATGTGTCTTATTCAGTATAATTATTACGATGAACACACTCAGGCAGGCAGAAAGGGTCTTTATCACGCACACGAAAAAGGTATTCCCGTTATGATTATGGAGCCTCTTCGTGGCGGCAGACTTGTGAATAATCTTCCTGCAGAAGCAAAAGATATCTTTGCAAAGCATCCCGTTCAGCATACTCCTGCACAATGGGCATTCCGTTGGCTTTACAATCAGCCTGAAATTTCCGTTGTTCTTTCAGGTATGAATTCTGATGAAATGGTTGAAGATAACATCAGAACTGCATCTGAAACCGAAATCGGTGAGCTGACTCAGAATGATGAAGAAATGCTCAGAAAAGTAGTCGGTGCAATCAATTCAAAAATGAAAGTCGGATGTACCGGATGTGTATACTGTATGCCGTGCCCGAAAAATGTAAATATAAGCGGAATTTTCTCGGCATATAACAGACGTTATTCCGATAATAGTTTCAAGGGTTTCAGAGATTACGTAAAATGTACAACGGGCAAAGGAAATGCTCCTGCATCTGCCTGTATCGGATGCGGAAAATGTGAGACACATTGTCCGCAGAGCATTGATATACGAAAAGAACTTGAGAATGCAAAGAATGAATTTGAAGGTGCTGCTTATAAAACCGTAAGTAGTATTGTTTCTGTTTTTAAGAAATAAGGTAAATGACATGGAATGTATTTATGATATGATAATAATTGGGGGAGGCCCTGCGGGATACACAGCGGCACTTTATGCTGCCCGTGCAGGTGTTGATGTTGTTCTTCTTGAGCGAATGTCTGCAGGCGGTCAGATGGCTCTTACGGGTGATATTGATAATTACCCCGGTTTTCCTGAAGGTGTAGACGGCTTCACTCTCGGAATGAATATGCAGCAAGGGGCTGAACGTTTCGGGGCAAAAACTGAATACGGTGAGGTTGAATCGGTTGATTTTTCGGATAAAATCAAAAAGGTTGTAACACCTTACGGAACATATTCTGCTAAAACTGTTGTTATTGCCACGGGGGCGAATCCCCGTGAACTCGGCATTTCAGGTGAAAAAGAGCTCACAGGCAGAGGTGTTCATTATTGTGCTCATTGTGACGGCAGATTCTATAAGGACAAGACCGTTGTGGTGGTAGGCGGAGGTAACTCTGCGGCAGCTGATGCTCTTTATCTTTCAAACCTTGCAAAAAAAGTTTATGTTGTTCACCGCAGGGATTCACTCAGAGCAACAAAGATTTATCACGCCCCTCTTATGAAAGCTCCGAATGTTGAATTTGTATGGGATAGCACCGTGGCAGATTTTATTGTTGATGGGAATCTCAAAGGTGTTAAAGTAAGTAACAAATCAAACGGAAACGGAACAGAGATTGCGTGTGACGGTGTTTTTGTAAGTATAGGCAGAAAACCTGCAACAGAGTTTCTCGGTGATGCTGTTGAACTTGATTCAAACGGTTACATCGTTGCAGATGAATCAACAAAAACGAATGTTGACGGCATTTTTGCGGCAGGGGATGTGCGTACAAAGGAACTCCGTCAGGTTGTAACGGCAGTTTCCGACGGTGCAGTTGCAGTGCATCACGCAGAAGAATATATAATGAATTTCTGATATGAAAAGAAAACAGAGTTGATTGACAAATGCTGTCAGTCAACTCTGTTTTTAATGTTTATTCTATTCTTCGGAATAGTATGGATATTTCTTTTGTAAGTTGTTTTATTGTTACATTTTTCTCCTGCCAATCTAAATTAATACAAAGCCATTCGGATATTTTTTCGGAAGAGAACGGCAGAAACGGATAAAGCAGAACCGCAATATTTGCAATCATATAAACACAATCGGAAATTGTTTTTCTGCAATCTGCAATGTCTTCTGTTCTTGTTTTCCAAGGCTGCTTAGAATCATAAAATGCGTTACCGAAGCGGATAAGCTCAAATATTTCTTCAATTGCTTCACGAAAACAACCTTTTTCAATTTTTATTCCGACTGATTCAAAGGCATTGTTCACTCTTGTTTTAATGTTATCACCAACAGATGTCTCCGCAATTTCAGAATTCAGATATTTAACAGAAAAAGCAAGTGTTCTGTTTACAAAGTTACCCCAAGCACCCACAAGTTCGGAATTATTCTGTGTTTTGAACTCTCTGAAAGAAAAATCAGCATCCCTTTTTTCGGGACCGTTTGCAATAAAGAAATATCTTATGGCATCAGGATTGTAATCATCCGTTATATCCTTTACCCATACTGCATGGTTCTGACTTGTTGATATTTTCTTGCCCTCAAGTGTTACATATTCGCTTGATATGATTTCATCGGGTAAATGCAGATTTTCACCGTGAGCAACTAAAAGTGACGGCAGAATTATTGTGTGGAACGGAATGTTATCCTTGCCGTGTACATAATAATGTCGGCTGTTTGCTCCGAATATCTCATTAAAACTAAGGTTGTTTTCTTCACACAATACAGATGTTGCAGAAAGATAACCGAGCACATTTTCTGCCCATATATAAATTTTCTTGTCCTGATAACCTTCTTTTGGAACATCAATGCCCCAATTCAAATCTCTTGTGATTGCTCTGTCACGAAGTCCTTCATCAATATATCTTTTTGTGAAAGCAATGGCATTTTTACGCCAATACGGATGCAAATTCAGAAAATCATTAAGTTCATTTTTAAGCTTTGATATAAGAAGGAAAATCTGTGTTGTTTCATTAAAAACAATAGGCATATCACATTCACAGCATTTTGCATTTATAAGTGAATCTGCATCAAAGATTTCTCCACAGGCGTCACATTGGTCGCCTCTTGCAGATTTACCGCAAACGGGACAAATGCCGACAACCAATCTGTCTGTAAGAACCTGCTGACAAGTCGGGCAATATGCCTGCTTGACTGTTCTTTCCTCAATATATTCGCTCTCATACAGTTTTTTATGAAAGTCTGTAACGAATGCCTTGTGCCTTTCATCGGTTGTTTTGGTGTATAAATCATAAGAAAAGCCGAGTTTTCTGAACACATCACAAAATTCATTATGATAGTATTCACTGATTTTTTCAGGTGTTTTGTTTTCCTGTTTAGCTCTTATTGTTATAGGTGTACCGTGACAGTCACTGCCTGATACATAGAAAACTCTGTCACCTTTGGCTCTGAAATAACGGGCAAGTACATCACCCGGCAATAGTGCCGCTAAATGCCCGATGTGGAGCGAGCCGTTAGCATACGGCCACGCTCCGCCGATAATAATGTTGTTCATGTTTTTTTTCCTCATTTCTTTAGTTTAGTAACATTCGTGTAAATCAGTTTTACAAATAAAAAAACGCTCTCACCCCCATACAAAGTACAAGGGACGAGAGCGTTACTCACGTGTTACCACCCTAATTCACTTGTTTCTCACGACAACAAGCCTTATCAAGTTCGGACAGGAAATGATCTGTCGAAACTCTATCGCTGTTACGGGCGATCCCGGCGTAGCCTAACAAAAAGCTCGGTACGCAGCTCGGAGACCATGTTCGGCAGAATTCACTTTACCCATTCACAGCACATCACAAAGATGATGGGATTCTCTGAAAAGCTTCAGATGCTTACTCTTTCTCGTCATTGCTATTGGAACAATAATAGCAGATTGTGTTGTGAAAATCAAGAGAAAAATGAATGATTGTAAAAAGAAGAAACTGACCGTTTATAGTCTATCACATTCTTTTTATTATAACCCTGAGTCAGCGGTCAAGTTCATCCTGAATGAAATACATAAACTGTGATTCTTCGAGCTGTTCACGGTTGAGTCTTTCAATCATTTCAAGAACCTTTTCTTTATCCGTTGATACATCGGGAAAGCTGACTGCATTTCCTTCGATACCGTAAGTTGTGATCACTTCGCTGTCAACGGTGAGGAGTGATCGTGTTAGTCTGTAGTGTTGCTGAGCCTGAATTGTTCCTGACATTATTATATTTTCCCTTCACATTTTTGTAATATAATTATAAATATTCCCATAATTATAATCAATTGGAAAAAATAACAAAATATTACACATTTTACTTAATATAACAGATTTTTGGTTTTAAATATAATTATGATATATTAATCTATATTATTTAAAAATACGAAAACATATATTAATTCACATTAAAATAAAAGCAAAAACAGGATTTTTGCAAAAAAACGGAAAAATTCTGAATCTTCGAAAAAAAACATTTCTGTGACAATTAATTGGGAATTTTCGCCCGGAATAAAGCAAAAAAAACGGTCGGATCACGAAGATTCCGACCGCTGATATTTATTTTTTTACCAGATAAAAGGTATCAGACGATATCTGACTTTTTCTTTATATTCACGATAGCCTTCAAGCTCTTTTGTGAGAAACTCTTCTTCATTTTTAAGCCTTTTCACAATTATCAACGGATAAAAAAGAAAAATAATAAGCGCAAAAGCAGAACCGAGGACAAGAGGCATTGCAAGAAACAGCAGTATTGTTGCTGTATACATCGGATGCCTTATTATGCCGTAAAGCCCTGTGTCAATAACCTTCTGATTTTCCTGCACTTCAATTGTGCGTGAAAGAAAAGTGTTTTCTCTGAGCACCTCAGCATAGAGCAGATAGGCGCCGATAAAAATCACCGATGCAATAATTGTGATGATTGAAGGCAGTCTGTACCATCCGAAACGGAAATCAAGTCCTGCTGTAATAAAACCTGCAATAAACATAAGTCCGCTGAGTTTTACAACAATGCTCTGTTCTTTCATTTTTTCTTTTGCAGCAAGTCTTTTTGTCAGAAGTTCGGGATTTCTGAACATCATAACAATTCCTGCAATAAACATCGGCACGAAAAGAAGTCCCATAAAAAGCCAGCCGTTCCGGAATCTGAGCGTTCCTGCAGGCAGAAAGACAAGTAAGCCCACAAGCACAACGCCTGCAAGAAATTTTGTTACAGCCTGAATTAAAAGTTTTTTTGACATAAATGAACTCTCCCTGAGTTTTATATGTTTATTTTATCACAATGTATGAGTTATGTAAAGTTGACAATAAAAATGATGCGTGATAGAATTAATAAAAAAGAAACGGGAGGATAATATGTATTCACGGGTTTATGTTGAAATTACAAATATATGTAATATGAACTGTTCATTCTGTCACGGTCATTCAAGACCCGTCGGAAGAATGAATGCTGATGAATTTGCCGTTATTCTTGAAAAGCTCAGGGGACATACGGACTATATATATTATCATCTTATGGGTGAGCCTCTTACACATCCCGATTTGCCGTTGTTTCTGAAAATGGCAGGCGATATCGGCTATAAATCTGTTCTGACAACTAACGGAACACTTCTTGATAAATACGGTGATGAAATTCTCAGGGCAGGAGTTCACAAAGTCAGCCTGTCAGTTCACAGTTTTGAAGACGGTACGGAAGAATCGTTTCTGAAATATATGAAAACTCTCTCCGATTTTGCAATAAAGGCAAACCAACAGGGGGTTATAATTGTATTCAGACTCTGGAACAAAGGTTTTGACGGAGGAAGAAACGAAGTAATTGTTGATTATCTTAAAAATTATATTTCAGGTGAGTGGAAAGATAATTCAAAAGGTATGAGAATCCGTGAAAAGATGTTCCTTGAATGGGGTGACCGTTTTCAATGGCCTGATAAAAATGCAGATATTCAGGGAGAAGAAGTATTCTGTTACGGGCTCCGTGACCATTTCGGAATACTGTGTGACGGTACTGTTGTGCCTTGTTGTCTTGACAGCGAAGGCACTATAAATCTGGGTAATGTTTTCAATGAAGAAATTGCTGATATTCTCGCTTCAGAACGTGCGAAAAATATGAAATACGGCTTTGATTGCAGACGGGCAACGGAAGAACTCTGCAGAAAATGCGGCTATGCCCGGAGGTTTGTCTGAACACCGTGAATCGTGTCAGATGGTCGGGACTTGCTTTATTTTGCATTTTGTGGTATAATATATTTTAGTGCTCTTTTTTTCAGAAAAAAGTATCATTAATTTTATGATATATTCTGTATACTGAATTGAAAACGAGAGGTAAAAAATGAAGAAATTATATGTTGCCATACTGGTTGTATTTGTTCTCTTTGTCAGCGCAATTCTTGTTTTTGTTATGCTCGGCAGAACATATGAAACAGGGAATGTTGTTGATATGGTTGAAGAGGTTTCACAGCCGCCTGTTGTCACTACTACGGCACCGCCTCCCCCCGAAACTACTACCGTGAGAGAAATATCAGCTTCAATGGAAAACGCCCTTTTTATCGGAGATTCAAGAACTGTCGGTCTTTCGGAATATGCTTCTCTTCCCGGAGCTACATTCTTCGCAAGGGTCGGTATGACCGTTTTTGAAATTGATAAAACTTCACTCAAAGTGCCCGGTGTGGGCTATATGACACTCGATGAAGTTCTTTCGAGAAAAATATACGATAAAGTCTATGTTATGCTCGGCGTGAATGAAATCGGCTACGATGTTGGTTCCATTGTGGAAAAGTATGTTAAAATACTTGAAAAGATTATTGCATATCAGCCTGAAGCGTTCATAATTCTGCAGGCTAATCTTCATGTTACATCGTCTTATTACTACACAAACGGAATAATAAATAATCCTGCAATTGATCAGCTGAATGCAATTCTTGTTCAGTATGCAGATAATGAAAGATTATTCTTCCTTGATGCCAATACCGTATTTGATGACTCGACGGGCAACCTTGCAGTAAAGAATTCGTCAGACGGAATTCACCTTTACGGTTATTGTTATGCACGTTGGGGTGAATGGATAAAAGAACAGACTGCTCTGTTGAATAATGTATAAAAAAAGGTCGGATAAACGCCGAGCTCCCGTAAGGCAGTTTTTCTTTAAAATGTGAACTTACGGCACAATAATGCGTTAAAAACCACCGATACGCGACAGCGTTATCGGTGGTTTTTGCCTTTTCTTGTACACGTAATTTCGCATTTTAAAGTGCTTCGCAGTTTCGTAGAAAAGTAAAATTGCTTGAATTGAAGCCAAAAATGCAGCAAGGCTGACGCCTTGCGAGGCTTTTGGCAATAATACAAGGAATTTTGTTCGAGAAACAAAAACTTCCTTATGGGAACTCGGCGAAAATCCGACCTGTTTTTTTATGCTGAAAGCACGTTATTATAAAGATATTCCACCCATTTTCTGCAACCTTCATTTGTGAAGTGTATTCCCATATAAACGGGGTCGCTGCAATAAGCTGTGGGGAGATAACTGCCTGTGCTGTCACTTGTTGCAGATGCTACATCAAGATAATGCCATCCCATTTCTTCACACATAGCTCTGAGTTTTTTATTATAAGCTTTTATCTGTGTGTTGTTGAGTCTGCTGTCAGCCCTTTCGCTGATTGATGTCATAAGAGTCATTGATTGCACGTAAATATCAGCATCGGGAGTTTTTGCTTTTATTCTTGCAACAAGTTCTTTGTAATTCCTGATTGAAGCATCGTGGCTGTAAATGCCGATATCGTTCATTCCGAGCATAATGAAAACTTTTTTCTTGCCTGAGAGCTTTACACAGTCCTCAACAAGAGTTTTTCTGCCGTTGTAATAAGGATGCACCGAAGCACTTGAAACCTTCCAGAGTGAATTTGCCGCTGAAAGACTTGATGCGGCACACATTGTTGCATTCCCGAAGCATTTTGTGCTCTGATGATAAGATGCAAGTTTTACACTTACCGAGTCACCGATAAAAATTGCATCGTTGAAGAATGTTGCATCTGCTGTCTGAGCTTTTCCGTCTTTGCCAAAATAAATTCCGTCAATTTTTTCGTCTTTTGCCATCCTGCCGTTTGCAGAGAAATAATATCTGTTTCCTTGTGGATCAGAATAAAAACCCTGATTGCATCTGAGTGCTGAGTCTGTATAATAATCATCAAGTTTTGCAGAAAATCTCAGAGCAAGACGGGCATCGGCAGAAGTGATTTTGCCGTTCATATCAATATCAATATCTTCCGTTTTGCCGTTGTATACTGATAATGAAGATGCAATCCTGAGGAGTTCTCTTGCGTCTGCAGCCGAGCATTTTCCGTCGCCGTTGAGGTCTGTTGTGAGGTCTGTTTTATAAAGTGTTACTTTTTGATTTTTTGAATTGAACAAAACTATTGATTCATCTTTGTTCTGTTTTAACAGGCTGTTTTCATTGTTGTATGAATATGCGGAAACTGAAAAAACAGTAAGCAAAGTCAATACAATTGTTATAACAGGATAAAAAGCTCGTTTCTTCATTATTCTTCTCCTTCTGAATGTACTTTCAGTATATATTAAGCAGAAAACAAAGTCAATTGATAAATGTTAATTTTAATTGCTTGATGCAACGGCTGAAATAATATATAATGGGTGCTGTAAGGAGTGATAAAATGCTTAATGAAAACATAAAAATGCTCAGAAAATCAAAAGGACTTTCACAAGAAGAACTTGCTGTAAAACTGAATGTTGTAAGGCAGACGGTTTCAAAATGGGAAAAAGGACTTTCGGTACCCGATTCTGAAATGCTTATAAAATTAGCTGATGAACTTGATACTTCAGTCAATAATCTTCTGGGTGAAACAGCAGTAACGGAAGAAAATTCCGAACTCAAAATAATAGCTGCAAAGCTGGAGCTTCTGAATGAACAATTTGCAAAACAGAATGAAGCCCACAGAAAAACAAAAAGACTTGTTTCTGTTATATTCTGTGTGATATCTTCTCTTGTTCTTTTTGTCGAATTCTTTTCGTGGATTGCATTATATATAATAGACAGAACACCTGATACAAGTATAGCAATTATCGGTGGCAGTGATGGTCCTACACAAATTCTTGTTGCGGAACCTACAATAAATCCGATTGTTGTGATTTTGACTGTTGCGGTAATTATTCTTTCTGTATCGGGAATATACAGAACCAAAAAAAGGAGTTAATCTCATGTGAGATCAACTCCTTTTTATTTGAATGTTATTTATCTATGCCGTCACGGATAGCTTTGAGCTTTTCTTCCATAGCTTTAACGGAGTCAAGGTCGCCTTCTGAAGCGGCAATTGACTTGTCTTTTCTTCTTTCAAGAAGTTCGGCATACATAATCTCTTTCTTCTTACCGTGAAGGTCGTAGAAGAGCATAGGAATAATACCGAATGAACCTGTGAGTGAAGGAATGATTGTGAACATAGCGAAAAGATAGAATTTAACGCTGTCAGGCTGTTCTTTGCCTGCTGTGTAAGCGCTCTGATCGTAACCGACCATCTTTTTGAGTGCTGTTGTGATAACCTGGCTGACAGAGGATGAAACCTTTGCTGCAAGGCCCTTTGCAACTGAAGTCATAGCTTCTGTTCTGTAACCGTTCTTCCATTCGCAGTAGTCCATTGACTCGTTGTAGAGTTCTGTTCCTATAACCTGCATAAGTCCGAAGAAACATGTCCAGATAAGTTCCCAAGATGCCATAATGAAGAACATTGCGAGCTTGCTTCTGTAAAGACCGCCCTTCTTTGTCTTCCAGTCCATACCGATACAACCGAAGAGGAACACGAAAACGTGAAGGAAGTTTGAGATGTTTCGGCTGACGATGTAAAGGAATCGGCTGGAGAAACGGCGTCTGAACCAGGGAACGAATGAGTATGAAATGGGTGACAGAGGTGCTGCGGGAAGACCTGCAACAAGTGTCATTGAGGCAAAGTGAAGAACGTCTATGTAATAGTCCTGCTTACTACCCGAAATACCGAAGCCTGCAAGGAAATCTGACAGTGTCATAAGGAGAACGGGCTTGTTGTTGATGATTGACTTGATTGAGTCCTTTACGCTGGGAGTCTGTACTGACTGCATAACTCTTTCCTTTGAGTTTGCGAAGTACCAGAATGACATACCGCTGGAGATAAGTGTTGTTGCGGCACCCATACCTACGAATGCACCCATAAGCTGCTGTTCAACTGATGAACCGTTCTTGAAAACCTTGTTGTCGATAAGGTCAAGAAGGATCGTCATCAAATGTTCGGGAAGTTTTTCACCAAAGAAGCCCGAAGCAAAGTTTGCAACTGTTATAAGTCTCGTTCGGTCAACAGGGTGTGGCGTTATGGTTGCCAGCATACCTGTTCTTGAGATTGACTGGAAAGTTCCTACACCCTCACGTACAATTTCAAGTGAAATGTAGAAAATGAATTTACTGATTGACATTGCCGGCTGGCCTGCAAAAAGCATAGGCATAAGCCAGTAAAGTAATGTAGCAATACATCCGGGGATTGCAAGACCCATAAGATAAGGTCTGAATTTGCCCCAACGGGTTCTTGTCTTTTCAACAATAGCTGCTGTGAAAATATCGTTAACAATATCCCAGATACTGTTGATTGTTTTTGCGATTGTCTGATAGCCGAGGTCTATTTTAACAATGTTTGTTATGAATCGTGAAGAGTAAGTGTTGATGTTAAGACTCTGCGCCGCATCCCAGAGGACGAATGCCATTGTCTCTTTCTTGCCGACATAACGTCTGTTTTCATAGACATAGCCGAGATTTGCATCGGTGTAAGCACCGTTATCGACCTGTTTGCCTGCCACAAATTTTCCTCCTTTAATTCAATATATGGAAATATATTATCATATAATATTTCAATTTGCAAGAGAATAACAAAAAATATATAAATATGTGATGGTATTTTATAACATTTTGATAAATCAGAATTTGTGGAACCAATTAACAATGTACAATGTACAATTTACAATCGTGCAGTTGTAGCGATACAGGCGGTTATTGCAAATCATTGTACATTGTAAATTGTAAATTGTTCATTGAATCAGCCCGACAAATTATTGTTTATTTATTTTTCTGACAACCTTTTGCTGTATTTCAAGCGGTGCATCGAATGTGTTGTTTATTATGTTGACTTCATTGATATATTCAAGAAGGAAAGTATGGTTTTCGTATGCAGGATTGAGGAAAGTATTGTTTTCTATTGTGAGCCTGCCGTGGACGGGTTGTTGTGAGTTGTTATCCATAACTTTCGGTGTGCAGCGTATTACGGGAGCACCTTCAAGCGTTTTTGCATATTCACATCCGTCAATAATGTTGTTTCTGAAAACTATATTTTTTGTGTAGCCCGATTCAAACCAGAAATTACAGTCATCTTCAATCAGAAGTGCAGCTCCCCACAGGGTGTGGAAATGATTGTTTTCGATTAAAACATCATTTCTTGTGGTACAGAGAATACCTCTGCCCGTTGTGGGTCCGAAATCGCAGTTTTTTACGTGAAGTGAAGGTGTCCACGTTGCGTTTTCAACAACATCTTTGTCAATTTCAATTACCGGTAAATCTCTGTCAAGCCATAATTTTATGTCTGTATCGCTGATTTTTTCATATTTTGCAACTTTTGTTTCGCTGTAGGGAATAAGCGTGTCCCATTTTATGAATTCAAGAGTGTCACCGGACTCAAATGCCTGAATGCCCCACGTTTCGGGATGCATAAAACGCACAACAATACTCTTTTCGTTATAATCAGCTTCAACAATTCTCAGATGAGTGCCGTGAACATTCACATAATCATCCTGAGCACCCCACGCTCTGCAGTTGTCAATAAGAAGCTTTCCTTTACAGCTCGAAAACTGGAAAAAATCAGCCGTGCTCGTGATTGTTCTTCCTTCTTTGGGTGTTAAATCGCAGTTTATGAAGCTCACATTTTCTGAGAACTGAGAAACCATTCCGAGACCGTGCATAAATCTGACACGCAGATTTCTGAATTCAAGATTTCTGCACCTGTTGAAAAGACTGCCTGTTTCATCACGCACAATATTTCTTGTCTGAACGATACAGCCTTCGGGAAGGTTTGCTTCTCTGTTTTCGAGCGTTCCCGTGAGTGTGTGTTCATCAATCTGTTCGAGTGTTTCAAATCTGAGGTCATTTCTGTTGAAATCGTGGCATTGTTTTGTTTCGGGATTGAAAACTTTCACGTATCTGCCCTGAACCCAATGAACATTCTCCCAATAAGGTTTGCCGTCGGCTCCTGTTTCGCCCATCCATATAATTTCGTTTCCTTCGGTACGGAAAAGGCATTCATCATTGATTCTTATTGTGATTTTTCCGTTATCGTTTGACAGGATTCTGAATTCTGTCATTGTGGGGCAGAAGTAGTCAATTGTAAGATTTTTCACCGTTATATTTTCGCATCGGTCAAAAATCATGGGAGTCATTTTGCCGTGCACCATAATAACGGCACCGTTGCCGTCAATTGTGATGTTCTTTTTGTTGTAAAGATAAATTGCGGCGTGTTTTTTGCCGTCGGGATTCTCGTGCTTTTTTGCTGTGTTTGAGCAGAAGTATCCGGCTTTGATAAAGGAGTCATCCTGACGCACATTATATGTTTTATTTTCAAGTGTAATGACATCACCGTCATTTATATTGAGAAAAAGTATGCTGAGTTCATTCATTTTTATCACCGTAAACGATTATACTTCATTCATAATTAAAATACAATATTTTTTATATTCTATCGGTAAGAATGTGATGCTTAAATTATTCTGATGCGTTGTTTGTTAAAAGTTTGTCAGTCTGCATTAAAATTAATGCAAAAATTTATGATATTTTGCATTAAATAGGACTTTACATTTGCGTTATAAAGTAGTATTATATTATTTGGTGTATACCGTAATAAGTATGTATATATAATTCAAGGAGGCAATATATCCATGGCAAGAAAAATGAAAACTATGGACGGTAACAACGCTGCGGCTCACGTATCCTACGCGTTTACCGAAGTAGCAGGCATTTATCCCATCACACCCTCAAGCCCTATGGCAGACTATGTTGACCAGTGGTCAGCTCAGGGTCTCAAGAACATCTTCGGCACAACTGTTAAGGTTTCAGAAATGGAATCAGAAGCAGGTGCTGCAGGTACAGTTCACGGCTCACTTAACGCAGGTGCGCTCACAACAACTTACACAGCTTCACAGGGTCTTCTTCTTATGATCCCCAACATGTACAAAATCGCAGGTGAACTTCTTCCTTGCGTATTCCATGTTTCAGCTCGTTGTGTAGCTTCTCATGCTCTTAACATCTTCGGCGATCATTCAGACGTTTACGCTTGTCGTCAGACAGGTTTCGCAATGCTCGCAGAAACAAATACTCAGGAAGTTATGGACCTTGGTGCAGTTGCTCATCTTGCATCAATCAAGGGCAGAGTTCCCTTCATCAACTTCTTCGACGGTTTCAGAACATCTCACGAACTTCAGAAGATCGAAGTATGGGATTTCGACGACCTCAAGGAAATGTGCGATATGGATGCTGTTGATGCATTCCGTAAGAGAGCACTTAACCCCGAAAGACCCGTAATGCGTGGTTCACACGAAAACGGCGACATCTTCTTCCAGCACCGTGAAGCTTGTAACAAGTATTACGATGCAATGCCCGCAATCGTTGAAGAATATATGGACAAGGTCAATGCTAAGCTCGGCACAGACTACAAGCTCTTCAACTACTACGGTGCTCCCGATGCAGAAAGAGTTATCATCGCTATGGGTTCAATCTGTGACGTAGCAGAAGAAGTTATCGATTACCTCACAGCTCAGGGCGAAAAGGTTGGTCTTGTCAAGGTAAGACTTTACAGACCCTTCTCAACAGAAAAACTTGTTGAAGCTATCCCCGCAACAGCAACAAAGATTGCTGTTCTTGACAGAACAAAGGAACCCGGCTCAATCGGTGAACCCCTCTACATGGACGTTGTTACAGCTCTTGCATCAAAGGGTATCGTAAAGACAGTTGTAGGCGGCAGATACGGTCTCGGTTCAAAGGATACACCTCCCTCAAGCATCTTCGCTGTATATGATGAACTCGCTAAGGATGCTCCCAAGGCTCAGTTCACACTTGGTATCACAGACGACGTTACAATGCTTTCTCTCGAAGAGAAGCCCGCTCCCAATACTGCAGCAGCAGGTACAATTGAATGTAAGTTCTGGGGTCTCGGCGGTGACGGTACTGTTGGTGCTAACAAAGACTCAATCAAGATCATCGGTGACCACACTGATAAATATGTTCAGGCATACTTCCAGTATGACTCAAAGAAGACAGGCGGTATCACAATTTCTCACCTTCGTTTCGGTGACCAGCCCATCAAGAGCCCCTACTACATCAACAAGGCTGACTTCGTTGCATGTCACAACCCCTCATATGTAGAAAAAGGCTTCAAGATGGTTCAGGACGTTAAGCCCGGCGGTGTATACCTCATCAACTGCCAGTGGACTCCTGAAGAACTCGCTGAAAAGCTTGATGCTGCTTCAAAGCGTTACATCGCTCAGAACAACATTCAGCTTTACACAGTTAACGCTATCGACATCGCTGCTTCAATCGGTCTCGGCAAGCGTACAAACACTGTTCTTCAGTCAGCATTCTTCTCACTTGCTAATGTTCTTCCCGCAGAAGAAGCAATCGGCTATATGAAGGAAAAAGCTCAGAAGTTCATGAAGAAGGGTAAAGAAATCGTTGAAATGAACGAAAAGGCAATCGACATGGGTGCTTCTGCTTATGTTAAGATTGATGTTCCCGCTGATTGGGCAAACGTAGCTGATGACGATGCAGCAACAGTTGCAGGCGATTCAAAGCTCGTTAAGATGGTTAACAACATTATGAATCCCGTTGGCAGAATGGACGGTGACTCAATCCCCGTTTCAACATTCGTTGATCACGCTGACGGTACATTCGAACAGGGTGCATCAGCATACGAAAAGCGCGGTGTTGCTGTTATGGTTCCCGAATGGAACGAAGCAACTTGTGCTAAGTGTAACAAGTGTTCATTCGTATGTCCTCACGCAACAATCCGTCCCTTCGCTATGACAGACGAAGAAGTTGCAGCTGCTCCCGCAAATATCAAGGTAGCTCCCAAGGCTATTCCCAAGACAGAATACAAGTACACTCTTGCAGTATCTCCCATGGATTGTATGGGTTGCGGCGTTTGTATCGGCGTATGTCCCACAAACTCACTCAAGATGGTTGCAAGAGAAACTCAGGACGATATGCAGCCCGTATTTGATTACTGTGTTGCTAACGTTACAGAAAAAGAAGAAGTTTCTTCAGCAGTCAACGTAATTGCTTCTCAGTACAAGAAGCCTCTCCTTGAGTTCTCAGGCTCATGTGCAGGTTGTGCTGAAACAGCATACGCAAGACTTATCACACAGCTCTTCGGTGACAGAATGTACATTTCAAATGCAACAGGCTGTTCATCAATCTGGGGCGGTCCCGCAGCAACATCACCCTATACAGTAGATGCTAAGGGTCACGGTCCTGCTTGGGCTAACTCACTCTTCGAAGACAATGCTGAACACGGTTTCGGTATGTACCTCGGTCAGGAAGCTGTTCGTGAAACACTTATGGCTCAGGTTGAAGAAATGGCAGCATCAGCAGAAGCTCCCGCAGAATTCAAGGCAGCAGCTGAAAAGTACCTTGCTACAAAGAACGACGGTAAGGCAAACGCAGCAGCTACAAAGGAACTCGTTGCAGTTATGGAAGCAGGCGCAGCAAACGGTTGTGCTAAGTGTGCAGAAATCCTCAAGAACAAGGAATTCCTTTCAAAGAAGTCAGTATGGATCTTCGGTGGTGACGGCTGGGCTTACGATATCGGTTTCGGCGGTCTTGACCACGTTCTTGCTCAGGGCAGAGATGTAAACGTTATGGTATTCGATACAGAAGTTTACTCAAACACAGGCGGACAGGCTTCAAAGGCTTCTCAGGTAGGTCAGGTTGCTCAGTTCGCAGCTGCAGGTAAGGGCGTTTCAAAGAAGAGCCTTGCAGAAATCGCTATGTCTTACGGCTATGTTTACGTTGCTCAGATTGCTATGGGTGCTGATATGAACCAGACAATCAAGGCAATCGCTGAAGCTGAAGCTTACAACGGTCCCTCACTCATCATCGGCTACTCACCCTGTGAAATGCATTCAATCAAGGGCGGTATGGTTAACTGCCAGGCTGAAATGAAGAAGGCTGTTGATTGCGGTTACTGGAATATGTTCAGATACAATCCCGCTCTCAAGGCAGAAGGCAAGAATCCCTTCACTCTTGACAGCAAGGAACCCGCAACAGATGCTTACCGTGCATTCCTTCTCAACGAAGCTCGTTATGCATCACTTACACGTTCCTTCCCCGAAAGAGCAGAAGAACTCTTCGCTCAGTCAGAGAGACTTGCAATGGACAGATATGCTCACCTTGCAAAGCTCAAGGCACTTTACAGCATCGACGAATAATTAAATATTCAGTTGAAATAACAGACCCCTCGGTGAAAACCGAGGGGTTAAACTTTTTCGCTTTTAATTGAATTTTTCCGTTATCTTTTCGAGTATATCCTTATCTGCAGGGCAGAAGGTGTAATCGGGGATTTCTTTGGGTGTAATCCATTTAAGGTCGCAATGTTCGAGGAGTTCGGGTGTGCCCTCTGCAATTGTTGCATTAAAAAGTGTCAGATGAACGAGAATATCGGGATACTGATGTACCACATCGAAAAATTCTTCTCCGACATCAACCGTAATGTTCAGTTCTTCCTTGCATTCACGGATAAGCGCTTCCTGTTTTGTTTCTCCCGGCTCGAGTTTTCCGCCCACGAATTCCCACAAAAGTGCATTTGACTTGTGTGCAGGTCTTCTGCATATCATAAATTTATCGTTGTTCCATATAAGTGCCGCTGCAACTTCTGTCATAAAATCACCTTCAGAATTGTTTGAATTCAGTATATCATAATAAAAGTTAAAAGTAAATATTGAAGTCGGAGAAGAATAATGCTATATTATTTATGGTGATTAAAATGAGATTTATTGCAGACCACGATTTACATATTCATTCAACCGTTTCGCCCTGTTGTCACGATGAAAATCAGACTCCTGAAGCAATTCTTGAATATGCAAAAAAGAATAATTTCAGAAAAATCTGTCTTACAAACCACTTGTGGGATGAAACTGTAAAAAGTGAAGCCGAATGGCACGACGGACAGCGTTTCTGCTGTGTGGAGTCTGTTCTTCCGTTGCCGCAGAGTGAAAATGTGAAGTTCCTTTTCGGTGCGGAGACTGATATGGACTATAATTTTGTGCTTGGTATCAGCCCCGAAAGATATGAAAAGTTCGATTTTGTTGTCATTCCCACAACACACCTGCATCTTGCAGGGAATACGGTAAGAACAAAACTGCTAACCCCCGAAGAAGCGGCTGACCATTGGATTAAAAGACTTGAAGCACTCCTTAAAATGGATTTGCCGTGGCATAAGACAGGTATCGCACATCTTACCTGCGGACATATTTTCAAAGGCTCTGTGCCCGATGTAATAAAGCTTCTTCCCGATGAAAAACTTTATGATATTTTCACCGATTGTTCAGAAAAAGGCGTGGGAATTGAGCTTAATATGAAAACCCTGAATCTCACCGATGAAGTGAAGAATATAATGCTCAGACCGTACTTTATTGCGAAAGATTGCGGATGTAAATTCTATCTCGGCAGTGACTCCCATAAAATCTCTGCACTTGAAACCGTGAAAGAGAATTTTGAGGATATCATAACAAGCCTCGACCTGAAAGAAGAGGATAAGTTCGGGTTTGTAATGAATGAATAAATTAAATAAAATAATAATGGGGTGTAAAAATTTTCATTTTTTACATCCCATTGTTGTTATTTATTATTTGGTTTTTATAATCTCAACATTACCTGTTTCGCTGTTTACATATTCACCGTTTCGGTAATAAACTGATGAATTGATATTTACAACAGCATTTTCAGGCACATATAAAACAGCCTTCATATCTTCGGGAAGAGTAAGGTTGATAATATAATTATCCGCTTTTTCAATCTTAAGAGTAATCAACCCTTTCACGCTTGGTACGGTACATTCCATATTGTCGGAAAGTATGTACTGCGGGTCAATTTTAACCTTTTCATAACCGGCTTCAAGGGGAGTAATACCTGCAAAATGCTTACTCATTATAACAAGAGGTCCGCCGCTCCAGGCGTGATTCATAGTGCCACGCCATGAGTCCCAGAATTCCCAGAGGGTAGAGTAGTCCTCACTCATCATGCCGTTGTATCTGTCTTTGATCCTGTTTTCTGCCGTTTCATATTCACCCATTGTGCAAAGGGCTTCAAGGACATAATATTCCATATAAGGACTTGAATTTTTTGTTGTTGTAAGAACATTTTTAATGGTTGCATACTGTTCTTTTTCTGCGAGTCCCGATAAAACTGCAAGGGCATTTGCTCTGTCATCGGGCTTTTTTACATCTTCACTTTTAAAGCCGTTTTCTGTCCACAGAGCATCAAATCCCTTTTTAATTGTTTCTTTTCTTTCGGTTATAAAGGGGATATCACCGTCTTTTTTTAAGATTTCAGCCATTTCCTCTGTGGCTGAAAGTGCATAGTAAACCCACGCATTTTCAATGGCTGTCATATCGGCTTTACTGCCCCAGTCAGGCCAATCCCACGAACCGCTGCGGTGAATAACAAGGTTGTTTTCACCGATTTCCCAGAGTTTCAGATAGTCAAGGGATGCATCATAAACTTTTTCAAGAAAAGCCTTGTCGCCCGTGTATTCATAATAAGTAAGAAAACCGACGATTCCTGCAAGCTGTTGAACGGGGAGCTCAAAATAATCTCCGTTTATCGGAACAACGGTCTGAAGTACGTCACTTTCGTCTATGTGCGAAAGCATAGCTTCAACGCCCTTCTGATAAAGAAGGTAAGAATTGCTGTCCATAGAGTACATTGTCATAATCATTTCACTTGTGACATCGCCCCACCATTGAGCTCTTTCTCTGTCAGGACAATCCATAAAGCTGTCACGCATTGTGACATAGAGAGTGCGGAGCGATTTCTGCCATAGTGAATTCAAAAATTCATCATCGCATTTAAAATTACCGCAGAATGAGCTGTCATATCCCGTTTCACGGTATTTAAGAGAAATAACCGTAACGCCTTTCGGGATTTTATAAGTGATATGCTCACCGTTAAACCAGCCGAGGGCCTCAAATTCCTGTTCGCCCTCTTTTGTGATATAGGTGGTTGAAACTGCACCGATTAAAGTGTTTTCTGTGGTTATTCGGATTTTCTTTCCTGCCGGTGCCTTTATTTTAAGATATGGAGTTAACTGTGCGTTATAGGGGATATCTACGGTAATTTTTTCACCGAAAAGCTTTGTTACGGTGTAGTTTTCGTAAGTTTCTGAATTCTCATAATTTTTAAGACCATAGTCTTTCAGAAAAGGTATTCCTCTCGGATAAAGTCTGCCGTAAGCACCCTCACCGCCCTTTGCATACTCGGTTGCATTTTTCCAGTCGGAAACATCATAGTCTGAGTTTGTCCAATCATTCAGATTTTTCCTTGCATCAAAATAAATGCTGTATTCGGGAAGTCTGTAGTTAGGGGGATAAAGAGCGCTGTCAACATATGCAGGGTTTCTTTTTACTTTCCAGCTTTTGTCAGAAATAATGGTGATATCTTCATTCACGGCTTCGAAAATAAATCCGCCCTGACCGCTGCCGTTATAGGAATAGCTTGTTTCATCATCCCAATACCACACAAGAGCGCAGATTGAGTTTTCACCATCTCTGAGATAGTGTGCGATGTCAACGCTGTCATAATATCCGCCATCAGGTGAAGGACCACGCTTCACACTTCCCTCAAAAACAACGGTTTCTCCGTTTATGTAAAGCCAATATTTTGAATCGGCTGAAATGTGCGCAATAAGCTCTTCGGGCTTGTTTTCAAGATTCACTTTTTTATAAAAGCACATCCAGATATTTTTTTCGGTCAGGTTTTCATCGTCCCATATCCATTCTGCCTGCCAGTCGGTTTTTTCTTCGGTTGGAATCACAGAGTATGCGAGTATGCTGTCAGGAATATTGTAATCATTTGTATACGGTATCATTGACGTTTCACCCCACGAAAAAAGTGATGAAATAAATGCCGCCGCTATTGCAATATAAGAAATAATCGTCTGTATAATCTGCACAGAAAACACCCCTTTGATGAATCAATTATACCACTCACATAAATCAGAAAGCAACAGAAAAAATACTGTTGATCGTGTTTGATATGTTTTATTTTTTTATTTATTTTTAAAAACAAATATGATATAATCAGATTGCGAAACAGAAAAGGAAAATAAGTTTTATGCATAAAGTTATAATAAACGGAAAAACGGTATATGTGAATAACGGCACTCTTTTATCTGATGTGTTGAACACATCGGATAAGAGTGTTATTCATATCTGCGGCGGCAAGGGGATATGTAAAAAATGCCTTGTCACCGTCAACGGAAAAGATGAACTTTCGTGTCAGTATAAAATTCAGTCCGATATAACCGTTACCGTAAAAAATGAAGGTGCAATTCTTTCCGAAACGGGTGCTCAGGTGACAGATATTATTACAGAAAACCTCTGCTTTGCCCTTGATATCGGCACAACAACCCTTGCGTTGGCTGTTGTTTCACCTTCTGCAGAGAAAATAATAAAAGTTATAACACGCAACAATCCTCAGAGAATATTCGGTGCCGATGTTATAGCAAGAATTGATTATTGCCGAAAAAACGGAGAAAAAGAGCTTCAGGATGTTATAATATCCGAAGTCAATTCTATGATTGAGGAATCAGGATTAACTGCAGAAAAGCTTTTTGTTTCGGGAAACACCACAATGCTTCATTTATTTTTCGGTGTTGATTGCTCGTCAATAGGTGTTGCACCATATACCCCCGTATTCCTTGAAAGTAAAAACTCGGCGGCGGAAACGCTCGGCATAATCGGAGTGAAAACAATAATATCTCTGCCTTCAATCGCATCTTTTGTCGGTGCTGATTTAGTGGCAGGACTTGAATTTGTCGGTATGCCCCGAAACGGAAAACACAATCTTCTTGTTGACCTTGGCACAAATGCAGAAATTGTGTTATATTCACAGAATTCGGCTCTTTGCACATCTGCTGCGGCAGGTCCCTGTTTTGAAGGTGCAAATATTTCCTGCGGTATGAGTGCCGTGGCAGGCGCTGTGTATTCTTATTCGGAAAACGGGTATAAAACTGTTTCAGATGCGCCTGTAAAGGGCATCTGCGGTACGGGACTTGTTGATATTGTTGCATATCTTGTTGATAACGGGATTGTTGATGAAACGGGATATATGGAAAATCCGTTTGACGTGGCAGAAGGAGTCAGTCTGAGTCCTTCTGATATAAGACAGTATCAGCTTGCAAAATCAGCTGTTTATTCCGCAATAATGACGCTTATTGAAATGAAAAATGTTTCATATGATGATATTGAAAAACTTTATATTTCAGGCGGTTTTTCTGCAAAAATCAATATTGAAAATGCCGTAAAAACAGGACTTTTGCCGGAGGAACTTAAAGATAAATGCAAAGCGATAAATAACAGCAGTCTGCTCGGCACGGTTAAATACGCCTGTGAAGAAAAAGACCTTTCGGTTTATGTTGATAATTCAGATTATGTTGATTTATCTCTGAATCCGTTATTTTCGGATTTGTTTATAAAAAATATGATGTTTGATCAAAAATGATGAAAATTATTTCACGGGAGTATCCGTATAGCATACTGCTGATATATGAGTTTGCAACACTCCCACCCGATTTTCTTAACAATGAAGGCAAACCACCCGTCGGCTCACATATTTCAGCGTAAAGAACTTTTATATTTTCATTGAGTGTAAACAAATCACGGCTTTCAGTTCAATAAATTGGAATTTAATCAATACTTATATTCCTATAATTTCTCTGATTTCTTTTGCATCAACATCATTCAGACTGCAATTCCGGGAAACGGAGATGTATGCCGCAACACCTGCAGCTTCACCGATTCCTATGCAGATAGGCATTACCCTGAAATTCGAATGTGCCATATGTGTGCCTGAAATATTTCTTCCGCAAAGCAGAAGATTTTCTTTGATTTCAGGAAGAAGACAGCCATAAGGAATTGTATATCCTTTCTCCTGCTTAAAATGTTTCTGCACTCCTGTTTTGTCAAGCCCTGCTCCGGTAATATTATGCACATCGAAATTGAAGTAAGCATCTTTTACAACATAATCGTCAAAGACTTTCGCTTCGAGAATATCCTGCTCATTCAGGGTGTATTTACCTTTAAAATGTCTTGTTTCACGAATGCCCATAAGAGATGCGGAGCTGATAACATAACAATTTTCGTAACCGGGAACAAATTCACGCAGATATTTAACTATATCATCCATCTGTCTGCGGCAGGTAAGAGTGGCACGTGTCAGGTCATCTGCATTTGTGCCGTCAATATCAATTGCATTTGTCATATTGCATGTAACAACATCGGGAAGTGTTGATTCATAAGTGAGAATATGCCCCGCAGGATAAGGGATGTGTTCTTTTGCGAGAGCCTGAAGTTCACCCTTTGGTGTTTCATAGGTCGATTCAAATGAACCTAAAAATACTGCACGGTCATAGTCAACACCGCCGACTTTGAACATAAGTGTTGCAGGTTGCATTTTGTTATCATTTTCTCTGCCGAGAACAAATTCTGCTCCTGCTCTTGCGGCAATATCCCCGTCACCCGTAGCGTCAATAGTGATTTTTGCATAAATATCTGTTTTGCCCGATTTGTTGATAACGGTTACACCGAGAATTTTATCACCATCGCAGATTGCATCCTCAGCAAAAGTATAAAGCATAACTTTGCAACCAACCTCACAAAGCATTTCGAGATAGAGTGTTTTCAGCTTTTCAGGGTCTATAAGGTTAGTGATTTGGTTTCTGAATTCACCTTCGTTATTCTCGGCTGTTCTTCTGAGAATTTCATAATACAAAGGACTTCCACAACTGCCTGTCCAATGGCTCATAAGTCCCGATGTTGAAATTCCGCCCACATCTCCGCATTGTTCAACAAGAACAACATCAGCACCGTTTTTCGCAGCAGTATATGCCGCCGAAAATCCCGAAGGACCGCTTCCGAGAACAAGAACATCGGTATGTATTTCAAACTTTTCAATCATATGTAACACCCCAACAAATTCTATTTATCAACCTGATTATACCACCTATGCAAATCTGAAAGCAACAGTGAAAATGCTGCTGCTTTTTGATTATTATATATTGAAATTGAAATTCTCACTTGGTATAATGTGTATATAATAAAGAAAGGGTCCGGTGAAAGTTATGACACAGTTCATATCCTTTTTTATGGCAATAATTTTTGCAATAGAAATGTTTTTTATGGGATTATTTCCTTCAGATGCGATTGTGTTCACTCAGACGGATGAAACAGCTTCATTTTATGTTGACGGTGAAAGCGAAAACGGTCTTCTTCGTTACGGTGTTGTCGGTGACGGCAACCTTTTTGAGCCGGGAGAAGATATCAATATTATAATTGAATGCCGTGACAAAAATCTTGACGGCAAACGGGCAAAGGTAAGTTTAAAATCCGAACAGGCTGATATCAAAAAACGCGGATACATTGTTTTTGATTCTGAAAATCCCTGTAAGACATTCACTTTTTCTTCTGAGATAAACGGCATTTATACCGTAAGTATTGACCTTACCGACAGAACAAATTACAGCTTTAATATAGGTATTCTTCCCCGTAATGAGCAGGCTGATGATGACTTCTGGTACGGTATTCAGCCCTATATAACAAGAGCATATTGCTGGGGTGAAGGTTTTCAGGTTCCCGCTTATAATGCAGAAGATTCCGTAAACAGGATTCTTGACACAGCTGATTATCTCGGTGTGAATCTTGTCCGTGAAGACAGTGTCGGCTGGGGTGCAATGCAGAGTGAAGCTTTCGGTGCTGTTGATTTTACAGTTCAGGATTTGCTTGTGAATAAAGTCAATGAACACGGTATGAAATACAACTGGATTCTCGGATTCAATGCAGGTGAATGGTCTGTTGCCGACAAATATAAAGACAGTTATGACGAAGCAATCGGCTGGACATATCCTCCGAACGAAGAAATATGGCTTGATTTTGCTGCAAAATTAGCAGAACATTATTCCGATAACACCGATATCTTATGGGAGATATGGAACGAGCCGAACTGGGATTTCTTCAAAGGCACTCCAGAAGAATATTTCTCATTACTCGAAAAAACTGCAACCGTGCTTAAAAATCAGAATCCTGATTTTTATGTGTATTCGGGCGGTCTTGCAGTAGCTCAGAAAGAATCAAATCTTCCGTTTTATCAGAAATCTGCAGAGCTTATAAATAAAAATCTGCTTAACAACTTCGGTTATCATAACCACGACGGACTTGACAATTACTATGATTATATGAACGCAATGCTCGGACTTAAGAACAATGCAGGACTTACAGTCGGTGGTATCAACAGCGAAAGCGGTGTCGGCGGTACAGATGCTGCAACAATCGCCTGCAAAGCATTATATACCCGTTCAACAGGTGCAGAAGGCTTTGTTTCTTTCTCGTTCAGAAAAACAGTAACACCTGAAAACGATGTTAATAATTTTGCATTCTTCAATGAATATCTTCAGCCCTATGATGCTGCAATCACTTATGCAACAGTTATCCGTTTCCTGGGTAATGCTGAATTCAAAGGTAATATTTCCAATGAAAGAAACCTTATCATTGATGAATATTCAAAAGACGGAAAAACCATAAAAGTTTATTACAGCCTCGGTGATACAACAAAAATTTCCGCACCTGACGGAAGCTATATAGCTTACGATATGTACGGAAATGAAATAAAAACCGAAAAAACCATAAAAGTAACAAACGAACCGATTTACATTATATATAATTGATTTATAAAATTACAAGGCATCTTCAGTTGCGGAGATGCCTTGTTTCTTTATTTATTAAACTGAGTGTGTCTGTAGCTTTTAAGTTTCAGAGAACCGTCTTTTGCAATATCGGTTGTGTTGACACCGTAATGCCAGGTGCTTTCATCCGAATCCATAATTGCGCTGTCATATAACCTGTAACAGTTATAACCGCCTGTCTGATTATAAACAAGATAAATCCCGTCATATTCAACGCAGAAATCGTTGCAATGGTCGTGACCGCAGAATATAGCCTCGGTACCGTTTCGTTTCATCGCATCAAACAGACCTGAATTGAACCACGAACCACCCATCGGCTCACGCATTTCACCATAAATAAGTTTTACATTTTCATTCGGTGTGAATGTGCCGTCCTCATTCTGTATAAACAAATTACGGTATTCAGGCACGGGGATATGCAGATAAATTAAAGATTTCAGTTCTTCACCGTATTGTTTTTTGAGTTCTGCGATTTCTTTTTCATACCATCTTATCTGTGATGGTTTTATATAGTCTGCACCCTTTAAATCGGCAGGTACACCGTCATTTGTGCGGTGAGGCTCCTGAAGATATCTGCCTGAATCAAAAAATACCAATGTTTTTCTTATTGTGTTTTCATCACTCATAATATTTACGGTAAAGTTGCCGTAACCGTAAAGTGACTTGTCACCGAATTTACAAAGGCAATAAGGTGAATCAATAAAGCTCTTATAAAGCTGATACTTGAATGAGCCTTTTTCTTCTCTTGCTTCGTGATTTCCGAAAACATAGGTCCAGTAAACACCGATATTCTCCATCATTTTTGCAAACTGGATTGCATCAATCTGCTGAAATTTTGAAAGAATGCAGTCGCCTGTAAGCACAACAAGGTCAGGCTTCAGATCTGCAATTCTGTCTGCAAGATGCTGAAGTGTTCTGTTATTGAGTTCATAATCTTCATCAATATGTAAGTCGGTGGTGCAGAGAATTCTGAAATCATCATCGGAAAAGCTTCCGTCAGGATTCATTTTTGCAATATATGTTGAATTTTCGGTTGATTTAAGAATTTTAACACTTGTACCGACATGCTGAGTCCTGACAGCCGATAAAAATCTGTTTTTGCAGAGCTTACCGTCTGTTAAATCATAAATCGGTTTTTCAAGAGCAATAATTCCCTTCATTGCATTCTGTAATATAAAACATTTTAATCCGTACATAGTTTTACCTCATAAAATTACAGGTTATAAAGTTCTATTGTTTCTCCTGCAGAAAGTTCTGCTAACAGGCAGTTGTCTTCAATAGTATATGGCTTGTTTGCTTTTAGCTTTGCTGTTTTTTTATTTAATTTAATTCTTAATGTACAGTCGTTTTCTGCAGTAACCACAGCTTTTTTAAGAATTGAATTTTCCCAGAAAATATCAAAGGTCAGATTTCCTCTTGCTCTGATACCTTTAACCGAACCCTTGTTCCAGTCATCCGGTAAAGCAGGTAAAAGCTCCGAAATTCTGTTATCAGGGGAACCGAGATGGCTTTGAAGAAGCATTTCTGTGATAGCTGCAACACCACCGAAGTTTCCGTCAATCTGGAACGGAGGATGAATGTCAAAAAGGTTGTTTGCCGTGCATTTTTCAAGCAGATATTTAAGGTGTTTGTATGCATTTTCACCATCTTTAAGTCGGGTATAGAAACAAATTGTCCAGGCTCTTGACCAACCTGTTGAACCGCCGCCGTTTTCAATCCGTCGGGCAATAGTTCTTTTTGCAGCTTCGTATATTTCGGGGTCACTTTCGTTAATCTGGTCACCGGGAAAAAGTCCGAAAAGGTGAGAAATATGTCGGTGTCCGGGGTCGGTTTCCTCATAGTCCTTGATCCATTCGCGGATTGTTCCGTAACGCTCACTTATTTCAACAGGAGGAAGCTTTTCTAAAACATTAAGAAGAGTATCAGAAAATTCAGCATCTTTATTGAGAATACTGCAGGCGTGAACAGTACGGGTGAAGAGCGCATAAATAATCTGGAAATCTATTGTTGCGCCCTCGGTAAACATACTTTCCTGCTTTTTGCCGTCAGCGTCAATATAATAAAATTCATTTTCGGGAGAATTTGAGGGGGAAGTAATAAACTGCCCTTTGTCATTCTCTGTTAAATAGTCCTGAACGAACTCGCACGAGCCTTTTAAAATCGGATAAATCTCTTCGAGATATTCGATACTGTCAGTGTATTCATAATGCTCCCAGAGGTTAAGGCAAAGCCAGGGTCCTGCCATTGGGAAAAATCCGCAGTCAACGCTGTCGTGAACTCCTGTTCTTCCGAATGCGTCGGTAGTGTGGTTAATAACCCAACCTCTTGCACCAAAAAGTTTCTTTGCAGTTTCAGAACCGAAAGAAGAAACCTTTTTCATAAAATGGATGAAAGGCGCAGAAGTTCCCGAGAGATTTGCACTTTCACTGGGCCAGTAATTCATCTGAAGATTTATGTTGGTGTGAAAATCGCTGCCCCATGGAGGATTGAAGTCGTGGCACCAGATACCCTGAAGGTTTGCGGGAAGTCGGGCATTTTTGCCTGAGCTTTCAATTAAAAGATATCTGCCGAAATTATAGTAAAGAGCGAACAAATCAGGGTCATATTCATCCCATCTGAGTTCTTTAAGTCTTTGATTAGTGGTAAGCTCGCTTATTTCTGTTTTTTCTAATTCAAGTTCCACATTGTTGAACCATTTTTTATGGGTCAGAATGTGAGTCTCTTTGACATTTTCGTAATCTTCATTTATGAGATTTTCAATTGTTTCATTTAACTTAGCTTTGAAATCAATGGTCTCGTCAATATCATATTTGTCAACATTGTAATTTGTTTCGAAAGCGGCATAAACAATAACATAAGTCGCATCAGTAACAGTTATTGTGCTGTGGTCAGTTGTCAGTTCACCATCTGTTTTAATGCGAAGCTTTGCTCCGAACGACATGCCTTCACCGCCCTCACCATAGTAGTGATGGGTGCTGTATGTGATTCTGCCGTTCATAATAATTGTGTCCTGATTTAAACAGGAACTGTATGCATCCTGTTTTCTTTTAATGCTGACATTACAGGAAAAAGGTTTTCCGTCAGTTTCGACTTTATAAACAAATCCGTCAAAGTCTTCGCTGATAAAGCATTCGCTTTTAAAGTTTATTTTACTTTTTGTCCAGAAAATACGGGTGATAGCTTCGCTTAATTCCAATTCCTTTCGATAGTTTGTGTAAGGAGACTTATCAAAGAAATCAATAAAAATCTCACCGAAGCTTTCATAGGAACGGACAACGGGAGGGTCTGATAAAAAAGTTTTGCGGGCAAGCTGAGCCGCCTCTTTTAGTTTTTCTTCTCTGACAAGGTAACGGATTTCCTTGAGGGCTTCAGGTGAAGCGTGGTATTTTTCCTGAATCTGCCTGCCGCTCCAGAGGGATTCTTCATTTATTTCAATCTGTTCACAATGAGGATTACCATATTGCATTGCACCGATTCTGCCGTTACCTAAAGGCAATGCCCACATCCAATCATTTATGAATTCATCATACCATAATTTTGTTGACATGTTTTCACAACCTACAAGAAAGTTTTTATATATCATACCATTTAAATAAAGGCATTTGCAATATTATTGTAAATAAATTAATTAAAAACACAGAATGACAAATTGGAATTTGCTGAATTGATTATAGCACACTCACATGATAAATTTCAATCTGACGGCAAATAAAAAACTGTCCTCAGAGAGAGCAGTTATATTGTTCATCTTTCCGACTTTGCCGTCAGCACTGCTATAATAATCAAAAAGTAAATTCGTGCAGTATAAATTCCCTTGATTCACAGATACTAAGAAAGCGATTTGTAAATAAAGGAGAGTTTTTATATGAAAGCGACAGGAATTGTCAGAAGAATCGACGACCTCGGAAGGGTAGTCATTCCGAAAGAAATCAGAAGAACAATGAGAATTCGTGAGGGTGACCCGTTACATACATCATTGACACCAATCGACAGTTTTTGCTTTGCAATACATAGTGTAGCACAACGTGCAACGAAACAATAAAATACTATTGCAAATACCCGCGTGATGTATTATAATTAATTATGGAGAAAAACTCAGTGCCTCCACTAAATTACATATTGACCATAACAATAAATGAGTAAAGGAGTGTTTGTTATGTATTCAGCAGATTGTTTTGTTTCTATGAGTGGAAACAGGGATTCCTTGATTAAAGCAATAGAGGTACTAAAGAAAAAATTGACTCAATTGGAAAAAACGGCTAATAATAATTTGAGAGGGACCCAACGGTTATTTAATACATGTGCTGAAATTGGCGATACCCCTGGAATGTTGGATAAAATAATCGTTATGCTTCAGGAAGAACCTCAGAGAGACAAGCATGATACAGACTTTTCTTTCCAATACCCCTTGGATAATTATTGCTTGCTTTCGGATGAGATAGGATATGAGAATGTATTTTTTGATGTTGCAGCAATATTAAACGATGATGAACTGAATGTCGATATTGAGTGGGAAGGTCCCGGAGATAATCATAATGTTGAAATCAAGGTGTCGAAAAAAGT
Source organism: Clostridia bacterium (assembly GCA_017549285.1). Lineage (GTDB taxonomy): Bacteria > Bacillota > Clostridia > Oscillospirales > Acutalibacteraceae > UBA1081. Next base: position 48,570 of record JAFYVE010000037.1, read on the forward strand.
TATGAAAGTCTCATGTTATGATTGGGATGCTGATTGGGATGTTGATTGCGACGACGAAGATGATGCAGGGGAAACAGAAGAAACAATATATCATTTTCTAAACAATACTTGGGTTTGTGCGGATGCATCCAAATGAGATTGCTTCTTGGATACTTTAAAACTTGAAAACAGTGTGGTTATTGTTGATTTTGTTAAGAGGAATGCAACGCAGGAAGTTAAAATAAAAAACAGATAGAATAACTAAACTTACATACAAAACTCCTCTGTTTATCGTAGAGGAGTTTTTCTTTTTGTTTCGGTATAATCCCTCTAATTTTGCAGATACTAACATCGTAATTTGCAAATCCAAAGGAGAGAATATATATGAAAGCGACAGGAATTGTCAGAAGAATTGATGACCTCGGAAGAGTCGTTATCCCTAAAGAAATCAGAAGAACAATGAGAATCCGAGAGGGTGACCCGTTAGAAATTTATACAGATGCAGACGGTGAGGTTATTTTCAAGAAGTATTCACCTATGGGTGAGCTTTCTGAGTTTACTTCACAGTATGCGGAAGTACTTCACAGGGCAACAGGTATGCCCGTAATCATCACAGACCGTGATCACGTTATTTCATGCTCGGGTCTTTCAAAAAAGGACACAATGGACCGTCATATTGCAAAAGAGCTTGAGGATATTATGGAAAACCGTTCAAGCTTTGTGGCAGGCAGTGATAAGGGTGTGCTTATGCCTGTAGAGGGACTTGACCGTAATGCCGCAATTGCGTATCCCATTGTCGGCGGCGGTGATGTGTCAGGTGCAGTTATTCTTCTTTTCAATGAAAACGGCACGGCACCTACACAGTCCGAAATCAAACTCGCTCAGGTTGCGGCATCGTTTTTAGGAAAACAGACAGAAGAATAATAAATAATTTGTCGGTTTCATTCCGGCAAATTATTTTTTTTAATTGACAATCTTTCTTGTGTAAAGTAAAATATAGGGTGACAGGAATAAAACAAACCCGTTTTTTACAGGCTGATTTTCGTCAATACTGCGTTAAAATACTCGCAAATCCGTCAATATAACCATAAATACACAAATCGGTGATGAAATGAAAAATCCATATTTTAAAATTGAATTTTCAGATAAAAATGAACTGTGTTTTAGTTACAGAAGCGGTATGATGGTCTATGAAGAGGTTTTCTCTGACGGAATGCTTCTCCCTTGCGGATACAACGCCTCGGGATATCCTCTGAATGTGCTTCAGAATATTACTACAAGGCTTGACAGTACCAACTGGCAGGAGCCCTCAAGTTTCAACATTGAACTTGACGGGCAGAGTGTTGATTTCAGGCTCCGTTTTGTTGATTTTACTGTCAATGAAACTGAAAATTCAGCCGAAGGTATTCTCACCCTTGAAAGTGAACTGAAGCCCGTAAGAATAAAGATGTATACAATTATTGACGGCACCCAGATGTTCAGTCGTTACTTTGAAATTGAAAATCTTTCTTCTGATAAAATGAATCTCAGCCGTCTTTGTCTTCTTTCGGGAGGTCTTGAGAATATTCAGAAAAATCGCTTTATATATGATAACAATATTGAGAATTTTTATTCTCTGGGTTATTTTGAAAACACTCATTGGGCAAGAGAAGGTCTTTTTACGTGGCGTAAAGTCACTCCCGATACACTTACGATTGATTCACGTTTTCTGAGAGACAGATTCCGTCATCCGCTTGTTTTTCTTAAAAACAACGTAAACGGACTTATGTATTTTTCACAGATAGCTTACAGCGGAGGTTGCCGTTTCAGCGTTGATTACAACGCAACACGTGAAGATGACGATACGTATATTTCCCTTAAAGCCGAAATTACATCATATAACCCGTTGTGTGTGATTGAACCTTATGAAAAATTCAGAACTCCCGAAATTCATATGGGTGTTGTTATGGGTGGACTTGACGAAGCCGTCAATGAAATGCATTCCCACACAAGAAAATGCCTTCCCGAAACAAATCTTCTTGTAGGTTTCGGTATGGGTGCCGAGCACGATATGTCTGTTGAATGCACAAAGGATTATATGCGTCAGGCAGCTGAAATGGGCGCAGAGGTGTTCCTTGTTGATGCAGGATGGTATTGTCCTCCCGGTGAACAGATGAAGTGGGGCGAATACTGTGGTGATAATTTCCCTCATCCCGATCGTTACCATGACGGAATAAAGGAAATTTCTGATTATTGCCATAAACTCGGAATGAAATTCTGTATGTGGGCAGATATCGAGAATATGGGGAATCTTGCAAAGTTGCGCAACGAAAAGCCCGAATGGTTTGCAAATGATATTTACGGCAGAAGTACAGATTCCCTTATTGATATGACAAATCCCGAAGCCGTTCTCTGGTGCGAAAACGAACTTGCAAGAATGATTGAAGAATACAATATGGATATGCTCCGTGTTGATAATAACGGTTCGTTCAGAAACTATTACGGAATCGGTAAGGACGGTGACTGTCTGTCACTCCGCCGTTTCAATGTGATATACAAGACGTATGATAATTTGAAAAAGCGTTTTCCCGATGTTATTTTTGAAAATTGTGCAGGCGGGGGAGGCAGAACTGACCTCGGACTGATGAGATATTTCAGCCATACGTGGGTAAGCGACAATCAGCGTTCACCTTATTCGGTAATGATAACAAACGGTATGACTATGGCTCTTCCTCCCGAAAAGGTTGACCGTCTTTTTGCAGGAATGGGTTGTCACGATCAGGGCTCTTTTGATTTACATATGAGAAACACAATGCTCGGTCATATGAGCCTTAATACAATAGCTCCGTGTGGTTGTGAAGTGAATCCGATTCAGATGGAATTTGTGAAACACAGCGTTGAAATTTATAAGAATTTCATAAGAGGCTTCCTGCCGCAATCAAAAATATATCATCACACTCCCGATACGGTTGAAACGCATAAAAACGGGTTCTCGTGCCTTGAAATTGCATCCGAGTGCAAAACAAAAGGCGTGATTGCTGCATTCACACTTGTCAGCCCGGGAACTGATGTTTATACGGTTTTTCCGAAAGGAATTAATGTTTCAAAAACTTATGCCGTAACTTTTGATAACAGCAGGGAAACATTTGAAGTCAGTGGCAGACAGCTTATGACACACGGAATAAATATAAGAATTCCGACAGCCCTCAGCTCGGAATTGGTGATTTTTGAAGAGGTTGAATTATGAAATTCACAGTATCAGGCGGTAATAAAAATGCCGTAATAAATCTTTCAGAAAAAAGGGAAGGGGATATCCTTTATCTTACAGTCAGTATGAATATTCCTTCTCCCGAAATACCCGAAACATTCTCGGTAAAATGGTATTATGATGCAACGGATATCCAGTCAACGTGGAATCCGTCACTTCTTGATATCCACGGACTCCAATTTGAATGGGGACAGCTTAAAGTGCAGTCAAGACTCGCATCGTGGATGCCTGTGCAGTCGCTCATTTCATATAACGGAACAAACAAACTCTGTATAGCTGTTTCAGATGTTGATACACCGATAAATATTAAAACAGGTATTCGTGAAGAGGATGCAACTTTTGCGTGTGAAGTTGAATTTTTTACAAAACCCACTTCACCCAAAGATAATTATACGGCTGTGGTGCGTTTTGATATGAGAAGTATCCCTTATTATGACAGCATTTATGACACAACTGCGTGGTGGGAGAATGAATGCGGTTACGAGTCTGCTTATGTGCCGGATGCGGCAAAAATGCCTATGGATTCTCTCTGGTACAGCTTCCATCAGATGCTTGATAAGGATGAAATAATAAAGGAATGCAAAGCCTCAAAGGAAATCGGTCTTGAAACTGTTATTATCGATGACGGTTGGCAGACAGATGACAACAACCGTGGTTATGCATATTGCGGTGACTGGGAAGTAGCTCCGAAGAAAATGGGCGATATGGCAGAGCTTGTTAAAAATATTCACGATGTCGGAATGAAAGTTATGCTCTGGTATTCTGTTCCGTTTATGGGCAAATACACAAAGAAATATGAGGAATTTGAAGGAATGTTCCTTGAAGGCTCGGGAAATGATACCGATTTCTTCGGTCTTGACCCCCGTTACAAAAAGGTGCGTGAATACCTTGTAAGCATTTATGAAAAAGCTGTCAGAGAATGGAATCTTGACGGACTGAAACTTGATTTTATTGATTCGTTTGTTCTTAAAGGTAAATCTCTTGAATATGATAAGAAACGTGATTACCAGTCACTTGAAGAGGCTATTCACGTTCTTATGACAGAAGTCAGAAATACTCTGACTTCGATAAATCCCGATATTCTCATTGAATTCCGTCAGTCATATGTGGGCCCGTCAATCAGAAAATACGGAAATATGCTCCGTGTGGGTGATTGTCCCTGCGATGTTCTCAAAAACAGAATCGGTATTATAAATCTCCGTATGACATCGGGAAAAACAGCCGTTCATTCCGATATGATAATGTGGAATATGAAGGATTCGGCAGAAAATGCGGCTCTGCAGTTTGCAAGTATTCTTTACGGTGTTCCTCAGGTTTCTGTAAGAGTTGATAAACTGTCCGAAGATCATTATAAAATGCTGAAATATTACATTTCTTTCTGGAAAGAGCATAAAGACGTTCTTCTTGACGGCAGACTTACTGCTCAGCATCCCGAATGCAATTACAGTTCAGCCTGCAGCACACTCGGTAACAAGTCTGTTATCACAACTTTCACAGACAGCATTGTTACCGTGAACACAGATTCATCCGTTATTGTGAATGCATCAAAATACAAAACACTCGTTGTGAAGAATGCAGAGAATAAGTCATTCAGAGTTGTAAACTGTATGGGTGACACTCTTGCTCAGGGCGTAATAAACAATACTCTTGAGGAAATCAATGTCCCCGTTTCGGGAATGGTTTATCTTGACAAATTCTGATTAAAAAAAGGAGCCGTAAGGCTCCTTTCAGCTTGTCGAAAAGACTTTTTCGACAAGCTGTGAGACTGTTGAGAAAGCGAACAAGATTGCGTGTTCTTCGCTCCGAAGGCGTACAAAGGTACTCCGAGAGGGCGAAAACACGCAAAATACATAAAATAATGGACATATCTCACCGGATATATCCATTATATTTTTTATTATCTTTTTTTTAAATTTTACACATATTACTATTTATATTTTTTTTTGTTTTATGTATGGTCTTGTCACTTTATCGACAGTCTGAAAGGAGCCGTAAGGCTCCTTTTTATAATACATTTTTCAGGTTTTCAATGTTTTCTTTTGTTGTTGACCAGCTTGTTGCAAAACGTACAACAGTATGATTATCGTCATATTTTTCCCAGAAAGAAAAACCGACTTTTTCTTTGAGTTTTTCAATCTGTGAGTTTTCAAGAATAACAAACTGCTGGTTTGTAGGGGAGTCCCAAGCAAAACGGAGCCCCTTTTCTTCAAGCACTTTTTTGAGCATTTCAGCTGTATCAATGGCATTTTTGCTTATTTTAAAATACAGATTATCCGTAAAAAGTGTGTCAAACTGAATTCCCGTCAATCTTCCTTTTGCAAGAAGGGCTCCGTGCTGTTTTATGATTGTCATAAAATGTTTCGGCATAACTTCTTTTCTGAAAACAACAGCTTCTCCGCAAAGTGCTCCAACTTTTGTGCCTCCTATATAAAAAGCATCACAAAGCTTTGCAATATCGTGGAGTGTGACATCTGTTTCGTTGCTCATAAGCCCGTAGCCGAGCCTTGCACCGTCCATATAAAGATAAATGTTATTATTTCTGCAGATTTCTGAAATCGTTTCAAGCTCAGATTTTGAATAGAGTGTTCCGTTTTCAGTCGGATGTGAAATATAAACCATTCCGGGGAAGACCATATGCTCGTGGTTTTCGTCCGAATAAAAGTCATTTATATATTTCTTTAAATCTTCGGGAACAATTTTGCCGTCCTTGTGTGGGAGAGACAGAACTTTATGACCGTGATATTCGATTGCACCTGCTTCGTGAATGCTGATGTGCCCTGTATCAGCGGCAATAACACCCTCATAACTTTTAAGAAGTGATGAAATAACTATAAGATTTGTCTGTGTGCCTCCCGAAAGGAAAAAAACATCAATATCTGCATCACCGCAGGCTGTTTTTATCTTTTCTTCAGCGCTTTCGCTGTAAGAATCAGTTCCGTAGGGGTCAAGGCTTTCCATATTTGTTTCAATAAATTTTCTGAGAATTTCAGGATGTGCTCCCGTTCTGTAGTCACATTCAAAAGACAGTTTTTTCATTTTTTCACCTTCCGTTCTTTTATTATGCAGTTTTGCAGCATTTTTGTCAATTAAATAAAATAATATTTTTTTAAAATTACTCTTTATTTTTTTTGAAATATATGATAGAATAAATATCGTATATAACTATTTTTATTTTTACGGAAGGATTGACTATGTCTTCACCTCTTGCAGACAGAATAAGACCGATGACTCTCGACGAAGCAGTCGGGCAGAAACATCTGCTTTCTGAGGGTGCTCCTCTGAGAAATATCATCGAATCGGGCATAATCCCTAATCTTATTTTTTACGGTCCATCCGGCACGGGCAAAACAACAGTTGCGAACATTATTGCGGCATCAACAAACAAAAAGCTCTGCCGTCTTAACGGTACTAATGCTTCAATTGCCGACATACGCAACATTGTATCCCAGATTGACACCGTTGAAGCCGCAAACGGCATTCTGCTCTATCTTGATGAAATTCAGTATTTCAACAAGAAGCAGCAGCAGTCACTTCTTGAATATATCGAAAACGGGTCAATCACACTTATTGCTTCAACAACTGAAAACCCCTATTTTTACATATACAGTGCTGTTCTGAGCAGATGTACTGTTTTTGAATTCAAAACAGTTACCCCGGAAGACATCACGCCCGCAATCGAAAGAGCTTTCAGGCTTATGGGTGAGGAGATGCGCTGCGGATACGACATCGAAGACGGTGTTGTAAGGCATATAGCTTTTGCCTGCGGAGGTGATGTGAGAAAATCAATCAATACGGTTGAGCTTCTCTGTCTCAGTGCAACAGTTCCCGACGACGGCTCTGCAAGAAAAATCACTCTCGAAAACGCAAAGCATCTGTCACAGAAAACAGCACTCAAATATGACCGTGACGGTGACGAGCATTACGATCTGCTTTCTGCTTTCCAGAAGTCAATGAGAGGCTCAGACCCCGATGCGGCAATCCACTATCTTGCAAGAATCCTTGCGGCAGGTGACCTGCCCTCAGCCTGCAGAAGACTTATGGTCTGTGCGGCAGAAGATGTGGGACTTGCTTACCCGATGATTATGCCCATAGTCAAATCGGCTGTTGATATTGCTCTTCAGGTAGGGCTTCCCGAAGCGAGATTACCTCTTGCAGATGCAGTTATTCTCGTTGCCACTTCACCGAAATCAAATTCGGGTCACGATGCTATAAATGCCGCTATGGCAGACCTTGAAAAAGGAAAATACGGTCCCATTCCCCGTCAGCTTCAGAATAAACATTTTGACGGTGAAGACGCAAGGGTAAAGGGACAGTTTTATCAATACCCCCATGATTATCCCAACCACTGGACGAAACAGCAGTATCTTCCCGATGTTCTTAAAAATACCGTTTATTATGAATACGGTGACAATAAAATAGAACAGGCGACGAAAGAATACTGGGATAAAATAAAAAAATAAAGAGGACAGCTTATGAAATTCTCAGTCAGTACATACAGTTATTGCCGACTGATAGGTTCAGGTGAAAAGACACTCGCAGAGTGTATTGCTCTTGCCGCAGAAACAGGCTTCGACGGTGTTGAATTCGTTGAATTTGACACTCCCGACGGGATGACAAAGGCAGAATATGCCGCATTCCTTCGTGAAGAATGTGAGAAAAACGGCGTTGAACCCGTCAGTTATACAATCGGTGCAGATTTTCTTCACGGCTGTGACGGTGATATTGAAAAGGAAATTGCTCGTCTTAAAGGTGAAGTTGAAATCGCAGATATCCTCGGTGTTAAACTTATGCGTCATGACGCAACAAGAGGTTACGACAACGACAAGAGAGGCTATAAGGCATTTTGTGATGCTCTTCCCCGTATAATTGAAGGTTGCCGTGCAGTTACCGAATATGCAAAGACTTTCGGCATCAGAACAATGGTTGAAAATCACGGTTTCTTCTGTCAGGAGAGCTGCCGTGTTGAAAAAATAGTCAACGGCGTTGCAAACGATAACTTCGGTCTTCTCGTTGATATAGGCAACTTTATGTGTGCTGACGAAGACCCTGCTTATGCAGTCGGTGTCGTTGCTCCCTACGCATTCCACGTACACGCTAAGGATTTCACAAAGAAGAGCGGCAACGGACCTCTTTTCTGTGACGGTTTCTTTAAAACACGTGGCGGCGCTTATCTCAAGGGTGCAATTGTCGGTCACGGTGATGTCCCCGTTTATCAGTGCTTACAGACTCTCATCGGCACAGGCTATGACGGATATATCACAGTTGAGTTTGAAGGTCTTGAAGACCAGAAACTCGGTACACAGTATGGTCTTAACACACTCAGAAAGATGTGTGCATCAATCGGTTAAACAGCCCTTGGCGGTTTATTAATAAAGTAATTAATTTAAGGAGTGTTTCTCTTATGACAAAAAAAATTATAGCTCTTCTTATGAGTGCAGTTCTTTGCTTTTCACTTATGATTCCTGTTTTTGCTGAAGAAGGCGCAGAAGAAGGCGGACTCAACCTTAATATCGACATCAATGATATCCTTGCATCAGACATTATGCAGCAAATTATGCAGAATGAAAACGTTGTAGACCTTACAGGTATCATCCTTGACCTCGTTGTTAAACTCAACGCAGATTCACTCAAGGAAATGGGTAAGGAAGAAGCTGAGAAGTTCATTCAGAGCACAGTTGATACAATCGCAGGCTCAATTATGATGATCGTAGGCAACAAAGACCTTATCTTCACTTATGACCCTCTTAAGGTTATGGGCAACCTCTTTGACCTCGACACAGAAGCTCTTAAGCCCACAACTCCTCCTGAAGAAGGCGGAGAAGAAGACGGCGAATCAGATGAACTTGTTTTTGAACTCGGTGATGTTGACGGCGACGGTAGACTTACAGCTGCAGACGCAAGAAGAATTCTTCGCAGAGCTGCAAACCTTGTAGTTTTCACAATGGATGAAGAAAAACGTGCAGATGTTGATTTTGACGGCAAAATCACAGCAAAGGATGCAAGAAAGGTTCTCAGAGTTGTTGCAAACCTTGATACTTTTGATGCTCCCGTTGAAGAATAATTTAAACTTGAAATTAAAAACACCGCAGAAATGCGGTGTTTTTTTATGAATTGAAAAAAATAAAAGCCCTCATATGAGGGCTTTATGTTTTATTCGTAGAGGGGATGTGCAGATGTAAGCTTTTCAACTTCTGCCTTTACATAATCCTTCTTGTTTTCAAAATCTGTTGCAACAAGGTGGATGCATTCAGCAATCTTATCCATATCAGCTGTGTTGAAACCTCTTGTTGTAACTGCGGGAGTACCGATTCTGATACCGCTTGTTACGAAGGGCTTCTCGGGGTCGTTGGGGATTGCATTCTTGTTTACTGTGATGCGGACTTCGTCAAGTCTGTGTTCAAGCTCCTTACCTGTGATGCCTGTTGAACGCAGGTCACAGAGCATAAGGTGATTGTCTGTACCGCCTGAAACAAGGTTGATTCCTCTTGAAACAAGGCCCTTTGCAAGTGCCTTTGCATTTTCAGCAACTTTCTGCTGATATTCTTTGAATTCAGGCTTCATAGCTTCACCGAAGCATACAGCCTTTGCAGCAATAATGTGCATAAGAGGGCCGCCCTGACAGCCGGGGAAAATACCCTTGTTGAGAGCAAGACCGAAATCGTTTTTTGCAAGGATAAGTCCGCCTCTGGGACCTCTGAGTGTCTTGTGAGTTGTTGATGTAACAATGTCAGCGTAGGGTATGGGAGAGGGATGAACACCTGCAGCAATAAGACCTGCAATGTGAGCCATATCAACCATAAAGATAGCGCCTACTGACTTTGCAATAGCACCGATTCTTTCAAAATCAATTGTTCTGGGGTAAGCAGAAGCACCTGCAACAATCATTTTGGGCTGTGATTCTTTAGCAAGTCTTTCAAGCTCATCATAATCAATAAAGCCTTCATCGTTTACGCCGTATGAAACGAAGTTGAAGTATTTACCTGACATATTTACGGGTGAACCGTGTGAAAGGTGACCGCCGTGAGCAAGGCTCATACCGAGAATTGTGTCACCGTGGTTGAGAAGTGCAAAATAAGTTGCGATATTTGCCTGTGTGCCTGAATGGGGCTGAACGTTTGAATATTCTGCACCGAAAAGTTCTTTTGCTCTTTCATTTGCAATATTTTCAACAATATCAACACATTCGCAACCGCCGTAATATCTCTTTGCTGAGTAGCCTTCTGCATATTTGTTTGTGAGCACACTGCCCATAGCTGCCATAACGGCAGGGGAAACAATATTTTCAGATGCGATAAGTTCGATATTATCTCTCTGTCTTTTAAGCTCCAGATTCATTGCATCTGCAACTTCTTTATCGAAGCCTGCAATATATGAAGCAGTATTCATAAAATCATTGAACATCGGTTTTTCCTCCCATAAAAAATACAAAAAAATTATAACATATTATTATTTATACCGCAATCGTCAATATAATCAAAAAATCATCAGTAAGTTCAACGAGTTTGTACTTTTTTTAAAAAATAGAAAAAAACCGTCCGTAAACGGACGGTCTGAAATTCTTTTTTATGCTACTTTGAACATATTTCTTAAGAATGAGAAAATCTCAACAATAGCTGCAAAAATATCAGCAATTGTTCTGCTCATATCGGGTGCAGGATCAAGCATTACGTTTCCGCCTCCGATTGAACCGGCAATACCGCTGTCTTCAACTTTGCCGAGTACGTCGTGTGCACCATTGATGATGTTGTTTAATGAATCGCCCATCAGAATAGCCTCCTTTAGTTATCAGTCGTCGTCTTCGTCGTCTTCAATTTCGATTTCGTCAATAACGAAACCGCAGTTGGGACAAGTGAGGGGATCGTCACTTTCGAATGCTGAGTCATCGAAAACAAAAACTTCACCGCAATCGGGACATTCTACTTCGTATTCATAGTCTTCGTCATCTTCATCATAAAGACCGTCGCAACCGTCACAGCAGTCACAGTCAAAATCACATTCATCATCGAATTCATCATAGTCTTCAAAAACGATGTCTTCAACGTCTGAAAGATCTTTATCAACTGCATCAATATGCTCTTCAATATCATCAATCTCGTCTGCGAGAACTGCGATATCGTCTTCTGCATCTGCAAGGCTTAATGCCATATCATCAATAATGTCAACAAGTGCCTTGATAACTTTTGTTTCCTTTGATGTTTCATCAAGTTCAAGACCGTCAACAAGACCTTTGATATATGCTGCTTTTTCAGTAATAGTCATCATAAACTGACCTCCCTGATTAATATTAATAACTGAGCTTATGCTCTTGACATGTATTCACCTGTACGTGTGTCAACCTGAATGAGTTCGCCTTCGTCAATGAAAAGGGGAACTTTGATTTCTGCACCTGTTTCAAGTGTAGCGGGTTTGAGAGTGTTTGTAGCTGTGTCACCCTTGAAGCCGGGGTCTGTCTTTGTAACCTGAAGAGTTACGAAGTTGGGGGGTTCAACACCGAAAACCTTGCCCTTGTATGAAAGGATACGGCAGACTTCGTTTTCTTTTACGAACTTGAAGTTGTCGCTGAGGTCTGAACCGTTGATGGGAACCATTTCGTATGATTCGGGGTCCATAAAGTAGTAAAGACCGCCGTCTTCATATGAATATTCCATTTCTTTTCTTTCAATGAATGCTGTGGGGAATTTTGCAGAGGGGTTATAACTCTTTTCAATAACCGCACCTGTGAGAACATTCTTTGTCTTTGTACGAACGAAAGCAGCGCCCTTGCCGGGTTTAACGTGCTGGAATTCAACAACCTGAAGTACGTTGCCGTCCTCTTCAAATGTTACGCCGTTTCTGAAATCGCCTGCTGAAACCATAATTTTTTTCCTCCGTTATATAAATCTATATAAGTTTTGATAACTTTACCTTAAAATAATAATATATTTTTTTAAAATTTTCAAGTCTTTTTCATAAAAATCAAAGAACAATCAATGATTTTTGTGCTCTTGTGAGATTTCTGCAACCGTTTACGGTCACAAAAACCATATCTTCTATTCTTACACCGAATTTTCCGGGCAGATAAATACCCGGTTCAACCGTTACAATGTTGCCTGTTTCAAGAGTTGCCTTGCTTCTTGTTGAAAGATTGGGGAGCTCGTGAATTTCAATTCCCACTCCGTGACCCGTACCGTGACCGAAATATTCACCGTAGCCGGCGTTTGTGATAATATCTCTTGCGGCTTTATCGGCATCAAAGCACGAAACACCGGCTCTTATAACATCAAGTGAAGCCTGCTGCGCCTTTAAAACGGTGTTGTATACTTTTTCCTGTTCTTCAGTCACATATCCCACGGCAACGGTTCTTGTCATATCGCTGTGATAACCATCAACAACTGCACCGAAGTCAAGTGTGATGAAGTCTCCGTCTTCAACAGGTTTATCTGTGGGTACACCGTGAGGCATTGATGAATTTTTACCGCTGACTGCAATTGTATCAAATGAAAGTGCTTCCGCACCGTTCCTGAGCATATAGAAATCAAGCTCAAGCTGAATTTCTTTTTCTGTTCTGCCTTTTTTTATAAAATTCAGAATATGAAGAAAACCGTCTTCGGCAATTTTCTGTGCTCTGAGAATTTTTTCCGTTTCTTCTTCCGATTTTACACATCTGAAAACAGAGATTGCCGTATCAAGAGTATTGTCTGCGATAAATTCAAAACAATTCATATTTTCGTTTTTGCAAAGACGGTCGAATTCGGCAAGAGTGAGTCCCGATGCTTCAACGGCAACTGTTTTCACGTTTCTTTCCGTAAGATATTGCTTCATCTGGGCAAAAAACTGTTTTCCTTCTGCAACATCACAGCATTTTATTGTGTTGTGAGCCGCTTCTATATATCTGCTGTCGGTATAAAAAATACTCCCCTTGCGTGTAACAAGAAGAAAACCGTCAGAAGATTCAAATTCTGTGAAATAACGTCTGTTGAAAGGTGATACTATAAGTGCAGCATCAATATTTTCGGGTATAACAGACATAAGCCGGTCAATGTTCATTATAATCATCCCAACGAAAAGAATGACGGGCTCTTTGCAGAACCCGCCGTCAAAATCAATTACTTAAACTTACGTTTACGAGCAGCCTCAGACTTCTTCTTTCTTGCAACAGAAGGCTTCTCATAGTGTTCTCTTTTACGAACTTCCTGGATGATACCGTCTCTTGAAGTCTGACGCTTGAAACGTCTGAGCGCACTGTCCAGTGATTCATTTTCTTTAACTTTGATCTGGCTCATTATATTCCCTCCCTCCGCATTTACCGCGTGGGTTAATCTCATACTTTTATCAATTCTCAAATTGATACTTTGACATTATACATTAATGAAACGACTATGTCAATAGATTTGCAGACGATTTTTTTATCTTTTTGTCGTTTTTTTTATCACTCCTTGATTTTTCATATAAATAATGTATAATAAATAGCAGATAATTTCAGACGGGGGCAGTTTTATGTCAGCACAGAATCTTATTGAATATATAAAAGAAAAGAAAGTTCTTATTCTCGGTTTCGGCAGAGAAGGAAAGTCAACTTACAACTTTATAAGAAAGTATCTTCCCGGGAAGCACCTTACAATCGGTGATAAGAATAATGTAACTCTTGATGACAGAAATGTTTCATTTGACTGCGGCGATGATTATCTTGAACATTTAGGTAATTATGACCTCGTTTTCAAAAGCCCCGGTATACCTTTTGTCGGTGTGAGATATCCCGATACAACTGAAATCACTTGCCAGACAGATATGTTTCTGCGTTTTGCAGACTGCACAATTGTAGGTATTACGGGTACCAAGGGAAAAACTACAACATCAACTCTCACTTACAGAATGCTCGTTGAAGCAGGTTTTGATGTTTCACTCATAGGAAATATGGGTATCCCTGTATTTGAAAAAATCGATATGCCTCGTGGCAGTTTTGCGGTTATTGAGATGTCATCCCATCAGCTTGAATTTACAAGAAGCTCACCCCATGTTGCAGTCATGACAAATGTCTACGAAGAACACCTCGACCATTATGAAGAAGGCTTCAGGGGATATGTAAACTCAAAACTCAACATCGTGAAGCATCAGAAAGAAAATGATTTCTTCGTTTTCAACGGCACTCAGGGGCTTAAAGAATATATTGATACAGATGCTCTCGTTTCAACCTGTATAAAAGTGTATGCAGAGCCTGATACATTTGTTGCAACTCTTACGGGAATAAACAATAACCTCAGGGGCAGACACAATGCGATGGATATCGGTTTTGCATCAGCAGCCGCAAAGGCTGTGGGCGCTGATGAAGAGGCAATCCGTCGTGCGATTGAAAAATTTGAAGGAATCCCCAACAGAATGGAATATTTCGGCACTTATTCGGGCATTGATTATTATAACGATTCAATTGCAACAATCCCCGAAGCAGTGCTCTGTGCCGTAGAGGCTATAGGTAATGTCGGCACTCTTATGATAGGTGGTCTTGACAGAGGAATTGACTATACTGAGTTTGAAAAAGCACTTGCTGTCCTTGATATCGACAACCTTGTATGTCTTCCCGAAACGGGACATAATATTGCAGATAATATTCTGAAAATCGGGACAGGAATCAATATCTTCAAAGTAAAAGATATGGAAGAAGCTGTTGACAAGTGTTTCGAATTCACTCAGAAGGGCAAAGCCTGTATTATGTCACCGGCAGCGGCAAGTTATAACTACTACCGTGATTTTGAAGAAAAGGGAAATCATTTCAAGGAGCTTGTGAAAAAACACGGGTAATTAATTGATTTTAGGAATAAACAACTATTATCTGTTGAATTATCGGGGAAAATCGTGACAAAATACAATTGACAATGTTATGAAAACAGATATATAATTTATGATGTAATAAATTAAATGAAAAGGATTGATACTTATGACATTTATTGATAAGTTCAACGCTCTTAAAAAGAAGTACGGAAAAGTTGATGAATCAAAAATTTCCGAAAGTTTTGCAATTCAGATCGAAATGACTGATGAAGATTGCGGCGGTATTTTTTACGTTGCATATATGAATGGTGTATTTGCTGTTGAGCCGTATGATTATCACGACAGAACAGCTGCAATCACAGTTTCAAGCAAAGTTCTTGAAAGCATTCTTTCCTGCAAAACAGATCCTATGGATGCATTCTTTGCAGGAAAACTTGCAGTTGACGGTAACGTAGGTCACGCACTTCTTCTCGTAGAGCTTATGAAAAAAGAGCCTGTAAAGAGAGCTCCCAGAAAGAAAGCCGAGGCTCCTGCAGAAGATAATAAGACAGCTGCAAAAAAGGCTCCCGCAGAAAAGAAAACTGCAAAGAAGACAACAAAAAAAGCAGAAAAGTAAATTTTTTACCGTCGTTTTTTACGGCGGTTTTTGTTTTCTTCCGAATATAATTTTATATTGAATTCGGTTTGGTTTTATGGTAAAATAAAATATAACGCTGTATTACGGAGAAAAGATAACAATGAAGTGCAATAAATGTTCATGCGAATATGACGGTATCAGATGTCCTGTCTGCGGTGAATATGCAATTCCCGTTGTTGTCAATTCAAAAACAGAGTATGAGAGGAAAAACAGAAAAATGGAGATATTCCTTATAGTTGCGGCTGTGATTGTCGTTATTGCGATTATCGTTGCAGTTGCAGTTACGAAAAATAAAAAAGCCGATGTGTCTGTAAATGAGTCCGCTTCTGAAGAAACAACAGGTTTCCTTCCCGAAGCTCAGGGAAAGGACACAACACCCGTCACATTTACGGAAGATGTTTCGATAAGTTTTGAAGGTATCGACGGTGCATATGCAGACGACCTTCTTGAACACGCAACAATGGCTTCAACAACGGTTGCATTCAGACCCGAAACCACAACACAGGCGTCTCGTCCTGCAGCAGCACAGACAACAAAGCCCGTTAAGCCACAGGTTTCAACAACAAAGCATTTCGAAGAAACAACAACCGTTTCCGATAATCCTGCAGACGGCTCTGATGAAGTTATGAAGGTTCTTGCAGCCTTCTTTGCGGGGAAATATTATATGGACGGTACAATGATATCTGGCGGAGAAAAAACTCCTCTTGAAGTTGCTATGGACGGGAATTCATTTCAGATTTATTCCGAAATGGACGGTAAGGATATCGCAATAATGAACAAGGACGGCGATATTTACCTTATGAATCCCGATACAAAAAAATATACGGAGCTCAATGCTGCCGTGAAGAAAATGATGGGGCTTGAAACAACAGATTTTTCTTTCAGTTTCAGTAAAGTGAAGTTTGATGCAGCATCACCCGCATCGGTAAAAAAAGCGACATATAACGGTAAATCTGCCGTATGTTATAAATATAAAAACAGTGAAAATGAGATGGATTTCATCGCAGTTGATAACAAAATTGTGCAGATGGTTCTTTATGATTCACAGCATAAGCCTGACACGATAGTTGATTTTGATGAATTTACTGCAGGATATCCTGAAGATATGCTCACTTTTAAAGGTTATTCTAAGACTAATATGATATCATTCATATCATCATTAATGTAGGAGGAAATATAAAATGGATAAAAATGATCTTATTCCCGAAAACAATGCTCCGGAAGAAGTAAAGGAAACTGCAGAAGAAGTCAATGAAACTCCTGCAGAAGAAGCTGTTCCCGAAACTATGAGAAGAACAACAACTTCAAATGTTGATTTTTCTGCAGAAGATGCAATTACTGTTGTTGCTGCTCCCGAAGAGAAGGGTAATAAGCTCCCGATAATAATTGCAGCATGTGTTGTTGCAGTTGTTGTTATTGTTGCGGCTCTTATCTTATTCCTTAATTCAGGTGGCGATAAAAATCCTGCAGGTGTTGAAGGTGAATCGCAGACAGAGCAAGTTCACGTTCACGGCAACAATGCTTTCAATGATTTTCTCAACGAAGCTATGACAGAAGAAATCACAGACATCTCAGGCGGTGTTGTTTCTCGTGATGAATATATTGAAAATATAAAAAATCAGGTTCAGGAAGCAACAACAACACTCAGCGAAAATGTAGGTAAAGACAGCCCCAATGAGATTGTTGAAAACACAACAACAGCTCAGGAGAACAATAATAATGTCCAGAATGTGAATGCCGATCAGAAGAAGAAGGCAGAGGAACAGATAAAGGCATTTATGAACAGAGCCTGCTATATTCAGGGCGCTATGTATACTCAGGGTTCGGGTGATCCGCTTGCGATGTCAATTGATGGTGATAACTTTGAAATTCTGACAAATCTTGACGGCACAGAAGTTGCAATTATGAAGGCAGACGACATTATGTATATCAAGAGACCTGCAACAAAGCAGTATGTTGAGCTTACTGCAAGTCTTATGGATATGATGGGTCTTGAAGGTGATACTTTCAATCTTTCTTTTGCTTCATCAGATTATGAAACAATGCAGTCAAATCTCCGCAGAATATTTAGCGTAACCGTTAACGGCAAAGAAGGTATATGCCACGAATATGTGAATAAAGAACAGATTTTCAGATTCTATTCCGTAGATGGTAAGCTTAAGCAGATTGACACCTGTAATCTGACAGGTGTTGCAGACACAAAGATTATGATTACTTATTTCTCAGAGTCTATTCCTTCAGATCAGATGACTCTCAAGGGGTATACAAAATCAAGCATCGGTGCAATTTTTGCAGATATGATGTAATCAGGGTGATAATTTATGCTATGTCCCGAATGTAATAAAATAATTGATGATGATTCACGTTTCTGCCGTTTCTGCGGTGTGGAATTTATCGGTGAAGAAGAACAGATTGAAATAATCAGGGAAGACGGAACCGATTACTCAACAGGTGAGGATGAAACAACATTTTTTACAGAGTCTGAAACTGATGAGGACGGAGATGAAACAGCATATGAAAAGGATAAAAGAAAAAAAACTTTTTCAATTCAGCTTGTCATTGTCATTGTTGTTCTTGCTATTATAGGCAGTGTTATTGCAGCAGTCGGTTTCGGTACGGGTATGTTCGGTGCGGGAAAAGAAACCGTGACCGATGCGGCAGGTGAAAAAGTGCGTCCCGGATGGGGCACAACCGAAATAACGGTAAAAGATGTTGACGGCACAATAAGAGTTATTGAAAGTGATAAATCTCTTGTGACCCCGTCGCAGATTCTCACAGAGTATACGGAAGTTGTGAATTCTCTCAAAGACGATGCACCTGCATTCAGTATCACGAGATATCAGAATCTTCCGTCCGACAAACAGAATCTCGGTTCGGTCGCTGAATTTGTTCTTCCCATAATCGAAAAATATGTCACATCAAAATCAGCCGCAAAAACTGAGGATGTTATTGCAGGTAATTCAAACAGACTTCCCGTGAAAGACTCTTCTTACGGATGTCTTCTTACCGATGAAACAAAAATAAAAAATGCATATTGCGAGATTCTGCCCGATAATATGTATAAAATAGTGATGACATTCAATGATGAACTCAATCCTTCGCATCTTGCGGCAGGTGCAGAGAGCTCTGACGGAATTATAAACGCTGTTTTTGATCCTTATGATGCGGCAGAGCAGATTACAGCTATTTCGTCAATGGTTATGCACGATATCAATTTCAATTATACCGATTGCACCGTAACACTTATTTATGACTGCGATACAAAACAGGTTGACTCGGTCAATATGACTATGAATATTGATATAACAGCAAAAACAATCCTTATGGATATTAAGGCGAGAATTGTTGATGTAACCGAGTTTACAGGGTTTGTATATTGATTTTAAAGGGGCTGAAAAATCAGCTCCTTTTTTATGTGTACATACAAAACTTTCTTGACAAAACGGCGTTTTTTTCTTATAATTACATTGTTGGAATTTATTGTTTTTTGCGTTTTCATCTTAATTTTCGGGATGAAAGCTTTTTTTGTCTTATACAGTTCTGAGGAAAAATATATGAAGAAATTTTTTATTTATCTGATACTGATATCCGTTATGATATCAGGAATGTCGATGACTGCTTACGGTGCTTCGTATTCAGTTGATTATCTTGATGTGAAAGCTGAACTGAGAAGTGACGGAAGTGCACTTATCACCGAAGAATGGACCGTTACGTCAAACGGAAATTCAGACGGCTTTGAAAGGGAAATAATGATACCCGAAAGCAATTTTGAACTGTTTTCATTTCTTAGTGATGTGTCTGTTTCTGTTGACGGAAACGGATGCAACGAAAACACGCAGGGTGCATTTGCAAACGGTACATATTCACTGAAAAAATCCGAAGACCGTTATACTATCAGCTGGAATTACAGGTCGCAGAATGAAACTCACGTTTACTCTGTAAGATATCTTCTTTCCGATGTTGTTAAAATCTATAAGGATGAAGCATATTTCTACTGTACTGCAGTAAACAAGGGAAGCGGACTTGTGTGCCGTAATGTTTCAATGACATTCAATATTCCCGGTGAAAGCTTTGCTGAGGATTACACAATTGTTGAATCAGGATCTCTTGCAGGTAAAAAAGAGAACGGCTCGGTTGTGTTTATGGCATATAATACGGCTGATGAAGTGAAAGCAGGTATTTCAATGCCGTCAGGACTTTTCGATAACGAAAAACTGCTTACAATTGCTGATGACAACACTCCTGCAATTATCGGGTTTTCCCTTCTCGGAGTATTGTTCCTGTGCCTTGTTTCATATATAGTGTATTATGCGATGAATTACAGACGTCTTTTCAGAAAGAGCTGTGAGAAAAAGTGCAGAAAGAATGTTTTCAATGAATCTTCTTATAAAGCACAGTCAAAGGTTCTTGAAAAGATTTCTTCCGCTAAAATTCTGAATATTGTAACCGACGAAACGGTGAGCAAAGCCGATAAATTCATTGTCAACCTGCTTGAGCTTGTAAAAAGAGGCTATATAGTTGTTTCGGCTGACGGTTTTTCCGTTTGTGAAAATCCCGAAGGTGATATGACCGGCAGAAAACACGATAAAAACGATGAGTTCGTGATGAAATTCTTCACATCTGATGCGTGGAAGCAAATCAACGATAATCCGGAAAAATTTTATCTTGAAGTCAGTGAATATAACAGACTTCTGGGTTTTGTCAATCCGTTTTACGGCTTTACGGAGAATGGAAGAAAGGTGCTTCAGAGAAGTTTTGAGCTGAAACTTTCTGCAGGAAGACACGAATATATTTCTCCCGAAGAGATTTCCGATGACATCTTCAGAAACGGTAAATATACGGTTACTGACCTTGTTGTTTCGCTTATAAATGAATATGCTTATTCGCAGAAAAAGGGTTATGATAAACCCGATATTTCAAAATACGGCTACAATATGTTTATGCTCAGGGACATTTATGAAAAAGGCAGAGAAATAAATGAAGTCAAAGAGCTTGAACTGTTACGTCAGAAACAGCTGAGAAAAAATCATAAAAAGAAAACGGAGTTTTACGATGATATCGATCCTGTCTAAAATTTTTATTGAGAATAAAAATATAACGGATGAAAATAAAAAAAGAAATATTTTCGGAACACTTTGCGGTGTTATGGGAATAATTCTTAACATTATTCTTTTCGGAATCAAATATTTTGCAGGTTTTGTAAGCGGTTCAATTGCCGTTACGGCTGACGCTTTCAATAACCTTTCTGATGCAGGCTCATCAGTCATCACACTTGCAGGTATACGTATGGCATCAAAAAAGCCTGACAGGAATCATCCCTTCGGTCACGGCAGAATGGAGTATCTCTCGGGACTTGCCGTTTCGGTGATAATCATTCTTGTGGGTGTTGAACTTTTCAGGTCATCAATTGATAAAATAAGAAATCCTTCACCTGTTGACACAAGTCTTGTTGCGATTGTTATTCTTGTGATTTCAATTGCCGTAAAGGGCTATATGTTCTTCTATAACAGAAGTGTGGGTAAGAAAATCAATTCGGCAGGAATGAAAGCAACAGCACTTGACTGCATCGGTGACGCTATTGCCACATTTGTTGTTCTTATTTCAACAATCATTTCACATTTTACACAGATTCAGATAGATGGCTGGTGCGGTCTTCTTGTGTCGGCATTTATCGTTGTTGCAGGTATCCGTTCAGTTAAAGAAACAGTCAATCCTCTTCTCGGAATGCCTCCCGAAAAAGAGTTTCTTGAAGAGATTGAAGCTATTGCTATGTCCTATGAAAAAATTGTGGGTATACACGACCTTATCGTGCACGATTACGGCCCCGGCAGAATTGTTGTTTCACTTCACGCAGAAGTCAACGGCAAAGAAGATATTTTTGAGCTTCACGATATGATTGATAATGCCGAAAAAAAGCTTGCCGATGAGCTCGGATGTGTTGCCGTTATACATATGGATCCCGTTGAAACAGACAATGAAGTAACCAATGAAATAAAAGCAAAAATTATAGAGGCTGTAAGTGAATTTGATAAGAACATAACAATTCACGATTTCAGGGTCGTTCCCGGCACAAGCCACACAAACGTTATTTTTGATGCCGTTGTGCCTTACGAAATAAAGAAGACCGATATGGAAATCGGCAACGAAATAAGTGATTTTATTTCAGGAAAGTTTACTCATTATAATGCAGTTGTGAATATTGACCGTCCATTTGTATAATTTACTTGTTGACTTTTAACTGATAATATTGTAACTTATATATGTTATATTTTTTCAGGAGGAATTATTGATGAAAAAGAGAATTCTTGCGTTTGTTATTACAGCTGTTATGCTTCTTGGCTGTTCTGTTGTTTCTTTTGCCGCAGAGCATCAGCTTGTTTATGATATAGCTTTTGATTCAGAAAAAAATCTTGTAACGGTAGAGCTTATGCTTGAGAATCCTCTGGGACTTGAAGCTGCAGACTTTAATCTCGGTTACGATGAAGAAATGTTTGAATATGTTGATTACATTGAACCTGAAGACACAGGTGACGGAATGATAATTGCAGGTAAGGCTGCATCAGAAAAAGGTCTTGCAACCTGCTCTGTTATCTTTATGGATGCTTGTGCGGAAAAAGACCTCAATGCAGAAGGTGTGTATGAGCTTGTTACATTCACATTCTCACCTCTTAAAGATGATTACAGCACCGAGGATTTCTGCTTCTGGGCTTCTTCATATGCAGCAGAAAACGGTGACCTTATTCAGTCTGTCAATATCGTAGGTAAGCAGGAATTAATGGAAGAGCGTACAGACTCGGTAACATATATTCTCAATACAGAAAACAATAATGTTGAAACAACAAAGTCAGGCGGTACTGCAAACATTTCAGTTGAAGCAGATTCAGATTGGGTTGTTTATCTTGTTGCAGGTGTTGTTGCCGTAGGTGCTATCGCAGGTATTGCTTTTGTTGTAATAAAAAAAGGCAAGGGTGAAGAAGGCGAAGAATCAGAAGACAGCAAGGCTGAAAATGAATAATGAAATATGATTGATTATCCGGATAAAACCGTTTTTTCGGTATTATTCGGATATGATATTTTAAGGCTTTACCTTAAAATGGGCAATAATCTTTAAATTTCATAAAAAAGAGGAATAAAATTACACTTATAATTCTGTTTTAGAAAAATAAAATAAAATATATATAGTATAATAAAATGTGACAGAGTTTGAGTAATTTTTTTATTATATTGGAAGAGTGAGAAACGATGAAAAGAATAACGGCAATTCTGTTTGCTGTGATATTGATATTATCAATGCCGGTTATGTCTTTTGCCGATGATATCTATATTATCGAAGACGAGGAAGAAAATTATATTCCCGAAGTTCCCACAACTACAAAAACTGAAGAAACAACTACAAAAACTGCAGAATCATTATTCGGTGATGTTGATCTGGAAGGCGCTTTCGGTGACCTTACAGGAATGCTCGGTGGAGGACTTGATTCGATTCTGTCGGAATTTGAAGGTGCCTTCGGTGATTTTCAGATAGGTGATTTCGGCGGCAACAAGGAAGAAGAAAATAATCAGCTTCAGCCTATCCAGCCTGAAACTCCCGTAACGGTAAAGCCTGTTATCACAACTTCTCCTGAAAAACAGACAGAAAAACAGGAAAACAACAATTCAGGTGAAACAGCAACTCAGCAGCCGCAGAATCACGAACCTGAGGTTCCGTCTGTACTTATCGTCAATCAGAACGGAAATCAGAATGACCGTCTTTCAGGCAGTGCACTTACTTTGCTTGTCTTTATTGCGGCAATAGTGATAATTATTATAACAGGTGCCATAGTTCTTGTTATTATGACAAAACGCACAGAGTATAATTCACAGGTAAAGAGCCGTTCAACAATTCCTTCCGTGGAACAGCCCGATGCTCTTGCACAGTTTATGGATGACGGCATCGCAGATGACGGCAAGGATTACGGAAACATTACATACTGGAATAAAGAATGATGAAAAAAATCAACATCCGCATTTTAATAGTTTCAATCGTAATACTGATTATCGGTTCTTCTCTCGGTGCAGCAGGTGTTTCGGCACTTACTCCCGAAGGAGAAAGTCTGCTGAGTAACCTTGCTCAGGCAGGCTCGATTACAATTGATCTCAGCATAAACAAGACAACCACAGTTCCTGCCGGCTATTCGGAAGGTGCTCAGGCTGATCTTGCGGCATTTCTCAAAAAAATCAATTTTGATTATGATGAAATGAAAATAATTGACCTTACGGATTATGTCATCAACCGTAAAGGTACATTTGAAAAATGGATTCAGATTAATTACGGAGCTGATATTGAAGTTCCCGCATCGGTAAGGTCAATGTCTTCATCCGAGCTTGTTATCTTTCTTATGAGCAATAAGTTTGACCCTGATTTTACAATTTCAACCACAACAAGATATGTTTTTGATGACTCGGAAGAGGAAACAACAACTGCTGTTTCCGAAGATGATTCGGCTGATGAAAGCTTTCCGGATGAAGAATTATCGAAAAATGAAAATGCACCTGAACTGAAAAAAGGTGACGTGAACGGTGACGGATCTGTAACAGCAGGTGACGCAAGAATTGCTCTTCGTGCAAGTGCAAAATTAACAACACTTGACTCAGCACAGAAATATGTTGCAGATGTCACGGGTGACGGATTTGTAACAGCCAAAGATGCAAGAATGATACTCAGATATTCAGCCAAACTTATTACATCTTTTTAACCTGGCAACGGAACACAGAAACAGAGGAGAATGTTCATGAAAAAGTGCCTGAAAAAAATATTGATAATTGCAACGGCTGTTGTTTGTGCGTGCAGTATCCACATCACAGTAAGTGCACAGGATGAAAACGCTCCCAATAACTGGGGCGGTATTCAGGATCTTATAGATGATCTTATCGGTAAGCTTCCCGGTGCTTCAACAACAGCAAAACCCGATGAAACAACAACTGTTGATTCAAACACAACAACAACCGATAATATCGCAAATATTGTTACAGGAGTTGCAACAACAGCTCCCACAACAGCTTATACAACAGTTCCCGATAACAACAATAATAATCAGGGCGGAAACACAAACACGCCTTCTCCCGGTCAGCTCACTACCATTCCTCTTGTCACAACAGAGCCTTCCGGAGAAGAAAGTGCATCAAACGGTTCTCTTTCAGACCTGCTTGAACAGGATTCAGCAGCTATTATTATTCAGGCTCCCACGGAAACATTCACTCTCAACACAGGACTTGTTGTGAATAACGGTCAGAGAGAAGAGAATTTTACATGGCAGCAGGCGGCACTTATCGCAGCAGCAGTTCTGTTTGTTATTCTTGCAGCTCTTGTTGCGGCACTTATTGTTCAGAGAAACAAGAGAGTCAAAGAAGAAGAGGAAGAAAGACGCAGAATCAACAATATGGCTTCGTCTTCATCATCAGGCCCCGTTCCCGTTGAGGTTATGACTCCCGAAAGAATTGCTGAACTTCTCGGTTCGGCTCCCAATTCAAACAGAGGTGTATATCGTAATC
Organism: Clostridia bacterium; assembly: GCA_017549285.1. Taxonomy (GTDB): domain Bacteria; phylum Bacillota; class Clostridia; order Oscillospirales; family Acutalibacteraceae; genus UBA1081. The sequence continues at coordinate 73,709 of JAFYVE010000037.1, forward strand.
CTTCTGCAGCTCCCGCAGCATTTGATATAAGCAATCTGTCAGGTGAAGAATCTGCAGCGGCAATCAAAGCGGCAATACTTATGAGTCAGCTTTCACAGTCGTATTCAGATCCTCTTATCAGAAAGTATACAGAAGAACCCGTTATGTTCTCACCCGTTTCAAAGGTAAATCTTGAAGACGGTGTCACAGGTGCTCAGATTCTTGAAGCGACCGATTCAATGCTCTTTGATATTACAGGAAATGAAAAATATGCTTCTGATGTCAGCGGAATAAAGGTTCCCGATGAGGATATTGAAAGCATTCTCAATAACACAGAAACAAAAATCTGCCCGGAATGTCAGAGTCCTGTAGCTTCAGGTGATATTTTCTGCCATTCATGCGGTGCGTATGTAGGATAATACATACAATTATATATATAAGGACGCCGAGGGCGTCCTTTTTTTGTGTGACAAATTATTTTTTATATAATATTGTTGGCAAACTGCACAATCAGGAGTGCTAAAGTTTGTTGCAGTTGTTGAAGTATCCAAAAATGTAAAAATGGCTTGATTTTGCGGATTTTTTAAAAAAAAGACTTGCAATTTAAATACCGATGCTGTATAATAACAGAGCATGCGGAAAAGGATAGAGCATAATTATGCCCTTTTTTCGCGATGTACCATGCGATGATGTGGGATGTGGCTGCACTCTGATGCAGGAAACTCTCACGGAGTATGTCCGATTTTAAACCGGGCGAAATTTCCCGACAAGGGGCGTTTCTGTGCCTTAACCACGGAAAAGGCTGCGTCGGGACGAGGTATTTTTCTTCGTGACCCGGAAATATGTTTTTCCGGTTTTTAAAATGGAAAAACATGAAACACCCGGGTGCGTTGATAAAAATATCACGAAAGCCCGCCAAATTTTACAGGAGGCGACAAAAATGGCAGTTAAGGAAAAAATCAGAATCAGACTCAAGGGCTACGATCACAATCTCGTTGACAAAGCAGCAGAGAGAATCGTAGAAACCGCAAAGCGTACAGGTGCTCAGGTTTCAGGTCCCGTACCCCTTCCCACTGAAAAGGAAGTTGTTACAATCCTTCGTGCTGTACACAAGTACAAGGATAGCCGTGAACAGTTTGAGCAGCGTACACACAAGAGACTCATCGATATCCTCAGACCTTCAAACAAAACTGTTGAAGCTCTCACCGGTCTCGAGCTCCCCGCTGGTGTAGATATCGAAATCAAGCTGTAATTTACAGCAAACACAAATCCGGATATATATACAATTATATATACCGCAGGTCAAGTTGACTTGTGTCAACCAATAATCTGACAGGAGGAAAAAACAATGGTAAAAGGTATTATCGGTAAGAAAATCGGTATGACTCAGATCTTCGACGCAAACGGTAAAGTTGTTCCCGTTACAGTAGTTGAAGCTGGTCCCTGCCCGGTAGTCCAGAAGAAGACCGTCGAAGTTGACGGTTACGCCGCAGTTCAGCTCGGCTTCGCTGTTCAGAAGCAGCAGCGTGTTACAAAGCCCCTCAAGGGTCACTTTGCAAAAGCTGACGTAGCACCCCAGAAGGTTCTCAAGGAATTCAGATTCGCTGACACTTCTGCTTTTGAAGTAGGCTCAGTAGTTAAGGCTGATGTCTTCGCAGCAGGTGACAAAGTTGATGTCATCGGCACAAGCAAAGGTAAGGGTACAGCAGGTGCTATCAAGAGATGGAATTTCTCAAGACTCAAGGAAACTCACGGTACTGGTCCCGTAGCAAGACACGCAGGTTCACTTGGTGCTTGTTCAGACCCCTCAAGAGTTTACAAGGGAAAGAAACTCGCAGGTCACCTCGGTGCTGAAAGAGTTACAGTACAGAATCTTGACATTGTCAAGGTAGATGCAGAAAACAACCTCATCGCAATCAAGGGCGCTATTCCCGGTCCCAAGGGCGGTTATGTTGTTATCGCAGATGCAAAGAAAGCGTAAGGAGGAAATAGGAAATGGCTAATATTAAAGTTGTTAATAAGGCCGGCGAGCAGGTTTCAGAGCTTACACTCAGCGATGCAATCTTCTCAATCGAGCCCAACACCTCCGTAATGCACCTCGCTGTTGTAAACTATCTTGCAAATCAGCGTCAGGGCACACAGTCAACACTTACTCGTTCAGAAGTAAGCGGCGGCGGAAAGAAGCCCTGGAGACAGAAGGGTACAGGCAGAGCTCGTCAGGGTTCAACAAGAGCACCCCAGTGGTATCACGGCGGTATCGCTCTCGGCCCCAAGCCCAGAAGCTACAGCTTCACAATCAACAAGAAGGTAAGAAGACTTGCTATGAAGTCAGCATTCTCAGCAAAGCTTGCAGCTGATGAAATTATCGTTCTCGATTCTTTCGCTCTTGAAGCTGTTAAGACAAAGGATGTTGCAACAACACTCAAGGCAATTGATGCCGGCAAGAAGACTCTTATCGTTCTTCCCGAAAAAGACGACATCATCTACAAGAGTGCAAGAAACATCGCAGGCGTTAAGGTTTCTCCCGTAAACACACTCAATGTTTACGATATGCTTAACTGCTCAAAGATCGTTATCCTCAAGGATGCTGTTGCTAAGATCGAGGAGGTATATGCATAATGAAAATCGCACAGGATATTATCGTCCGCCCTGTTATCACAGAAGAAAGCATGGCAGAAGTTGCTGAAAAGAAGTATACCTTTGAAGTAGCTAAGAGCGCAACAAAGATTGATGTTGCCAGAGCAGTTGAAGAACTTTTCGAAGTTAAGGTTGCTAAGGTTAACACAATGAACGTTAAAGGTCACAAGAGAACATACGGCCGTTTCTCAGGCTACAAGTCAGACTGGAAAAAGGCTATCGTTACTCTTACAGAAGATTCAAAGACAATTGAATTCTTCGACGGCATGTTCTAATCATTAAAAAATCACATATTCAGACGGTGATGTATGGGTGCCGACCGCTAAGCTGTCTGAAACATAAAATCCGTCCGGTTTTCGGACAAGAAAGGCGAGTGAAAAATAATGGCTATTAAAGTCTACAAACCGACTACAAACGGCAGAAGAAACATGTCGGTTACAGATTATTCCGGACTTTCAAAGTGCGGCCCCGAAAAGAGCCTTCTCGAGCCCCTCAAGAAGCACTCAGGCCGTAACAGCTACGGAAGAATCACCGTTCGTCATCACGGCGGCGGAAATCGCCAGAAGTACCGTATCATCGATTTCAAGAGAAATAAGTTCGGTATTAAGGCAGAAGTTAAAACACTTGAATACGATCCCAATCGTTCAGCAAACATTGCACTTATTCAGTATGAAGACGGTGTTAAGTCTTACATCCTTGCTCCCGCAGGTCTTAATGTAGGCGACACAGTTGTGGCTGGTCCTGATGCAGATATCAAGGTAGGTAACGCACTTCCCCTTGTTAACATCCCCACAGGTACTTTCGTTCACAACGTAGAACTTTACCCCGGCAGAGGCGGTCAGCTTGCAAGAGCAGCAGGTAATGCAGCTCAGCTTATGGCTAAAGAGAACGGCTATGCTCTTCTCAGACTTCCCTCAGGCGAACTTCGTAACGTTCCCGCAATCTGTATGGCTACTGTTGGTACAGTAGGTAACGCAGACCACGAAAATGTTAAGATCGGTAAAGCTGGTCGTACACGTCATATGGGTATCCGTCCCACAGTCCGCGGTTCAGTTATGAACCCCTGCGACCATCCTCACGGTGGTGGTGAAGGTAAGTCACCCATCGGTCGTCCCGGTCCTGTAACACCTTGGGGCAAGCCCGCACTTGGTTACAAGACTCGTAAGAAGTTTAAGCGTTCAGATAAACTTATCGTAAGACGCTGCAATGATAAATAATCGGGAAAGGAGCTATTAATAATGGGTAGAAGTATTAAAAAAGGACCTTACGTGCAGCCCAAGCTGCTCGCAAGAGTTGAAAAAATGAACGAAGCCGGAGAAAAAATAGTTCTTAAGACATGGAGCAGAAGCTCTACAATTTTCCCGGATTTTGTAGGTCATACATTTGCTGTTCATGACGGCAGAAAGCATGTTCCCGTTTATGTTACTGAAGATATGGTAGGTCATAAGCTTGGTGAATTTGCTCCTACAAGAACATTCAGAGGCCATGCAGGTTCAAAGACCTCAAACAATGGTAAGAAGTAAGTCAAAGGAGTGGAAATAATGGAAGCAAGAGCAAAAGCGACTTTCGTGCGTATCGCACCCCGTAAGGTCCAGATCGTTCTCGACCTTATCAGAAATAAGCCCGCTGATGAAGCTATGGCAATCCTTAAGTACACACCCAAGGCTGCGTGTGAACCCCTTGCAAAGCTTCTTAAATCAGCTATGGCTAATGCTGAAAACAACTATGATATGGACGTTTCAAGACTTTATGTTGCAGAATGCAGCGTATGTCAGGGTCCTACACTTAAGAGAATCAGACCGAGATCAAAGGGTCGTGCTTACAGAATCAACAAGAAGACATCGCACATCAACCTTGTTCTCAGAGAGTCTGAAGAATAATCGGGGAGGAGGACAAATTAAATGGGACAGAAAATTAATCCTACCGGTTTAAGAATCGGCGTAATCAAAGATTGGGAATCCCGTTGGTTCGCAGACAAGAAGGACTTCGGTTCAAACCTTGTTGACGACTACAATCTCCGTGAGTATCTCCTCAAGGCACTTGCACCCGCAGGTGTACCCAAGGTTGAGATCGAAAGAGATCCCAAGAGAGTTCGTGTTAACATCCACTGTGCAAAGCCCGGCATGGTTATCGGCAGAGGCGGCGCAGAAATCGAAAAGCTCAAGGCAAAGTGCAAAGAGCTCCTCGGTGGTGACAAGGATGTTTTCATCAATATCATCGAAATCAAGCAGCCTGATGTAAACGCTCAGCTTGTTGCTGAAAACATCGCAGGTCAGCTTGAAAGACGTGTATCTTTCCGTCGTGCGCTCAAGCAGGCTATCGGCAGAACAATGAAGCTTGGTGCTAAGGGTATCAAGACTCAGGTAAGCGGCAGACTTGGCGGCGCAGAAATCGCACGTAGCGAAACATATCATGAAGGCACAATTCCTCTTCAGACAATTCGTGCTGACATTGACTACGGTTTCGCAGAAGCACACACAACTTACGGCCGTATCGGCGTTAAAGTATGGATCTACCGTGGTGAAGTTCTTCACGACACAAGAAGAGTAGGTTCAAGAAGAGATAAGAAAGAGAGGGCTTAATAATGTTACTTCCTAAGCGCGTTAAATACCGCAGAGTACAGAGAGGCCGCCTTACAGGTAAGGCTATGCGTGGTAACAAAGTTAACTACGGTGACTTCGGTCTTGTAGCACTTGAGCCCGCTTGGATCACATCAAACCAGATTGAAGCTGCCCGTATCGCTATGACAAGATACACAAAGAGAGGCGGTAAGGTTTGGATCAAGATATTCCCCGATAAGCCTATCACAGAGAAGCCTGCTGAAACTCGAATGGGTTCAGGTAAAGGTTCTCCGGAATATTGGGTAGCAGTTGTAAAACCCGGCAGAGTTATGTTTGAAGTTGCCGGTGTAAGCGAAGAAGTAGCTCGTGAAGCTATGCGTCTCGCTGCAAACAAACTTCCCATCAAGTGTAAGTTTGTAACTAAGGAAGAACAGGGTGGTGAGCAGTAATGAAAGCCAGTGAAATCAGAAAAATGTCCGCCCAGGAGTTGGATGCTAAGCTTCTTGAGCTGAAGGACGAGCTTTTCAAGCTGCGCTTCCAGCAGGCCATCAACCAGCTCGAAAACCCCACACGTATCAGTGCCGTTAAAAAGGATATCGCAAGAATCCTTACTGTTCAGCGTGATGTTGAACTCCACGGCAAAGATGCTTGATAAGGAGGATATCGGTAATGGACAGAAATTTAAGAAAAACTCGTGTCGGCATGGTAACAAGCGACAAGATGGACAAAACAGTTGTTGTTTCAGTTAAAGACCGTGTAAGACACCCGCTTTATAAGAAGATCGTTAACCGTACTATCAAGCTTAAGGCTCATGATGAACTTAACGAGTGCGGTATCGGTGACCGTGTTAAGGTGATGGAAACACGTCCTCTTTCAAAAGACAAGAGATGGCGCGTTGTTGAAATCATCGAGAAAGCTAAATAAGGAGGACTACCCATGGTACAGCAGCAGACACTTCTCAAGGTTGCTGACAACACAGGTGCTAAGGAACTTATGTGCATCCGTGTTCTCGGTGGTACCGGCAGAAGATACGCC
>JAFYVE010000038.1 GCA_017549285.1 Clostridia bacterium
CTTTTATTGTAGGAATAGTAACTATTGTAGGGACCGATGCCCACATCGGTCCGTTGTTTCATCAAAGATGAAACGGGGAACCCCCGGCGAGGGTTCCCCACGCAAAAACAGTCACACCGGACTGTTTTTGCTCCCTTCCTGCGCTTTTCAAGGAAAAAGAGTTTCGCACTCTGCGGAGTGCGACAAAGGGCTTTGCCCTTTTGAATCCCACGAGCTTTTGTGAAAGCTCGACCAAAACTTTTATATTTTTTATCCCGACAAATTCTGATTTATAATACTACATATTCATCATTACTATTGATTAACTGACGCTTTTATATTATACTCAATAAAAAGGATGTGAAAAACAATGGAATATAAAAATCCCTTTATAATACAGAGAGCCGATCCGTATATCACAAAGGGCAACGACGGATACTATTATTTCACGGCATCCTACCCTGCCTTCGGTGATGCTCAGCACGGCTATGACAGAATAATTTTAAGAAGAAGTAATACCGTTAAAGGACTTGCGGAAGCTGAGGAGAAAACAATCTGGAAAGCTCACGAAGAAGGCATTATGGCAAGGCATATATGGGCACCTGAAATTCATTTTATAGGCGGAAAGTGGTACATTTTCTTTGCTGCCGCAAACAGCGACGATGTATGGCATATAAGACCTTATCTTTTAAAATGCGACGGCAACGACCCTTATAATGACACGTGGTCAGAAATGGGAAAAATGCAGGCAAGTGACGATGATACCGTATCATTCAACAGTTTTTCACTTGATATGACTTATTTTGAACATAAGGGAAAACATTTTCTTATATGGGCTGAAATTATCGGGGATTCTTCACTTTTTATGGCTGAAATCAACCCCGAAAATCCTCAGGAACTCATTACCAAACCTATTCTTCTCACCAAGCCCGAATACGATTGGGAGAAGGTTGTTTTCAGAGTAAATGAAGGTGCCAGTGTCCTGAAAACGAAGGAAAAAGTTTATGTTTTCTTCTCTGCATCAGGTACCGGGTCGGAATACTGTATGGGCAGACTTGAAGCCGATACAGATGCAGACCTTATGAATCCCGCAAGCTGGAAAAAACTTGACTCCCCCGTTCTGCAGACTTCTGACCTTGTCGGAGAATCTGGTCCCGGTCACAACAGCTTTGTTACTGACGAAAACGGTGAACTTTTACTCGTTTACCACGCAAGACCTGAAAGCCATTTACACGGTGAATGCGGAACATACTGCGAAGAATCACTTTATGACCCCTGCAGACACGCAAGAATCAGAAAAGTAAGATTTGACGAAAACGGAGTTCCCGTACTGAAATAAATAACAAAAACGGCACTCCTGACGGAGTGCCGAATTTTTTATAAAATTAATTACCAGACGCCGACAGTATCAAGAAGTTCTATGATAAAATCAAATATTCCCTGAAGTGCAGCAAGAAATTCATCAAGGAAGTCAAAAATAATGTCTATTAATGATTCCCCTTGCAATGATTCACCGCAGTAATCACATATTCCGTCATAATCCCAGTCCTCGTGATAACCGTAACCGTCTTCAAGATGTCCTTCAATATATTCATCACATTCGGGGCAGTAAATACCTTCGGTATATGTTATTTCCTGACAGGTACCGTAATACCAGTCATGGTATTCGACATCATGTTCACTGCCGTCATCAGCTGTATGAACAGCTTTTGTAAGCATTACATCATATGACATATCATTGAATTCTTCGGTAATAAAATAATATGTTTCACCTTCGGTCAGTTCTGCAAAAACAACGAAATTATAACTGTCACCGAAATCATCGTTACCGGTATAGAATTCCGAATCATAAAAAAGATAAGCTATAGGATCAGCTTCGTCAGAAACAGAACGGAAAATATAATTTCCTGTTTCTTCGGGAATAAATCTGAAAACAGAGAATTTTTTATCAGCTTCGGGTTCAACCGTATCAGTATCACCGCATGCGATATCACTTCCGCTATAAACTGCACCGCAATCGCACATCATAAGAATATTCCCGTCAGTATCATGGTCACAAGCAACACCGCAGTTATCACAGACACCGTCTGTATATTCATGGGCACATCCGAGAGAAATACTGAAAGTTAATTCTTCATCGGAGAATACACGGATATCAAAATAATATGTTTTTCCTGCTTCAAAATCATATACAAGAGTAAAATCCGTATCAACAAGGTTCTCATATGATGATTCAAGAAATTCTTCATTTTCGTCATAAAGATCACAGAATCCATATTCTTCAAGATTTTCTGATTTCAATGCAAGAGTCTTTGTTTCTGCAGAAACAAACTTTATGGTGGCAGTCTTATCAAATGAAGCCGAAACCTGAATGGTTTCGTTTTCGGCAATTACGGCATCAAAATCTGCGGCTGATGCGGTAATTACTGAAATTGAGACAAGCATTACCATTGTGAGTATAATTGATGTGAGTTTTCTGATTGTCATAAGAATACCTCCTTAAAAAATTATTACAATTTAATATTAGCAAACAATAACATAATTTTCAATTGACATTTATTAACAAACATTTAATATGCAATTGTGCATTTTACACATAATATTTAACGGAACTTTATTTATTTCAATAATAAATATCACACCGGCAGAGCCGGTGGTTTTATAACAGCCCTAAAAGGGCATAATACTGGCTTACCCCTAAAGGGGTGCGCAAAAAGCTAAAGCTACCAACCGCAAAGGGGTGCGTTAATCCTTAAATGGATCGAC
>JAFYVE010000039.1 GCA_017549285.1 Clostridia bacterium
CGATCCATTTAAGGATTAACGCACCCCTTTGCGGTTGGTAGCTTTAGCTTTTTGCGCACCCCTTTAGGGGTAAGCCAGTATTATGCCCTTTTAGGGCTGTTATAAAACCACCGGCTCTGCCGGTGTGATATTTATTGTCGGCAAATCAGAATTTATGGAGCCAATTAACAATGTACAATGTACAATTTACAATCGTGCAGTTGTAGCGATACAGGCGGTTATTGCAAATCATTGTACATTGTAAATTGTAAATTGTTCATTGAATCAGCTCGACAAATTATTGTTTGAACGACAAACACTCTCATTCCATTCGTAAAAAACCGACATTTGTATAAAAAACATATTGATTATTTCTGAAAATATGATATGATATACTTGTAAACAATTGAAACCTTATGAAAGGAATTTTGAATATGGCTAAATATCTTATTGTAAATGCCGACGATTACGGTATGTGTAAAGCTGCCAATGAAGCTGTTCAGGAGCTTTTCCTCGGCGGTTGGCTCAAATCATCAACAGTTATGCTCCCCTGCCCCACAGCAAAGGAAGCAGTTCAGTTCGCAATTGATCATCCTGAATTCCCTATCGGTGTACATATCACTCTCACAAGTGAATGGGGTAAATACCGTTGGAAACCTCTCACACCCGGCAAGTCACTTGTTGACGAAGAAGGTTATATGTGGCACGAGAGTGATCAGGTTGAAAAGAATGCAAAGTATGACGAAATTGAAAGAGAAGTAAGAGCTCAGATTGAATATGCTCACACTCTCGGTATGAAGCCCTCACACATCGACAACCATATGGGTTCACTTTACGGCCATTACACAGGCAGACTTTCACTTGGTAAGATGGCTCTTCGTATCTGCGGTGAATACGGCTATGCATACCGTATCTTCACAAAGCACGACAAGAGAATCTGTCCCGCAGACACTCCCTATCCCCTTTACGCTGCAATGACACTCCTTACAAATCTCTGGGGCAACAAATATAATGTCATTATGCCTGATTACCTTCTCTTCCCTGACTGGAATGATGATATGCGTGAAAGCTATGAAACATACAGAGATACAATTCTCAAAATCTGGACAGATCTTCCCGACGGCGTAACAGAAACTTTCATTCATCCTTCAGTTGAAAACGATGAACTCAAGACAATCACAGGCCTCTGGAGAGACAGAGTATGGGAATATCAGCTTATGAAAGACCCCTATACTCATGAATATCTCAAGAATCACGGCGTTGAACTCATCAGCTACCGTGAACTCATCGAAATGAAGAAAAACGGCAAATAAAAAAATCACAAGGAGCTGTAAAGCTCCTTGTTTTTTCGATAAGTCAGAATTTTCAGAGCTGAGCCCCGACAAATTATTGTTTATCACACAAAAAAACGCTCCGGTTTCCCGGAGCGTTCTGTATTAAAGTTAATTAGCCGCCTAAAACCTTATCAAGTTTTGCGCTGAATCTGAGGATCTTACGAGCGTCAGATGCTGTAACCTTATTGTTGCCGTCAACATCTGCAAGTGCTTCTTTTGCTGCGTCTACCTTATCAAGCTTAGCTGAGATACGGAGAGCTGCACGAGCGTCAGCAGCAGTGATCTTGTTGTTGCCGTCAAGGTCACCCTTCATACCTGTAACAACAGGAGGCTTTGTTGTAGGCTGAGTTGTGGGCTGAGTTGTAGGCTGAGTTGTGGGCTGAGTTGTGGGCTTTGTTGTGGGATCCTTAACACCTGTTGCGGGAGTAACAGTAACCTTTATATAGTGACCGTTCTTCTTACAGTATGTGCCCTTGAAACCGTCGTGACGGTCTGTTGCCTTCTTTTCAAACTGACCAACACTATCACATTCGTGTGAGAAGATACTAAAGAGGAGATTGTCAACGAGTTCTACAACTGCATTGATAAGTCCCTTTGTAAGAGGATTGTTGTCGCTCTTTGTCTTTTCATCAATGATATTTGCAAATGCTGCAAAGTCACAATTGAAGAGTGCGGGGAAGATTTTGCCTACGAATGCGTTGTAAACATCAAATGTGAATGTTTCATCACCACAACCGCTGATGAAGCCGAAGGGGAGGAGTTCATTGAGAACTACATTGAGCTTATACCATGCTGAGCCGTCTTTCTTGCCTCTTACAGTTGTAAGTTCATCAGCAACTGCAGGGATGCCGTCGATGTAATTGAGAGCCCAGTCAACGATTTCTTCGAATACATCTTCCCATGTCCAACCCTTAGCCTTAAGAGCATCAACATCAGCAACTGTCATACCGAAGTTTGTTGAATCATTGAGCCAGTAAACAGCAACGTCCATACCCATTTCGCCGAGTACATCGTTCCACTGTGCCTGAGAAATATCTCTTACCTTGCCGTTTGAAAGAACAAGGTTCTTGTAATCCTTATTGAATGCAATATCTGCATCCTTGACCATAAACTTGTCAATTGCAACATAAGCTGAGTATGCAGCAGCCTGTTCAAGTGTCTTTACTTCTGTGGGAAGCTTTGTATCAAGAAGTGTGGGATAGAAGAGTGAAAGAACTGCAACTACCATATCTTCGAGGCTCTTGCCCTTGATCTTGTCAGCTGTGAAACCGCTGAAATCAAATGAATAAGGAACATCGTCAATTGTGAACTGAAGCTTTCCGCCGTTGTTTTTAGCGAGAGTCTTGAGTATGTAACCGAAAACTGCTGTGAGGTTGTAGTTTACATCTGCGTTGCCTGTCTTCTTGAGACCGAGTTCTTTTACAACTGCGGGCTGAAGAATAACTTCTGCGATTGTGCAGACGATATTGTTGAGATTTGAGAAGAGGCCTGCCTGTGACCAAGCTGCGAAATTGAAATCTGAAGCCTTGAATTCATAATTCATATTGATGATTGAATTAAGAACTGCAAGCTGTTCATCCATAGCGATAAGGTTCTTAAGAGCATCCTTAAGGCCGTTGTTGAGGGGTTCAATTGCAAATGATGCGATAACAGCATCACCGTATTTACCAATGATTTCGCTGAAGCTCATAGCTGCAACGGCAGAAGCTTCTGCCTTAGCAGGTTCTTTGCCTGAAATGAGCTTGAGGAGAGCTGTTGCAAGGAGTTCATCGCAAGTATACTTATTCTTAACATAGATTGAATCTGCATATGCAACTTCGCTGTCACCCTTAAGAAGGTTATCGTAAAGAAGCTCATTGATGAGATCCTTGATATTGTCACCGAGAAGGTTTTCAATTTCTTTTTCAGCATCAATAGATGCGAATGTTTTGATTGTGCCGTTGAGACCGCCGAGGTCAAGGTTACCCTTTACAACCTTTTTGATAACAGCAATGTTCTTGGCATCTGAAAGGAAGCCGAAGAGACCGTGAATAATTTCAACACTTGTTGAATTTGCTGTTGACATAGGCTTAGCATTCTTACCTGTGCCGACCTTGAGAGCTGTTGTGCTGAATGATGAAGCATCACCGCAGAAACCTGAACCCTTCTTTGCAAGGTAATCAAGAGCACCTACAAGAGTAGAAATCATACCGTCTACAGAGTCAAGTTTGATTGTAACTCCGCTGAGCGCCATACTGATAAGACTCTTATAGTCCTTGATAGCTTCTTCAAGACCTGCATCTTTAAGAACAACATCAAGGTAATTGATGAGTGAATCTGCAAGCTGTTCTGTAGTTGCAGTTGCTACATTGATTTTGTCTGTTTCAGCCTGAGCTTTGAGAGCATCAATAAGCTGGAAGCAGATATTGAGAACAGAAGGAACGATTTCTTCCTTTCTGTCGCCGAGAGCTGTAAGAAGATCTTCCACAACAATTGCAAGGTTGTCTTTATCAAGGTATGCATCAAGAGAATCTGTATCTCTTTCCTGAGCAAAAGCTGTCATAGGAATGCATGAAACAACCATAAGAACTGCCATGAAAAAGCTTAAGATTTTAGTGGTTTTTTTCATAAGAATATGTCCTTTCTTTTGCGGAAAACCGCAATATTTTTCAGCATTAAAAACAATTATGCCTGATATAAGTCTAATATAATTTGTTTAAAATGTCAAGTTTTAATAAACTGTAAATTCTTTCTTTTTCAAATTTTGTTATTTAGCACAAATTGAAATAAATATTTTTGTTATTTATTACAAGTTAATATTTCTACATAATGGCATTATTCTGACACACCACAAAATTTATAAATTTTTTCGACAAAAAGCACAAAATTGTATTGAAATCCGGAAGTTCTTGTTATATAATATCTTTGTTATTAAAGAAGAAAGAGGTGACTTGTCCGTGAACAGCTTACAGAAAAGAATTCTTACAGACGGAACAGTTCTGCCCGGGAATATTCTTAAAGTTGACAGTTTCCTCAATCATCAGATAGATACAGGTCTGCTCAGAGATATGGGTGCAGACTTTTATGAGCTTTTCAAAGACAAAAATATCAACAAAATCCTCACCATTGAAGCATCAGGCATTGCAATCGCCTGCTACACCGCAGAACATTTCAATGTCCCCGTTGTTTTTGCAAAAAAAGGCAATCACAAAAACGTGGGCAACGATGTTTATACGGCTGAGGTTTTTTCATTTACAAAAGGTACATCCTATGATGTCACAGTTTCAAAACGTTACATAAACAAAGGTGACAGAGTCCTTGTAATTGATGACTTCCTTGCAAACGGTCAGGCAGTTTTAGGCCTCAAGAAAATCATTGAAGATGCAGGTGCCGAACTCTGCGGTGCAGGTATCGCAATCACAAAATGCTTCCAGAAAGGTGAGCAGATGCTCATTGATGCGGGAATTGACGTGAAGTCACTTGCCGCTATCGAATCAATGGAAGACTGTGTCATTAAATTCAGAGAATGACACAATTCAAAATGTATATGTTTTTTGACATATAAATTATTTCCGAACAGGAGACGAAAAAAATGAAAAAAATCATTGCACTTCTTCTTGCAGCAGCAATGCTCTTCGCATTCGCAGCCTGCAACAAGACACCCGCAAACGAAGATGGATCAACAGAAGCTGACGTTAACAACGCAACAGCAGTTGAAGATGTAAAAGTCGGTTTCATCTTCCTTCACGACGAACAGTCAACATACGACAAGAACTTTATGGACGCAGCTAAGAAAGCTTGCGAAGACATGAATGTTGAGTATGCTCAGAAGACTCAGATTCCCGAGTCAAAGGACTGCTACGATGCAGCTGTTGAACTTATCGAAGTTGACGGTTGTAACGTAATTTTCGCAGACAGCTTCGGTCACGAATCATTCCTTATCGACGCAGCTAAGGAATATCCCGATGTTCAGTTCTGCCATGCAACAGGCACACAGGCTCACACAGCAAACCTTGCTAACTTCCACAATGCATTCGCATCAATCTACGAAGGCAGATTCCTTGCAGGTGTTGCTGCAGGTCTCAAGCTCAACGAAATGATCGACGCAGGCAAAATCACCGCTGACAAGGCTAAGATGGGTTACGTAGGTGCATTCACATTTGCTGAAGTTATCTCAGGTTACACATCATTCTACCTTGGCGCAAAGTCAGTTTGCCCCACAGTTACAATGGACGTTAAGTTCACAGGTTCATGGTACGACGAACAGGCAGAAAAAGAAGCTGCTCAGGCTCTCATCGCAGGCGGTTGTGTTCTTATCAGCCAGCACGCAGACTCAATGGGTGCTCCCACAGCTTGTGAAACAGCAGGTGTTCCCAACGTTTCATACAACGGCTCAACAGTTGCTGCTTGTCCCAATACATTCATCGTTTCATCAAGAATCGACTGGACTCCCTACTTCAAGTATATGATCACTTGCGTACAGAAGGGCGAAGCTATTGCTACTGACTGGACAGGTACAATCGAAACAGGTTCAGTTGTTCTTACAGACGTAAACGAAGCTGCTGCTGCAGAAGGCACAGTTGCTAAGCTTGAAGAAGTTAAGGGCAAGCTCCTCAAGGGCGAAATCAATGTATTTGACACAGCTACATTCACAGTAGGCGGCAAAACACTTACAAGCTACCTTGCTGACGTTGATACAGATGCTGATATGAACAAAGATACAGAAGTTATCGAGAACGGCATTTTCTTTGAATCAAAGTTCCGTGCTGCTCCCTACTTCGATCTTGAAATCGACGGCATCAATCTTCTTGACAGAAATTACGGCTAATTTCAGTTCACAGTCCGGAACGGGACTCCCCGTCCCGGACTGATTTTGAAGAAAGTGCTGAAAAACTAATCAGCATTTTCTTGAAAATGATATGAACGGAGGTTTGTTGTGGCTACTCAACCTGCTATCGAACTGAAAAACATAACAAAGAAATTCGGCAAAGTTGTTGCCAACAAAAACGTCAATCTTACTGCGAACCGTGGTGAGATTCTTTCCATTTTAGGTGAAAACGGAAGCGGAAAGACGACACTTATGAATATGATTTCGGGTATCTATTTCCCCGATGAAGGTGAAATCCGTATTGATGGAAAAGAAGCCCTTATTGCATCCCCGAAAGATGCTTTTGACTACAAAATCGGTATGATTCATCAGCATTTCAAGCTTGTTGATGTATTCAGCGCTGCTGAAAACATTGTTCTGGGTATAGAAGACGGTAAATATAACCTTAAAAAATCAACAGACGATATAAAGAGAATCAGCGCACAGTACGGATTCAACCTTGATACTGAAAAAAAGATTTACACAATGTCTGTTTCGGAAAAACAGACAGTTGAAATCATCAAGGTGCTTTACAGAGGTGCAGACATTCTCATTCTTGACGAACCCACAGCCGTTCTTACTCCTCAGGAAACAGAAAAGCTGTTTGATATTCTCCGCCGTATGCGTGATGACGGAAAATGCATCATTATCATCACCCACAAGCTTCACGAAGTTCTTTCACTTTCAGATAAAGTTGCTGTTCTGAGAAAAGGTGAATATATCGGCACCGTAAACACAGCAGAAACAAACGAAAGTGAACTGACCGAAATGATGGTCGGCAAAAAAATTGACCTCAATATTGAAAGAAGTGTTCCCGAAAACACAGAAGACAGACTTGTTGTAAACAGCATAACATGTGTTGACAGAGTGGGCACAACTGTTCTTGACAATGTTTCATTCACAGCAAAAAGCGGTGAAATTCTTGGTATTGCCGGTATTGCAGGTTCAGGTCAGAGAGAACTGCTTGAATCTATTGCAGGTCTTCAGCGCCTTGAATACGGTGACATCTTCTATTTTGACCCGCAGACAGGCAAAAAAGAAAGCCTGAGAGACAAAACTCCCATGCAGATAAGAAATATGGGTGTGCGTCTTTCATTCGTTCCCGAAGACAGACTCGGTATGGGTCTTGTAGGCAATATGGACATTGTTGACAATATGATGCTCAGAAGCTACTCAAAGGGACGTTCATTCTTCCTCAAGCGTAAGCCTCCCAAGGACCTTGCGATGAAAATCATCAACGACCTTGAAGTTGTCACTCCCTCTGCAAACACTCCCGTAAGACGTCTTTCGGGCGGTAACGTTCAGAAAGTCCTTGTAGGCAGAGAAATTGCTGCATCACCCACGGTTCTTATGGTTGCTTACCCCGTAAGAGGTCTTGACATCAACTCCTCATATATGATTTACAATCTTCTCAATGAACAGAAGAAACAGGGTGTTGCAATTATATTTGTAGGTGAGGACCTTGACGTTCTTGTTGAACTTTGTGATAGAATTATGGTTATAGGTTCAGGTAAAATCAACGGCATCGTTGACGGCAGAACAACAACAAAAGAAGAAATCGGTCTTCTTATGACAAAATCAGATTCAGACGGAAAGGAGAATGACAATGGCTGATAAAACTGCTGTAAAAAAGCATCACGAGCCGCTTATTCACATTGTGAAACGTGATGACATTCCCGAGTGGCAGGCGTGGCTGATAAGAGGCGCTACAATCATTGTCGCACTCATTTTTGTCGGTTTCCTTTCAATGCTTGTTACCGAAAAGGGATTTTTTGAAACATACAAAATAATGTTTTCAGGTGTTTTCGGCAGACTCCTTCAGGGGTCAACCAAAATGCTGTGGAAATACCTTCAGGAAATTGCAATTCTCCTGTGCCTTGCACTCGCACTCACTCCTGCTTTTAAAATGAAGTTCTGGAACTGTGGTGCCGAAGGTCAGGCTCTTATGGGCGGTCTTGCTTCAATATTCTGTATGATTGAATTCGGTGAAAAGCTCTCTTACGGTGCACTTATTGCAGTTATATGTATCACAAGTATTATTGCAGGTGCCGTATGGGGCATAATTCCCGCAATTTTCAAAGCACTTTTCAACACAAACGAAACGCTGTTCACTCTTATGATGAACTACATTGCAACACAGATTATTGCTTACTATGTTTACATTGAAGGCGGCGGCTCAAATGTTATCAACCCCGTTTCTGTAGGCAACTTCCCTGCTGTGGGCAACAACGACTACTTCGTAAACATAATAACTGTTGCAGTTATTACAGTTGTAATGTACATTTACCTTAAATACAGCAAACAGGGTTATGAAATCTCAGTTGTAGGTGAAAGCCAGAACACAGCAAAATACATCGGCATCAACGTAAAGAAAGTAATCATCCGTACAATGGCTGTTTCAGGTGCTTTATGCGGTGTAACGGGTATGCTTCTCGTTGCAGGTAAGGACCATTCAATCAACACAAACCTTGTTGGCGGTCAGGGCTTCACAGCTATCCTTATGTCGTGGCTCGGTCAGTTCAACCCCTTCATTATGGTTGTTATGACAGCAATTGTAGTTTTCCTGAAAATCGGTGTTGCAAAAGTTGCCGACTCTTCATTCCTCAACTCATCATTTTCAGAAATTATGGTCGGCATTGTCATTCTGATGCTTGTCGGTTGTGAATTCTTCATTCAGTATTCAATCAGATTCCGTCGCAAGAACAAGGAGGTAGCAAAATGATTATACAGTTCATTTGCCGTGCAATTCTCCTCGGTGTACCTCTTCTTTACGGTTCAACAGGCGAAATCATCACAGAAAAATCAGGCCATCTCAACCTCGGCATCCCCGGTATAATGTACGTTGGTGCAATAAGCGGTGTTGTAGGCTCATTTATTTATGAAAACTCCTGCAATAATGATATTGCTCAGATGAATGCATTCCTTGCAGTTATCATCCCCCTTCTGTGCGCAATCGCAGGTTCGGTTATTATGGGCCTTATATACTGTTTCCTCACAGTTACACTTCACGCAAACCAGAACGTTACAGGTCTTGCACTTACAACTCTCGGCATAGGCCTCGGCAACTTCCTCGGAGCTTCTCTCATCAACATCACAAAGAGTGAACTCCCCTCAATCGCACTCACAAAGACAAGCTCATTCTTCGCAACAAAACTCCCATTCGCAGACAAGCTCGGATGGTTCGGTGAACTCTTCTTCTCACACGATTTCCTGACATATCTTGCAATTGCTGTTGCAATTATTTCTGCAATTGTGCTCAACAAGACAAGAGTGGGACTCAATCTCCGTTCAGTAGGCGAAAACCCTGCAACAGCTGACGCAGCAGGCATAAATGTTATCAGATACAGATATGTTGCAACCTGCATAGGCAGTGCAGTAGCAGGCATCGGCGGTCTTCAGTACGTTATGTCATATGCCAGCGGTGTGTGGTCTAACAACGCATTCGGTGACAGAGGATGGATGGCTATTGCCCTCGTCATTTTTGCTCTCTGGAAGCCCTCATTCGCAATTGTAGGATCATTCGTATTCGGTGCACTCTGTAATGCAAACAACTACATTCAGGGGCTGGGTACCGAAACACAGGAGCTTTTCAAGATGCTTCCATACGTTGTTACAATCATTGTTCTTGTTATCACAAGTATGAGAAAGAAACGTGAACATCAGCCTCCCGCAAATCTCGGACTCAACTACTTCCGAGAAGAAAGATAAAATAAAATATCAGGACTGTCTCACTAAGCGAAGACAGTCCTGTTTTATATAAAAAAATAAACCCCGTATAACACGAGGTTTAAAGTAAACTTTTCTTATTAAAGACCAAGTACTGAGCCGAGTGATGAGAAAAGGTTAACAACCATCATAATAAAATTGTAGAAAGCTTCAAACATAATTACATTCCTCCGTTAAATTTAATTCACAACTTGTGTAATAATAATACCACACAAACCTGCAATATATGTTAACGGTTAGTGTATAGTTATTTAACATTATATGAATACTAAGCTTTTAATAATATATTGTTATTTGTTTCGTAACAAATGTATTAATAAGATATTTACATAAGTATGTATACAAGTGCAAGGATAATAAGCCAATCGGTTTTTTCCTGAGATAGTACGGAAAGTATAGCAACGATTATAAGGGCATCCTTATCTGATGCAAATTTTCCCATAAAGCTCTGTTTCTTAGAAACAACAACAGTTTTTTCGGCATCATCAGTCTCGTCCTTTTCAATATTTACGGGCATTGAATAATATTTCACATCATCGGGCAGAGGAATACTTTTTCTGACAGGGCTTTCATCCTCCTCAGCAACAATTGCAGCACGTTTTTTCATTTCACGCACTCTTCGTGCCGCTTCCTCCTGCATTCTGAGCATATCGTTATATGTGTAATCAGCCATTATTCACCTCATAACAGACCTTTCAGAAGGCCGCTTTCACGAAGAATAGGAACAAGCCTTATGAGTCTGAGAATTTTAATAACTTCGTCTGCTTTCTGTTGTCTGTCTTCACTCAGTAGAGGTTTCATAGCTTCAACAAATGCTGTGCGTTCATCATTTCCCGATAAAAGATTTCCGAGCTTTCCTATATTGTCAATTGTTGAAGCATTAGTATTCTTTTGAGTCTGTTCATCGCTCCTGTTTGCTCCGAAAATTGCAGAAGCCGTATTCTGAAGCTGTTTTATATCGTCTTCAGACAATGAAGAAAGAATTTCACTTATTTCCATTTCCCTGCTCCCCAAGTTTATTGAGTATATTTTTCACAGCAGGAGATTCAATCAGTTTTTTCATTCTTTCGGGGTCTGAAATGAGTTTTTTCACAGATTCATTCTGTGATTCGGTCATATTCCCCGTTATTTCATCGAATAGTTTTTTATTTTCTTCGGTTGTATTTGTTTTTATCTTTTTTAAAATCTCATCATAATTATTCATATATATCCTCCTGAAAAATAATTATAGAAAGGTGATTCTAATTGCGCATACTCGTTCTTTCAGACTCCCACGGCGATGTGATATCACTGAAAATGGCAATAGAAGCTGAGAAAACAGCACAGGCTGTCATTTTCCTCGGTGACGGCACAAACGACATTGAAGAAACTCAGAGTCTTTTAAGAAACAAAAAGACAATTATTGTTGGCGGCAACTGTGACAGTGCGTTTGCACCATACCCCAAAAAAGCAATTGATGTATTCTGCGGTAAAAAGATTTACTGCACACACGGATATGCAGAACACGTCAAAACAGGACTTCAGATGCTCACTACGAAAGCAAATGAAGAAGGTTGCGATATTGCCGTTTACGGTCACACGCACACACCCTTTACATCATATGAAAACGGGCTTTATATTATGAATCCCGGCTCTGTAAGGCAGAATTCATACGGTGTAATTGATATAGAGCCTAACGGTATAATATGTTTTACAAAAAAGATTATTACTTGATATTGACATATAACTAAAAAAGGGGTAAAATTTATAGTATATATTTTAATAGGAAGTGATTCTATGGATTTCAAAAATTCACCTGCTTTATACTTAATAGCCGGTGCAATTCTTCTCTATGTCCTTGCTCAGTCCGTATTTTTCCTTGCAAAAGCATGGAAACACGGCAAAGAACTCGGAATTGACAAAAAGAAACTGCGTAATTCAGTTACATCAAGTGCACTCTTCACAATTCCGTCAGCACTTTCAGTTCTTGCAACTGTTATTGCTCTGGCTCCCGCCATCGGTCTTGTAATCCCCTGGGTAAGACTCTCTGTTCTGGGTAACATCACATATGAAACTGTTGCCGCTACAGAAGCTATCAATGCATTCGGTATCACAACAGGTATTTCAGAAGCAGTCACAGACCCCGAAGTTTTTGCCGGTGTTGCATGGGTTATGACAATCGGTATCTGTTTCTCTCTCGTTATTCTTCCCTTTGTTGCAAAGCCTCTTCACAAGAAATTCCTTTCAGCAGGCAAGAAGACAGAAGAAACTGCAGAAGCAAAAGAAGATGCAAAAACTGAAACAGTTGAAACCGAAAAGAAAGGCAAGAAAAAAGCAAAGCGTTCATTCGCAGGTTTTATTGACCACGTGACACCTGCTCTTTTCATCGGTCTTATCGGTGCTTTCATTTCAAACTCAATTCTCGGTGCAGGTAAAAAAGACGTTGCTCTCGACGGTGCAGGTGTACTTTCAGTTATAACACTTGCTACATCAGTTGTTGTTTCAATGGTTCTTGAAATTATTACGAAAAAATTCAAACTCACATGGCTTGAACCCTTTATTATGCCTATCGGTATGATACTCGGTATGGTGGCTGCAATCGTTTGCTACAACGTGCTTCCGCCCGAAATTGCAATGCTTGAATGGAGGGGTTAATAATGGCTAAGACAAAGACTAAATCAGCAAGAACATATTATGATAAAGTCCATACATGGGGCAGAATATCAACTATTACAGCTCTTTGCGTGCTTCTGATGTTCCCTATGGCAATATGCCTTTATCTCGGCGTATTCCCTCCCTTTGAAAAGGTTTTCCAGGGACTTATGAAGGTTATTCCCCTTTACTGGTCAGTTGCAGTTGTTGAAGTTCTCTTCTACACTCCCATGCTCGGTGCAGGCGGAACATATCTTTCTTTCGTAACAGGTAATATCGTTAACCTTAAACTCCCCTGTGCTATCAGCGCAATGGAAAGTGCAAAAGTAAAAGCAAACAGCGAAGAAGGCGAAGTTATTTCAACTATTGCAATTGCTACATCATCAATCGTTACAACTGTAATTCTCGCTATCGGTGTTCTTGCATTTGCTCCGTTCCTTGAAACATTCACAAGCAGCGCACTGCTTATGCCCGCATTCAAAGAAGTTATCCCTGCACTTTTCGGTGCTCTGGGTGCAGGTTATTTCGTTGCACACTGGAAGATTTCATTCGTGCCCATCATATTCATGCTTATCATCCTTATATTTGTTCCTACAATCGGCGCATCAACACTCATTTTCCCCGGTATTGTTGCTTCAGTTTTAGGTGCATTCTTAATGTATCAGGCAGGTATGCTTGACAAAAAAGAAAAATGATAAAAAATCTGATTATAAATCTATTTTTTATAGTTGATTTTTGAAATTATAGATGGTATAATATAGCCATAAAAAAATATGTAAAGGAGTTAATACAATGTTTAACGGCGGTACAATCAATATTGACAAGTATCTCGGTTGGTTTGAAAGAATCATCGACATCATTCTCAAACTCTTCGGTATGGGTTCATCAAGCAATACAACTACAGCTGCTCCTGAAACAACAACAGTTGCAGTTCCCGAAACAACAACAGTTGCTTAAGTCAAAACTATAAGACCGCCTCATTCAAGCGGGCGGTCTTTACTTTTTCACAAAGATTTTTTACAAAATGTTGAATATTTTTGTCATAAATATTAATTAAACAATAATATTCATTAAAAACTATTGTAATATATGTTTTTTTGTGATATTATTACATCGTATTATAGTCCAAATTAGAAGAAGGAGGTCGTTCCATGGAACAATTCACTAAAATAATTAATTTTATTATGGGAATAATCGACCTGATCAAGAACTTTTTCAATAAACCAAACAATGATATTGATCAAAATCCCGAACCTCAGGAAAAGGTTTAAATAACTACGTATTTTTGCGTTCTTACGCTTTTCATAAATTTACAAGTGAGGTGCAAATTTAATGGAAACAGGTAAAATCTCATTCAAAGCTGATATTGAGCTCTTCTTTGACA
Source organism: Clostridia bacterium (assembly GCA_017549285.1). GTDB lineage: Bacteria > Bacillota > Clostridia > Oscillospirales > Acutalibacteraceae > UBA1081. The sequence continues at coordinate 13,901 of JAFYVE010000039.1, forward strand.
GCCTTGCTAAGCTCATCAAGTCTTTCTTTGCATTCCTCGGAATCTAAGATTTCTGATTCAGCTCTGATTACACCAAATTCTTAAGGAGGAATATCTGATGGATCTTTATGTAGTTACAAAAATAATCTATGCAATTCTTAATGTATTCTATAAGCTTGCTAATATGCTTGGCATCACAGCTTTCAACGAAAAGCTTACAGACATTATGGCTGAACTTGCATAATTGATTTAAGAATAACAGCCGGATACCTAAGGTATCCGGCTTTTTCTTATTATAAACAGATAATATGACTTACAATTCGATTATTTTACAAAATATGGCAATTATTTTAAAATCCTATTGACAAACTATTCCCAATATGGTATCTTATTGTCAGAATTTGGGATTCGTCTCCTGAATCCGACAATTAATAATCAAAGGGATGTTAAGTATGAAATCAACCGGTATTGTAAGAACTATTGACAGCGTAGGCAGATTTGTTATTCCTATGGAACTCAGAAGAAAGATGAACCTTGTAAATGCAGAAGATGCACTTGAGGTTTTTGTTGATGATGATAAAATCGTTCTCAGAAAATATTCTCCCTCGTGCATTTTCTGCAAAAGCCTTGACGATATTGTTGAATACAACGGTCAGAAGCTCTGTAAGGAATGCATCAAAAACCTTCTTGAGCTTGTATCAGAAGAATAAACACAACAGACGGAACACATAGGCTTCCGTCTGTTTTTTGATAAATCAGAATTTGTAGAGCAAGTGAGGAGTTATGAATGAGGAGTGAGGAGTGAAGGAAGGGCTTCGCCCTTACCCATTATAATTCAAGCCGTAAAGCGGCTTCCGAAACTCCTAACTCCTAACTCCACACTCCTAACTTTTGTCGGGAGTCATCCCGACAAATTATTGTTTGTCACACAAAAAAACAGGGTGTTTTCACACCCTGTTTTATTTTCAACAATTATTTGTATGTAACGTTGTTGATTGTCATCTTGTTTGTAAGTGTAGCGTAACCTGAAACGGGAACGATAACAGCCTTAGCATCAACTTCGATGAAGTAGTTCATGATCTGTGTAAGTGATTCAACCTTGCCTGTAGCTGTGTCGAATACAAGAGTAGCTGTACAATCCTTACCTGTGAGTTCGAACTTGTTCATTGTAACAACGCCTGAGAATTCAGCAACGATGTTATCAATTTCTTTCTTACTGAGGGGATTCATCATTGAACCAACAGCACTATCACATGATGTAGCACCTTCTTCAGCGGGAAGAGGATTCTTTTCATCGTTAAGAACGATAACGATTGTTGTCTTGCCGCCTGATTCAGTCATTGTAGCTGATTTGATCTTGCTTACATCTGTAAGGAGACAACCCTTTGTATTTCTGATAATGGGAATCTGTGCTGCGTCGTCTCTCTTCTGGAGTTCAGCTTCGTCTTCACTTGTCATAAGGTTCTGAGCGATGGGAAGAACGAGGTTACCAACTGTACCGAGATCATAGTCATCAGCAAGAGTCTGGAATTCTTTCTTTTCGTATGTAGCTACGCCACCCTTGAGCTTATCCATAACTTCTGTGTACTTCTTAAGGATGTCTTCCTTTGAAGGACCACTTGAAGGCTGTTCTGTGCCGGGATTTTCAGGAGTCTGTGTGCCGGGATTTTCAGGAGTCTGTGTGCCGGGATTCTCAGGAGTCTGAGTCTGTGCGCCGGGAGTTGTATCCTGTGTGCCGGGATTTGACTGCTGTGTACCGGGATTTGACTGCTGTGTACCGGGATTTGACTGCTGCTGATTTGCAACGGGAGCGCTGCCTGTTGAAAGCTGTGCAACCTTAGCAGCTGTAACGATACAGCAGATTGAACAGATACAGATAGCAAATACAGTTACTACTGAAACGAGTCTGGAAAGTACGGGTGAATCGTACTCATGGCTTTTTTTCATGGTTGGAGTTACCCCTTTCATGGATTTATTCTTTAATTAACCCAACATATTTTTCTGATGTAGATTACATCGGTTATATTAAATTTACATCAATTGCGTAAAAAAGTCAAGATGTAATTTTATATTTCTATAAAGTTTTTATCATTTTCTTTATAAAAAATATGCCATATTGACATTTTCTGACATTTTTTTCTATTTCAATCCTGTTATACCGTCGGCAATATCTCTAAAAACAGGCGCACAATCGGTTGTTGAATAGTTTCCGTCTTCCCTGAATACCGTTATCACATATTCGGGAACATCTGCAGGAAAATACCCCGAAAACCACGTATGAACCATTTTTTCACCGTTTACGGTCTTTCCCGTTTCGGCTGTTGCAGTTTTTCCTGCAGCATCACAACACATCGGTTTTGCATTTAAACCACTGCCCTGAGCAACAGTTGTTTCAAGCATTTTTTTTATATTATCATTTATATTATCGGGAATAACCTTAGCCTGTGCATCCGGTTCAAACACCGCCGTCACTTCCCCGTCACCATCAATCATACTTTTAAAAAGATACGGCTCCCTGTAATAACCTCCGTTTGCGAAAGCACGATAAAGAGATGCCACCTGCAGAGGTGTTGCAAGAAGACTTCCCTGACCGAATGACAGATTGGCAAGGGAAGCAGAAGAATCGATATAAGGGAGATTACCTTCTTTGTTTATAATGGATTCAGAGAGTTCAAACCCGTGACCGAAGCCGAGTGAAGATGCCGTTTTCAGTATTTTTTCACTTCCGACAATCTGCCCGAGTTTTATAAAATATGAATTGCACGATACTGCCATAGCCTGAGCCATATTAAGCTTTCCGTGTCCCGAATGATTGTGACAGTTGAAATCAATCCCCGAAATATTGACTTTTCCGTTACATATAAATTCGGTATCGGGGGTGATCCCCGATTCAAGTGCCGACACGGCAACAACAGGCTTGAATACAGAGCCTACGGGATAAGCTTCAAGAGCTCTGTTGAGAAACGGAGAATCATCACTTTCAAGAGACGCTGAAAGATTCTGTAGATCATACTCAGGTGCACTTGCAAGGGCAAGAACTTCACCTGTAGCAACATCAAGAACAACAACGGCACCTTTACTAAGGCCGTTGCGTTTCATAGACTCCTCACACACACGCTGTATTTCCTTATCAATTGTCAGCACAACTCCGCCCTGTGACATATAATTATTGTCAACAATCTCACAGCCGAGACCTTTAAGCATCCTGCCCGTAGAAGAAACATTGAAACGCACCGAAAGAGCACCCGAAAACTCGCTCAGAAGCTCATCAAAGTCCTTTTCAATGCCCGTCACGCCTTTATCCTCATAATCGGTATAGCCCGTCAGATGAAGCGCGAGAGGGTTTGCTGCATATCTGTCATAAATGTTCAGCTCCTTTATGTCATCGTGAGAACCTTTATATGAATCGCACATAAAAACAAAAGGGACGCCACGGTTCATTTTATGTTGTATTTTTCCGTAATCTTCAGCACTGAGCTTTATTTTCAGATATGTGTCCGCAGACTCTGTGGGATTGATAAAGAGCACAGTTTTCTCATTTATATTCACAAGAGGACGCATATTTCTGTCATAAATCATCCCCCGTGAAGACGCAATATTGACAACTCGTGCACTTTTCTGTGAACCTGCATCAACGGAATAAGTGTCGGCAACAAAGGCAAGACGGAAAACAAGCGCTGCAGACATTATAGATATGAATAAAAATAAACATACCGTTCTTTTTTCCATAAAACCACCCGTAAGGTAGTTTCTGCAGAAAAGCAAAAAATAAACAAACAATAATTTATCGGGCTGATGCCCGATAAATTCTGATTTACACAACAACAAAAAAAGGATACCATAGGTATCCTTCTGTTTTATTCTTTTTCTCTGATTCCTGCTATTGTGTGAGCTACACCGTCGGAAAGTGAATAACAACCTTTCCATCCGAGCGATGTGAGTCTTGCTGTGTCAAGAACCTGTTTTGCAATAGGTGTTCTCTGAGCCAGAGCCACTTCGTCGGGTTTTGCAAAAATGAGCTTATGACCTGTCTGCTCTGCGACTTCACGTGCAAATCCTGCAATAGTTGTTCTCACATCCGGGTTTGCGATGTTATAAGCCTGTGCACTTTCACCGTTTATAAGCACAGTAAGAATTGCCGAAACGCAGTCTGCAACATAATTATATGAACGCATCTGGTTACCTGCGCTGTTGAGAACAATATCATTTCCGGCGAGTGCATTATTCACAAACTGCACATTTGCACGGTTATCTGCCTGTGTTGCATTAGGGCCGTAAGTGTGGCAGGGTCTTGCAATAACGGTGTCAAAACCGTACTGCTTTGTGTATGACACACACAGAGTTTCTGCAGTTCTTTTTGCTGCAGGGTAGCACGATCTGGGCTGCAGGATATCAACATATCCGCTGTAATCCTCAGTAAAAGCATCAAGAGAAAGGTCACCCTGACCGTATACCTCACCCGAAGAAATGAACATAAAACGTGCTGCCCCGACTTTTCTGCCATATTCAAGAAGGTTATATGTTCCCGCAACGTTACTCATAACCGTATCAACGGGATAATCATTGAAAGCGGCGGGATATGCATTACTTGCTGCGTGGATGATGCAATCTGCCCTGAAATCAAAATCGGGGACTTTATTCACATCATGCTCTGCAAAACAGAGAGAATCACTCTCAAAGCCAAATCTCTCTTCAAGACGTTTTATACTTCTGCCTGTTGCACAGACCTTTATCCGAGCATTGTTTTTTTCATTATAATGAACAAGCGTGTCAACAATAAATGAACCGATAAGCCCCGAAGCACCTGTTATAAGAAAATTTTTTCCGTTAAGCTTTCCAATGTCTACAACAGCCGAAACAGCCGTTTCAAGGTCATTTATATATGTTTTACTGTTATACAAACTCATAATTTTATTCCTTTAACCAGTCAGATCTGCTTGCAAGAAGAAGCGCCTTGAAAATATCAATATCTTCAACTGTTGTGAGTTTGATATTCTTTTCAGAGCCTGCTGAGAAATGCACCTGTTCACCCATTTCAATCATAAGGGTGCACGATGCAACTGAGTTTGTGATACCCTTTTCAAGCGCTCTGCGGTGAAGGTCACAGATTTTACCGATGCTGAAGCCCTGAGGAGTCTGTGTTCTTTTAAGATTGTTACGAGGATAACTGCCTGTTGAAACTTCACCGTCTTCTGTCTGAAGCATAGCCTCTGCACAGGGAATTGTGGCAATACCGCAACCGTACTGTTTTGTTTTCACAATACAATCTGAAATGATTTCGGCCGATACCATAGGTCTGATTGCATCGTGAATAAGAACGATATCATCCTTATCAAAATGCTTTTTGAGTTCATATACACCGTTACGGATAGAACCCTGCCCGTTTTCGCCACCGGGAATAACATACTTGAGCTTTGTAATATTGAACTGGTTTGCATATGCCCAAAGAACCTGCTCCCAACCTGCAATACATACTACTGCAATAGCATCAATTTCAACGTGTTTCTGAAAAGCTTCGAGAGTATATACAATAACCGGTCTTTCATTGACTGTAAGGAACTGTTTCGGGATATTCTGATGCATTCTTGCACCTGTTCCGCCTGCGATAATAAGTGCTACATTCATTTCTTTTTACCTCGCGATTTTATTAAAGATTTAAGATAAACATAAACTGCCGATGCGACAAGTGTGACTGCGAAAACAACAACGGGCATCACAGGTGTCAGCGCTTCACCTACGGAACCAAAAATGCTGATTGAAAATACCTTTTCAAAAATATTTTTAACCATAATATGAAGTATATATATGTAAAGTGAATATTTCGCACCGAGAAATGCAAGTTTTCCCGTTTTCGCTTTGCCTTCTTTTCTGAGTGCAAAGATAAACAATGCCGAAACAGCAAAAAATGTGCCGATATACAGGCTTTTCTGAACGTGTAACAGGTCAGCCGCAACAGCTTCAACGGTTGAAACAATCATTATGATAATGAGTGAAATATCAGAAAATTTCTCTGTAAATTTTTCTTCATTCGCCCTTATAAAATGACCTGTCATATAGAACGGAAGCCCCACAAACAGCCAGTTTCTGCAGATATAAGCCTTAGTGAAAAGTGAAGGCATTCCCTGAATAAATTCAGGAAGCTCACGAAGAATAACACCTGAAAGAAACAGCACGGGAATGAGGAAATACATCTTTTTTGTTATGCCCTTTTTTTCAAAGAAAAAGAATACAAGTGTGGCATAACAAAGAGCGGGAAGAAACCACAGAGCCTCCATAACTCTCGGATGATTGAACACAAAAAACTCTGCAAACGCAACGGGTGAGAATTTGTGTGAAATATAGTCCCCGATATTATTGTTCACAATGCACACAAGCAGTCCGTAAACAAGATACATAACAAAACTGCCTGCAAAAATCGTAAAAAGATGTTTCAGTTTGCGTTTATATTTTTCATTCAGGACTTCATTGTTTTCATAATAGCTGAAAAAACCCGAAACCATAAAGAAGAAAGGTACCGCAAACCTTGCAACGGCAATAAAAGCTCTGCCGAAGTCACCGGGGAAGTGAACGTGAATTGCAACAACAAAAAATGCCGCAATAATTTTCAGAGCATCCAGATTTTCATACTGTTTTTTCTGTATTGCCATCATTTTTCTCCTTTTCAAGAAGCATTCTGAGTGTTTTTTCAAAGTCTTTATCCTGCTCTTTTGTGCGTTTTGAGGGGCCTTTTATCCTTCCACCCGCCATACGGATTTTCTTTGAAACAAACCTTGTATAGAGCAATTTTTCAATGTTTTTGTCGGTAAAAATCAGGCCGTTCTGATTAATCGGAATTGCCCCTTTTGCAAGGCACATAGCCGCAAGACCGTAATCCTGTGTAACTGCAATATCGCCCTTTTTAACAAGATTCACAAGCCTGAAATCCACGCTGTCGGCACCTTTTTCGGCTGTGATCGTTTCTGCATTTTCACGCATAATGTAATGTGCCGTATCGCAGATTATGATGCATTTTTTATTGAATTCACAAGCAAGATTTACTGTTATATCAACAACGGGACACGCATCGGCATCAATAAGAATTTTCATAACAAGTCCTTTTTAACCTATATTCTGTTTAATTATAGCATACTTTTTCAAAAACGTCAATTGACAGGGATATTTTTTTGATGTAAAATAAAACAAACAATAATTTGTCGAGGTCTTTAAAAGCCTGATGAATGAACGTAGGGGCGCCCATCGGGCGTCCGTTCTCGGTAAAAACAAATTATGTAGGGACCGATGCCCACATCGGTCCGATTGCGTAGTTTACGGAGCAATAACGGTGGTACACCGTTCAATATCAATAAACTGAATGAATTAATTTGTTCGCTTTGCGGAAATCGAAGATTTCCGATTTGTCTTTGACAAATGCGGACCGATGTGGGCATCGGTCCCTACGATTGGTTTATTCAAACATCCCGACAAATTCTGATTTAACAAAGGAGTTAAAAATATGGGTACTATCATGGCAATCGGCGGCGGAAGATATGATAACGGTGAAATTCTGCCGGTTTTAAAACATCTTGTATCACTTGCAGGGAAAGAAGAACCGAAGGTTCTTTACGTCCCCACTGCAGGTTTTGACTATATCATTGGTGACGAAGTAATTTTCGATTCATTCCGTCAGTACAACTGCAAAATCGCAAATCTTTTCCTTACAGACCCCTCACTCACACCTGCCGAAATTGAGAGAAAAGTTATGGCTGCAGACATCGTTTATGTCGGCGGCGGTAATCTTAAATTTCTTATGGACACCTGGAAAAGAACAGGTGCAGACAAAATCTTTAAGAAAGCGTACGAAAAAGGCATAATTCTCTCAGGCTACAGCTCGGGTGCTATGTGCTGGTGCAAAGAGGGCTGGGATGATTGCGGTGAAAACAACGCATTTATGTTCATTGACTGCATTGACATACTCCCCTACTGCTGTGCACCCCACTACGACAGCGATTACTGGCATATTTTCAAGGATGCGATAAAGACAAGGACTCTTAAGGGACTTGCAATCGACAACGGTGCAGCAATTGTTTTCAAAGACGATGAAATCTATACTCTTTGCGGTGATGACGGCGGAAAAGTATGGTGGCTCGACAACGACGGAAACGAAACAGAAGTTCATTAATCATAATTATCAGGATGCCGTAAGGTGTCCTTTTTTTTATGACAAATCATAATTTGTTTTTACCGAGAACGGACGCCCGATGGGCGCCCCTACGTTCATTCATCAGGCTTTTAAAGACCTCGACAAATTATTGTTCAATAGTCCGCTTAATCGTCTTGACAAAATCACATAATATTGATATACTGTATACTGTATGTATATATTTAAAATAAATAATAATTATATAGGAGAACTTTATGTTACAGTACGAAGAACTCAGACTTAAACTCAGAAAATCAGAAGAGCCAATCAAGGAACTTGCAGAGGCTCTCGGTCTTAAAGCTATGCAGAAAGAAATCGAAGAACTTGAGCTCAAGGCTGCTCAGGAAGAATTCTGGAACGACATTGAAAACAGCCAGAAGGTACTTCAGAGAACAGCTATGCTCAAGGGCAAAGTTGAAAAATACAATAAACTGTGCGAAGACTATGAAGACACAATGACACTCATTGAACTCGCTGACGACGAAGGCGACGAATCAATGATTGACGAATGCACCGAAGCTGTTGAAAGAGTTATTGCAGACCTCGATTCTCAGACACTTTCAACTCTTCTTACAGGTGAATATGACTCAAAGAATGCAATCCTCACATTCCACGCAGGTTCAGGCGGAACAGAAGCTCAGGATTGGGCTATGATGCTTTTCAGAATGTACCACAGATGGGGTGAACGTCACGGTTTCAAGACAACTACAGTCGACTATCTTGACGGTGACGAAGCAGGCATCAAGTCAGCTACAATCCTCGTTGAAGGTGACAATGCTTACGGATACCTCAAGGGCGAAATGGGTGTTCACAGACTTGTGCGTATTTCTCCCTTTGATGCTTCGGGCAGAAGACACACTTCTTTTGCATCTCTTGAAGTTATGCCCGAAATCGACGACACAGTCGAGGTAGACATCAACCCTGCAGATATCAAGATGGACGTTTACCGTGCAAGCGGTGCCGGCGGTCAGAAGGTTAATAAGACTTCATCAGCCGTACGTCTTACACATATCCCCACAGGTATCGTTGTTGCCAGCCAGGTTGAACGAAGCCAATATCAGAACCGTGACGTGGCTATGAGAATGCTCAAATCAAAGCTTATCGAAATCAAAGAGAGAGAAAATCTTGAAAAGATTGAAGATATCAAGGGTGAGCAGAGAGAAATCACATGGGGCAGCCAGATCCGTTCTTACGTCTTTATGCCCTACACTCTTGCAAAGGACACAAGAACAGGTTTTGAAAACGGCAACATCAACGCTGTTATGGACGGCGACATTGACGGATTTATCACAGCATACCTTAAAATGCAGGCTAACGAAAAGCTTGCAAACGGATAATTATGAAAAAACTGGTTTTATTACTTCTTTCTTTTATTCTTATTTTTTCATTCACGGCTTGTACGGATTACACGCCCGACATCCCCGAAAATGACGGCAAACCTGTCGTTGTAACAACTGTTTTCTCCGTTTATGACTGGACACGCAACATTACGGGTGACAAGTGCAACGTCATTTATCTTGACAGAAGCGGTGCGGATATGCACTCTTTTGAACCTGTAGCAAGTGATATTGCTCTCATTTCAAAGGCTGATGTATTTATTCACATCGGTGGTGTTTCGGACAAGTGGGTAGCTTCTGCAATTGAATCTGCAAACAATGATTCACTCAAAGTTCTTTCTCTGATGACCGTTACGGGTGTCCTTGAAGAAGAAACAGTTGAGGGTATGCAGACCCACGACCACGAAGACAAAAACACCGACGAATTTGACGAACACATCTGGCTTTCACTCAGAAAGGCTCAGACTTCGGTTGATGCAATCTGCAAAGTGCTCTGTGAATCAGACAGCGTGAATGCTGAAACCTACAAAGCAAATGCAGATGCTTATAACTCAAAGCTCAATGCACTCGACGGAAAATTCGTATCACTTATGTCAGGTGCAACACGTAACACAATCCTTGTTGCTGACAGATTTCCGTTCAGATATCTGACAGAGGATTACGGCATTGAATACTTTGCCGCATTCCCCGGTTGTTCAGCGGAATCGGAAGCCAGCTTTGAAACAATGACATTTCTCATTGAAAAAACAAAAGAGCTTTCACTCCCCTGCATTCTCATAATCGAGAATTCAGACGGCAAGCTTGCAGACACAATAACCCGTGAAACAGGCGCAAAAGTACTCACCCTCGGCTCATGTCAGTCAGTGACTCAGGCTGAAGCCGAAAACGGACTTACTTATCTTTCCGTAATGGAAAACAATCTCACAACCTTAATGGAGGCACTCTCTTAATGGCACTAATATCCTGCAGAAACGTATCACTCGCATATGAAGGCAACACAATTGTCACGGGTCTTGACTTCACCGTAAGTCAAGGTGACTATCTGTGTATTGTAGGCGAAAACGGTTCGGGCAAAAGCACACTTATGAAGGCTTTGCTCGGGCTTAAAAAAGTTTCTCAGGGTGAGATTTCATTCGGTGACTCCCTTAAAAAGAAAAATATCGGTTATCTGCCTCAACAGACGGAGGTTCAGCGTGATTTTCCCGCAAATGTGCGTGAAGTTGTGCTTTCAGGCTGTCTTTCAACGGGCAGATTCAATCCATTCTACACAAAAGAGGACAAGCTCAGAGCCGACAGAAATATGGAACTTCTCGGCATAAAGGACATTGAAAAAAAGTGTTACAGAGAGCTTTCAGGCGGTCAGCAGCAGAGAGTTCTGCTCGCAAGGGCTTTGTGTGCTGCAGACAGACTTCTCATTCTCGATGAACCTGCAGCAGGTCTTGACCCTGTTGTGACAGAAGAGCTTTACTCAATTATAAATTCACTCAATAAAGACCACGATATGACAATCATTATGGTTTCACACGATATAGGTCACGCCGTAAACAATGCAACTCACATCCTTCATATCGGCAACACTCCTCTTTTCTGCGGAACAAAAGAAGAATATCTTTCTTCCGAAGCTTTTCACCGTATTTCGGGCAAAGGAGGGACTGTATAAAGATGTTTGAAACCCTCACATATTATTTTCAGTTTGACTTCGTGAAATACGCATTTGTTGCAGGTATTCTTGTGTCACTCTGTGCCGCACTTTTAGGCGTATGTCTTGTACTGAAACGTTACTCAATGATTGGTGACGGTCTTTCACACGTGGCATTCGGAGCGATTGCAATTGCCGCAGTTTTAAAACTCGCACCGATGTATTTCACATTACCCGTAACAATAGTTGCCGCAGTAATACTTCTGAGAATGGGGCAGAATTCAAAAATCAAAGGCGATGCCGCAATAGCGATGCTCTCGGTGGGGGCTCTTGCAATGGGATATCTCCTTATGAATGTATTCTCCACAAATGCAAACATCAGCGGTGACGTGTGCACAACGCTTTTCGGCTCAACTTCAATTCTCACTCTCTCAGCAACGGATGTTTACACCTGTATAATCCTTGCGGCAGTTGTGATAACGGCATACATACTTTTTTACAACCGTATTTTTGCCGTCACATTCGATGAAAACTTTGCATCGGCAACAGGCACAAAATCATCTGTTTATAATTTTTCACTTGCTGTGCTTACGGCACTTGTTATTGTAATTGCGATGAATCTTGTGGGTGCGCTTCTTATTTCTGCTCTTATTATTTTCCCCGCACTCGCTGCTATGCGTGTTTTCAGAAGTTTCAGAAGCGTCACAATCTGCGCATCAGTTATTTCCGTAGGATGTTCTCTTGCAGGTATACTCGTTTCCGTACTTGCCGATACACCCGTAGGTGCCACAATAGTTGCGGCAGATATATGCATTTTCATAGTTTTTGCAATAATCGGAAAAATCAAAAAAGCATAATTCAGCCTTCAAAGGGAAAAACATTTAAAGATAATTCCCTTTAAGGAGAACTGAAAAATGCAGAAAAAGAAAAATACAACACCTTACGGTTTTACATTTCCGTCACCTTTTTCAGCTGAAGAAAATCAGTCGGGTGACAACGACAACTCTCCCGAAAAACAGGATTCATCCTGTGACGGAAGCGTTACAATAAACAAAAACGGCCATTTCATTCATTGTCTTACAATCATCGGTCAGGTGGAGGGACATTATCTCCTGCCATCGGGGACAAAAGCTACGAAGTATGAGCACGTCATTCCTCAGCTTGTGGCAATTGAAGAAAGCAACGAAGTGGAAGGTCTTATAGTAATACTCAACACCGTCGGTGGTGACATTGAAGCAGGTCTTGCCCTCGCAGAGCTTATCGCAGGGATGAAAAAGCCTGTTGTGTCACTCGTGCTCGGAGGAGGTCACTCAATCGGCGTCCCCCTTGCAGTTTCGGCAAAGAAGTCATTTATAGTGCCGTCAGCCACAATGACGGTGCATCCCGTAAGAATGAACGGGCTCGTTTTAGGTGTTCCTCAGACACTCAACTATTTTCAGAATATGCAGGAAAGAATCGTCCGCTTTGTCTGTGACAACTCAGGCATTTCCCCAGACAGATTCAGAGAGCTTATGCACGCAACGGGCGGTGAGCTTGTAACAGACGTAGGAACAGTCCTCGGCGGTGAAACAGCCGTAAAAGAAGGGCTCATAGACTATGTGGGCACACTCGGTGATGCGATGGAGTGCCTTTACGGGATGATTAAAGAACAGACAGACAAACAATAATTTATCGAGCTGAAGCTCGATAAATTATTGAATGAATAATGAATAATTTCGGAAGCCCTGCGGGCTTGAATTATATCAATGGTGTAAGGGGCAAAGCCCCTTCCGACATTATTATCTATTCTCTATTATTTCTTATCTAAAGAATTTATCACTCTCAAGGAGAATGTTATGGCTGAAAAGAAGAAACAGACTCAGACAAAACAGCAGAACACATCAAAGAAAACCGATGTGATTCCGAAAAAGAAAAAGCCTACAAAGGCTGAAATGGAACAGCTTCGCATGGAGGAAGAAATCCGCAAAGCTGAGTACATAAAGAAAAGAAACCAGACAGCGGCACTCATTATCTTTGCCGTTTCACTCGTGCTGTTCAGCATCGTGCTTATCCCTGCAGATAAAGGCACAATGTGGTACGGCATCAGAGGTTTTGTGTTCGGTCTTCTCGGTTATTCGGGCTTTATGTTACCATGCGTTATGGTTTATACAGCCATAATGATGTCTATGGAGAAAATGAAGCAGTCAATCGGAATTAAAATTGCTCAGGGTGTGGCACTCACACTCTTTATAAGTGCGCTGATGTTTGTTATCACTCACGACGGCGGTCTCTCATTCGGTGCAGACATAAAGAGCGAATTCCTTCTCTATTTCGACCACAGAAAAATAGGCTGGGGCATATTCGGTGCAATAATCGGTGAAGCTCTTATGCTCATAGGTTCATCAAAAGCTCCTGCCGTTGCAATTCTTATCATTCTCATTTTCCTTGCATTTATGTTCCTTACAGGCTTCACACTCATAAAACTCATTCAGGAAGTAAAAAAACCTGCAAAGAAAGCGGCTGATAAAATTAACGAAGCAAAGCAGAACATTCTTTTTGATTTCGATAATATTGATGAAGAAACAGGCGAAGTTCAGCCTCGCAAAAAGAGAAGCCACCTCTTTGTTTATAACGATGAAGACCTAGTTTCTGAACCCGTAAACGAAGAGCCTCCCGTTATAAGTGAAGAACCTCCGATTGAAGATATTCCCTTTGATATTCCCGCAGAAGCTCCTCCCGTAAAAACGGAAGAACCCGTTGAGGAACCTGTTCAGGAAGAAATTAAGGATATCTTTGCCCTTGCAGTTGAAAAACAGGCAGCAGAAGAAGAAAAGAAACTTTCAAAATCAGAAATTGACTCAGCAAAGGAATCTGTAACATCCGAAATCGAAAATGCAGAAGCCGAAGAGCCCGAAGAAGAAAACTATATTCTTCCGCCCCTTGACTGTCTGCGTATGCCCGTAAAGAGCACAAGAACTGCTTCTCAGGCAGACCTCAAGGCAACAGCAGACAAACTTATTGAGGCTCTTAACAGTTTCAATGTTGCGGCAACCGTCGTTGACGTTGTTCCCGGTCCTTCTGTTACAAGATATGAATTAGCCCCCGCACCCGGTGTCAAAATCAGCAAGTTCACGGGTCTTGCAGACGACCTTGCGCTTCACCTTGCAGCTCCTGCAGGCGTGCGTATTGAAGCTCCTATTCCCAACAAATCCGCAATCGGTATCGAAGTGCCCAACAGAGGCAGAACGACCGTCACAATGCGTGAAATCGTTGACAGTGATATTTACAGAAGCTCAAAGAGTAAGCTCAATGTTGCCCTCGGTAAGGATATCGCAGGTAACGTTGTGTGTGCTGACCTTGCAAAGATGCCCCACCTTCTTGTTGCAGGTACAACAGGCTCAGGTAAGTCAGTCTGCCTTAACTCAATGATTGTAAGTATTCTCTACAACGCAAAACCCAGCGAAGTAAAAATTCTTCTCATAGACCCGAAATCAGTTGAATTTGCAGTTTACAACGGTATCCCCCATCTTCTTGTTCCCGTTGTTTCAGACCCGAGAAAGGCAGCAGGTGCTCTTGGTTGGGCTGTAACCGAAATGGTCAACAGATACAACACGTTCACCACAACGGGTGTGCGTGACATCGGCACATATAATAAACTCTGTGAACAGGACACAACACTAAAAAAGATGCCTCAGATTGTCATTGTTATCGACGAGCTTTCTGACCTTATGTCGGTAGCTCCCTCAGAAGTTGAAGGCTCCATAACAAGACTGGCACAGATGGCTCGTGCAGCAGGTATGCACCTTGTTGTAGCAACTCAGAGACCCTCGGTTGACGTTATCACAGGTCTTATCAAGGCAAATATTCCCTCAAGAATCGCTCTTTCTGTTTCTTCTCAGGTTGACTCAAGAACAATTCTTGACGCATCAGGCGCCGAAAAGCTCCTGGGTCTCGGAGATATGCTCTTCAATCCCATAGGCAAATCAAAGCCTCAGCGTGTTCAGGGCTGTTACCTCTCAGACGAAGAAATCGAAAAGGTTGTTGAGTTTGTAAAAACTCAGGAAGCAACATCATACAGCGACGATATTCAGCAGGAAATCGACAAGCAGGCTCTTGCGGCAGCGCCCAAGAAGGGCAACAAGGAAGAAGGCGGCGGTCAGGTTTCCGATGCAGACAACGAAATTATTCTTAAAGCAGCAGAACTTGTAATTGACAATCCCGACAAGGCTTCTATTTCATCACTTCAGCGTCACTTAAGCCTCGGCTTCGCAAAAGCAGGCAGAATTATGGACGCCCTTGAAGACAGAGGTGTAGTAGGCCCTCACGCAGGAAGCAAGCCCAGAAAGGTACTTCTCACAAAAGCTCAGTGGTACGAAATGAATGCTATGGCAACAAGCTCCCCTGCAGATATTGACGGAGAAACAGACGATGAATGACTTTTTACCTGTAAACAAAGAGGATATGGAAAAACGGGGATGGGACAGACCTGATTTCGTTTATGTCAGTGGTGATGCATATGTAGATCACCCCAGTTTCGGTGCATCCATAATCACCCGTGTTCTCGAAAATGCAGGTTACAAAGTTGCATTCCTTTCTCAGCCTGACTGGAGAAGTGACAGGGATTTCACCCGTTTCGGCAGACCGAAATATGGTTTCCTCGTTTCATCGGGCAATATAGATTCAATGGTGGCACACTACACCGTTGCAAAAAGACTCAGAACATCAGATGCATACACTCCCGGCGGAGTTATGGGCAAACGTCCCGACAGAGCCGTTGATGTATACTGCAAAAAAATCAGAAGCATTTATGGTGACATTCCCGTTATAATCGGCGGACTTGAAGCATCACTCCGAAGATTTGCCCATTACGATTACTGGGATGATGCAATTCGTCCTTCAATTCTCATTTCATCGGATGCTGACCTTCTCATTTTCGGTATGGGTGAAAAGCAGATTATTGAAATTGCAGACAGACTCCGTGACGGCTTCGATGTAAAAGATATAAGAGATATAAAGGGCACCTGTTATAAATGCGATGTCCGTGAAACACCCTACACGGGTACGGAATGTCCCTCTTTTGAAAATGTATGCAACAGCAAGAAGGAATATGCTGTTTCATGCCGTATACAGCAGGATGAACAGGACTTTTTCAGAGGCAGAGCAATAAAGCAGAAACACGGCAAGGTTATGCTTGTGCAGAATGAGCCGATGATGCCCCTTTCAACAGAAGAGCTCGACAAAGTATATGAGCTCCCCTATATGAGAAAATGGCATCCGTCTTATGATAAGCTCGGCGGTGTGCCCGGACTCGAAGAAGTCGAATTTTCAATCACTCATGTCCGTGGGTGTTTCGGTGCGTGTAATTTCTGCTCTCTTGCATTCCATCAGGGCAGATACATAACCTCAAGAAGTAAAGAATCTATAGTAAAAGAGGCAAAGCTTCTCACAACACTCGATGGCTTCAAAGGCTATATCCACGATATCGGAGGCCCATCGGCAAACTTCCGTCATCCCTCCTGCAAAGGGCAGGAAGAAAGAGGACTCTGCAAAGCTAAAAAATGTCTTGCTCCCACTCCCTGCAAAAATCTTATTGCAGACCAGAGTGAATACCTTGATATTTTAAGAACTGTCAGAGATCTTCCGAAAATCAAAAAGGTTTTTGTCCGTTCAGGCATAAGATTTGACTATATGTTAGAGGATAAAAGCGAAGCATTCTTCAAGGAACTTGTTCAGCATCACGTCAGCGGTCAGCTCAAGGTTGCTCCCGAGCATTGTTCTGCAATGGTTCTTGATAAAATGGGTAAACCCCATATCGAAACATATATAAAATTTGTAAAAAGATATTTTGAGCTGAGCAAATCGGCAGGTAAGGAGCAGTATGTTGTTCCATACCTTATGTCATCACATCCGGGAAGCACTCTCAATGATGCAATCGAACTCGCTCTTTTCATAAAATCACAGAAGCTCCACCCCGAGCAGGTGCAGGACTTCTACCCCACACCGGGCACAATTTCAACGGCAATGTTCTATACAGAACTTGACCCTTATACGCTCGAAAAGGTTTTTGTGGCAAAGAATTCACACGATAAAGCTATGCAGAGAGCCCTCATAAGATATTTTGACCCGAAAAACCAGACAATGGTTGAAGAAGCTCTCATAAAAGCAAGAAGAACAGACCTTATCGGCAACGGCCCCGATTGTCTTATAAAAGGCTCACAAAAATTCAATCAGGCAAAAAGACAGACTATCAGACGTAAACCTTCAAACGGCTCAAATGACAGGAAAGCAAGGATCAATGAAAAAAAGAAAACCCGTTACTAAACAGAAAATCATATATTCAGTAATCGCACTCATCATTGCAATCATCACATTTGTTTTTGAAGAATCCGGCATATGGAATAAAATTGACACAGCCCTCACAGGTACAACACACATTGAGCTTGAAGACGGAGAAACAGCCGCAGAAGTTCATTTTATTGATGTCGGTCAGGGTGACTGTGCTCTGATTGTTTCACGCAACGAAACAATACTTATAGACAGCGGTGAAGCTGAATCAGCACAAATCATTCTTGATAAATTCACCGAAATAGGAATAGATGAGCTCAATTATGTTGTTGTAACCCATTCTCATTCTGACCATATGGGTGCTATGGCTGAAATCCTTGACAACATACCCACTCAGAAAATCATTATTTCACAGCCAACAGATGATGCAGCAGAAACATCGATATATCAGGAATTTCTTGATTCGGTTGAAAACAGCAACGCAAAGGTTATTCTTGCTGAACCTGATTATTCATTCATTCTCGGTGCAACGGAATGCAGGATACTTTCACCTTTCAATGTTTCTTCAAGCGAAGAGAATAATAATTCAGTAGTGATGCACGTTACTGCAGGTAAAACATCATTCCTCTTTACGGGAGATGCCGAAAAAGCTGTTGAAACCGAAATTGTGAATAAATACGGTAAAATAGACGCAACAATTCTCAAAGTAGGTCATCACGGAAGCAGCACTTCTTCGTCTGCAGGCTTTCTTGAGGCTGTATCCCCCGAAGTTGCCGTAATTCCCGTCGGCAAAGGCAACAAATACGGTCATCCGACCGATAAAACTATTTCAAATTTAAAGAAATATACCGACACAATCTACAGAACAGATAAACACGGAACAATAACATTTACCTGCACTCAGGACGACTACACGGTCAGAACGGAGAAATGACAATGTTCTATACAATAAACAGAATTGAAGAAGAACTATTTGTCGTTCTCACAGATGATGACGGCAGAAAATATGATGTCAGAGTTTCTGAAATGCCGCAAGATTTGCGTATCGGAAACGTTTATGAACTCATTGACGGTGTTTATATTTATAATGAAAAGGAAACTGAAAAAAGACGCTCAGCTGCACGAAACAGAACAAAACGCTTTTTTCAGAACATATAAAGGAGGA
This sequence comes from Clostridia bacterium, assembly GCA_017549285.1. Lineage (GTDB taxonomy): Bacteria > Bacillota > Clostridia > Oscillospirales > Acutalibacteraceae > UBA1081. Next base: position 32,464 of record JAFYVE010000039.1, read on the forward strand.
AAATTAAAATGAAGTGTCATATTTGTGCACACGAAATTCCCGAGGGAAAGAAATACTGTCCCGGTTGCGGCAGAGTTGTCAGAATCAATGAACAGACAAACCAAGACAGCACAATGCAGTTCGCAGACCCTATCAAAGAGCTCAGAAAAGCGGAAACACGCAGACCTGTATCAACTGATGACCAGTCAACAATAAATATCCCCGATATCTTCAGTACAGACCCCAATGCACCCGAATACAGGGATCCTCACGCCTATGACACGGCAACGGCTCACGTTCTTGAATATGACAGAATGTTCTTAAGCCGCAGTGATGACAGAAGACAGAATACCTCTGCCATCTATGACGATGACAGAACAAAGAGATTTTCTCCCGTTTCTGATTATCAGTCTGAAGAACAGATTGTGATTCAGCAGGAGCCCGATTACGGTGACGATGACTATGATAACGAACGTTTTGAAGAAAGACAGCCCCGTAATGAACGTCCCGTAAGAAAAGCAGGACCTAAAGTCAACGTAAAACTTATTGTGCTTCTTGTGCTGATTATTGCCGGTCTTTCAATCTGCGTTATGGGTGTTTATCGTATCGGTCAGCAGTTCGGTTTCTGGGAAAGTAATGAAACAGTAGAAGAAACTCCCGATGAAGGTGCTTCAGATAAAGACAAACTGCCTGTCAACAAACCTGCGCAGACAATTGAAGACGAAGCAAACCTCGGAACAGAGTCTGACTATGAAACAGGTGTTTACACAGTTAAATCAGATCAGAAGAACATCTTCGTTTATAAATCAGTTACAGATCAGCGTATAACGGCCACAATTCCCACAGGTACGGTAATTGAAATAACAGAAGTAAATGGGGAACTCGGCAAAACAACATATAACTCATACACAGGCTGGGTTGAAATGGCTGACCTTGAGTTTACTCCCTCAAAAGAACCTGTAACTGAAAAAGAGACAACAACAAAGGCTGAATCTGCATCAGGTGAACAGGAATTCTCATTCCCCACAACACCCGGAACTTACACAGTAACACCCGGTTCTTCAACATACCTCAACGTAAGGGCTTCTGCTTCAACAGACAGTACCGTTGTAGGAATTCTTGAAAAAGGTTCACAGGTAGAAGTAACAGAAACAGACGGTTACTGGGGTAAAATCAGCTTCAACGGTTCTGAAGCATGGATATATATGCCTTATCTGAAATAAAAATAAATCAGGAGTTTTTGTTAACTCCTGATTTTTGTTTTATTTGGTTATATTTCTCAGCCTTTCAACATCCATTTCAACGTGAACATAATTTTCAATATAGTTGATGATGTCATCAATATTATCTGAGAAGAAGCACAGGTCAATTGTTGTCTGAGGCATAAATCCACCCTTCACACAGTTTTCAAGCATCGCTCTGAGGGGCTCAAAATAACCGTTTATGTTAAAAAGGACAAGAGGTTTTTTGCTCTGACCAAGCTGTTTGAGAGTTATTATTTCAAAAAATTCTTCATAAGTGCCGATTCCACCCGGAGTTGTGATGAAAGCTTCTGCCATATCATCCATAATCTGTTTTCTCTGACGCATAGTATCGGTTCTTATCATTTCATCGCAGTTTTCAAAGAGAATACCGTCAACATTAAAGAATTTCGGAACAACCCCCGTGATTTTTGCTTTCTGTGAGTAAAATCCTCTTGCGGCTGCACCCATAAGACCGTTTGCACCGCCTCCGAAGACGAGTGAGTGTCCTCTTTTTGCAAGAATTTTTGAAAGCTCTTCTGTTTTTTCAATGTAATTTCTGTCAATTTCATTACTTGCTGAGCCGTAAATGCAAATGTTCATAATATCACCTTTTTCAGTATATTGATAAATCAGAATTTGTCGGGATAATTTTAATTAAACAATCGTAGGGGCTGCCATTGGCAGTCCGTATGGAAACACTTTCTGTAACGACGCCCGATGGGCGCCCCTACGTTGTGATTTTCAAATTTAATGACACCTACAAATTATTGTTTAAATGTCAAGTTCACAATAATTATGAATATATATATCAACGAGGTTTTTAAGTTTTTCCTGTTCGGGTTCACTTTTGTCGTAGATGCCAACAACTTTATATCCGTATTTTTTTGCTGTTGTTGCGGCATAAAGTGCGTCTTCAAAAATCCATGTTGTTTCTTTATCCGTACCGATTGCATCAAGAACAACATCATAGACCTTCGGCTCCGTTTTTGCCGCACCTACTGTATAAGTTGAATAGATTGCATCGAAATAATGAAGCATATTGAACTTTTCAAGCACAGCTTCAAGTGCAGGCTCGCCCGTTGCTGTTGCGATACCCATTTTCACACCTTTTGCTTTAAGCTTTTCAAGAAATTCGATAATATCGTTTTTCGGTGCTGTATCGGCAAGATACATCTCCTTGATAAGTTCAAAAAACTTTGCAAAAAGCTCTTCATAAGTTTCAGGACGGTTGAATCTCTCTTTTGCAAGGATGATAGATTCTCTTAAATAAAGTCCTCTGAATGCAACCTCATCCTCTTCTGAAAGGACAATGCCTATTCTGTCAAAAAATTTATATCTTACACCCTTCCAGACGTGCATTGAGTCGAAAAGTGTACCGTCAAAATCAAAAATTGCTCCTGTGATTTTCATTTTCTCTCTCCAAAATATATTATATACTTATTATATACAAAAAAGAAGCGGAATGCAACTGCACTCCGCTTAAATATTTTTTTGATTAATTATTTAACCATGCTTGCGATTTCTGCTGCGAAATCGTCCTGCTTCTTTTCAATACCTTCGCCCTTTTCAAAACGAACGTACTTTGAAAGGCTGAGTTCTGCGCCGAGAGCCTTTGCAACTGATGCAATGTAGCCCTTTACATCGCCTTCGAAGAGGTCTGAACGAACAAATTCCTGTTCAAGAAGGCAAACTTCCTTGATCTGCTTTGAAAGACGGCCAGCAACAAGACCTTTGAAGATTTTGTTGTCAACGATTTCTGCCTTGTGTGAAACTGCAAGTTCAACAAGTGTTGCGTAAGCTTCCTTTGAAATGAAGTTTACGAAGTTCTTTCTCTGCTTCTGGTCAAGACCCTGGTAAACAGTTGTGTCTTCTTCGCTCCACTTCTTTGAATCCATAGCTTCGTTGATGAGGCTTGTAAGGATGGGCATGGGAAGTGAATCGGGCTTGTTGAGAGCGCTGTCAACTGTGATTGATTCCATCTTAGCAAGTTCTTCTGCTGAGATGTCTTCCTTGCTGAGGTATTCGGGGTTCATAGCTGCGATCTGCATAGCTACGTTCTTACCCATATCAGCAAATTCTGCCTTAGCAGCTGTAGCATCGTCTGTATCGAAAGCAACGATAACGCCTACTGAACCGCCTGCGTGGATATATGTTGCTGTGTGACCTTCAACAACAGCAAATCTTCTGACCTTCATGTTTTCACGAAGAGCAAGGAAAACTTCCTGAACTTCTTCATCAACAGTCTTATCTGAATCTACTGCCTTTGTAGCAAGGAGAGCTTCAACATCAGCGGGCTTTGCTGCAAGAACTGTCTTTGCAACCTTAGCTGAAAGTTCAACGAAGGGAGCGCCCTTAGCAACGAAGTCTGTTTCACAGTTGAGTTCTACGAGAACACCTGCTGTAGCATCTGAACATGTAGCAACGATACCTTCTGCTGCAACACGGCTTGCCTTCTTAGCAGCTGATGCAAGACCCTTTTCTCTGAGAATTTCTATAGCCTTGTCGATATCACCGTCAGTTTCAACAAGAGCCTTCTTACAATCCATCATACCAACGCCTGTCTTCTCACGAAGAGCCTGAACGTCTTTAGCTGTAAATGCCATTTTAATTTCCTCCAATTAAATGATATTTTAAAAATAAGCCCGCACATTAAATTGTACGGGCTTTGAATAATTATTGAAATTATTCAGCGTCTTCAACTACAACTTCTTCAGCTGCAGCTTCGGGAGCGCTCTGTTCACCCTGTCTGCCTTCGATAACAGCATCAGCCATTGCACCTGCGATGAGCTTGACTGCACGGATAGCATCGTCATTACCGGGGATTACATAATCAACTTCATCGGGATCGCAGTTTGTGTCTACGATTGCAACGATGGGTATTCCGAGCTTCTTAGCTTCAGCAACAGCAATTCTTTCTTTTCTGGGGTCAACAATGAACATTGCTGCGGGCATCTTCTTCATTTCTGTGATACCGCCGAGGAACTTTTCGAGCTTTTCGATCTGGAGCTTAAGCTTAGCAACTTCCTTCTTGGGGAGAAGATCGAATGTGCCGTTTTCTTCCATAGCCTTGAGCTGAGCAAGTCTTCTGATTCTGAGCTTGATTGTTGTGAAGTTTGTGAGCATACCGCCGAGCCATCTTGCGTTAACAAAAGGCATACCGCAACGTTCTGCTTCTTCCTTAACAGAATCCATAGCCTGTTTCTTTGTACCTACGAAGAGGATATCTCCGCCATCTTCTGCTACCTGACGAACGAACATATAAGCATCTTCGAGCTTCTTAACTGTTTTCTGAAGGTCGATGATGTAGATACCGTTACGTTCTGTGAAGATGTAAGGTGCCATTTTGGGGTTCCATCTTCTTGTCTGGTGACCGAAATGCACACCAGCTTCAAGAAGCTGTTTCATTGATACTACTGACATTTTTTTTGCCTCCTTTTATTTAACCGCCGCAGCCGTCACTTCTGCATAAAACATCGTTGATGCAGGAATATGCAAATGGACTGCGTGAGTTTTAGCCTGTAAATTATATCATAAGTTTTTACGGAATGCAATAGAAAATCAGAGAAAATTTGACTTTTTTTATTGTCCGCTTTTATTTATTATATACAATAAATTATCCAATGTTCCGGCAAATCAGAATTTGTCGGGATGTTTCATCGTAGGGGCTGCCATTGGCAGTCCGTGCGGAAACACTTGCTGCAACGGACGCCCGATGGGCGCCCCTACGTAGTTTGTAATATCATTTAATAAATCCAAGCCCGAAGGGCTTCCGATTTTATTATTTATTATTTTTTCTTTATTCTTTTTGTTGGGTTTCATCCCGACAAATTATTGTTTATCAAAAAAAACAGAGAGTTGGAACTCTCTGTTTTTTATGTATTACTGCTTGAGTTCTACGCCGATTTCCTTGAGTGAAGCAAGGATTGAATCAATATGAGCCTGAATTTCATCCATAGCAAGTGTTCTGTCGGGAGCTGAGAATGAAAGTCTTACTGCCATACTCTTTGTTGTGCCGTCATCGAACATATCGATAACCTTTGCGCCTGTGAGCTCGGGAATGTTCTTACTTTCCCAGGAAGCCTTGATGTCTGCATACTTCTTATCTGCAATAACAAGTGAAAGGTCATAATCGATTGCGGGGAACTTTGAGGGGTCAGCATACTTTGCATCTGCAACTGCGATTGCAAAGAACTTATCGAGGTCGATTTCAGCACATACAACAGCAGCGTTCTTATCAAGCTTCTGGTTGTTCATCGGATGAAGAGTGAACATTTCACCGAGTTTTTCACCCTTATAGCTGATTTCAGCTGTGTTCTTAGGATGCTGATATGCGTGAGCAACAGTCACAGCCTTTGCGAAGTCTGCATCGTCGTGCTTGATGTCACGGAAGATGAACTTGAGCATATTGAGCATCTTGAAGTAGAGGTCTTTTTCTGTGCCGACCTTGTCATAAAGAACAACACCGAGTCTTCTTCTCTCATTGCAATAACCGTTTTCAAGGTAACCGTCAACAACGCGTCCGCATTCAAAAATACCGAATGAGGGAGCAAATGACTTGTTCTCGTAAGCGATTGTAAGAAGAGTGGGAATCATTGAATTTCTGATTGTGCCGTTTTCGGGAGTGGGGATGTTGAGAATTGTGCAGTTTTCTTCAACATCAATACCCAGCTTCTTATACTTCTTACCGTCACACCAGATATATGAATGAACTTCGTGGAGCTTGAACTTGTTTACAAGGAGGTCTTTGACCATAGCATCTTCACTCTTAACAGCTTCAGCTCTTACAGGCTTGAGTGCGCTGAGAGTTGTCTTGATTTCAAAGTTGTCATAACCGAAGATTCTTGTGATTTCTTCAATAAGGTCAGCCTTGATTGTAACGTCCTTTGTGCTTCTCCAGGAGGGAACAATAACCTTGAAGCCGTCATTTTCAGCTGTTACCTTAAAGCCGAGAGAAATGAGAGTTTCTTCAATCTGCTCGTTGCTGAAATCAATACCTGTGTATCTGTCAACATACTTCTTGTCGATGAAAAGCTCGATTTCGGGATACTTCTTTGTGTAAGCATCTGCAAGCTTTGAAACAACAACTGCACCGTCATCGATTTCCTTGAGGAGTTTTACGAAACGACGGATAGCAGTAACTGTCATTTCGGGGTCAAGAATTTTTTCATAACGTGCTGATGCATCTGTACGAAGACCCATTCTTGATGATGTCTTTCTTACGCATACACCGTCAAAGTTAGCTGATTCAAGAACAACTGAGTCTGTATCACCGACGATTTCCGAATCAAGACCGCCCATAATACCTGCAACTGCAACGGGCTCGTTGTTGTTGAGGATGAGAAGTGTGTTTTCGTCAACATCTCTTTCTGTGCCGTCAAGTGTTGTGAACTTTGTTCCGTTTTCACCCATACCGACACCGATTGACTGAACTTTTGTGCCGTCAAAAGCGTGCATAGGCTGACCCATTTCAAGCATAAGGTAGTTTGTAAGGTCAGCAAGAAGATTGATGCCTCTCATACCGCAGTAGAAAAGTCTGATTCTCATTGCAACGGGGCTGACTGATTTTTTGATGTTATTGATACGGAGTGCAGAATATCTGTAAACTGCATCACTCTTGATTTCAACTGGGATCTCTTCACCGTCATATTCGCATTCATCGATTGCAAGAGCCTTGAGAGGTCTCTTTGTGATAGCTGAGAATTCTCTTGCGATACCGTAGTGTCCCCAGAGGTCAGGACGGTTTGTGAGTGACTTATTATCAACTTCAAAAATAATGTCCTTGATAGGATAGATGTCACAGATATCTGTGCCGAGTGCAACATCTTCAAAGATTTCCATAAGACCTGAATGGTCATCGCTGATACCAAGCTCTGATTCTGCACAGCACATACCGAATGATTCATAACCTGCAACAACTGCGTTTGTGATTTCACCTGCACATACTCTGCCGCCTGCCATAGCAACGGGTACAACCATACCCTCTCTTACATTGGGAGCACCGCATACGATGTCAAGCACTTTTTCACCAACGTCAACCTTAAGAAGATGAAGCTTCTTTGAGTTGGGATGATTATCGATTGAAATGATTTTACCTGCAACAACATTCTTAATATCATTGCCTTTGTAATAGATATCTTCTACTTCAGCGGTGGAAAGAGTAAATCTGTGGATAAGCTCTTCAATATCAAGACCGCTTAAATCAACAAATTCGTTGATCCAGTTCATTGAAACAAACATTATTCTCTTTCCTCCTTACTTACCTATAAACTGTGAAAGTGATTTCAGGTTACCCGAATTGAGAATACGGATATCCTTGATGCCGTACTTCATCATTGCAAGTCTTGTAAGACCGAGACCGAATGCGAAGCCTGTGTATTTTTCTGTATCGATGCCACCGTAGTTGAGCACGTTGGGGTGAATCATACCGCAGGGGCAAAGCTCAAGCCAGCCTGAATGCTTACAGGTGGGACAGCCTTCGCCGCCGCATACAAGACACTGAATGTCAAGCTCAAAGCCGGGTTCAACGAAGGGGAAGAAACCGGGACGGAGTCTGACTGTAACATCCTGACCGAAAACTTCTGAAAGCATAGTCTTCATAAAGTAGATAAGGTTTGAGATTGAGATATCTTCATCAATCATAATACCTTCCATCTGGAAGAATGTGTTTTCGTGGCTTGCGTCAGTTGATTCGTTTCTGAAACATCTGCCGGGGAAGATTGCGCGAAGAGGTGCGCCGTACTTCTTCATAATTGAATTCTGAGCAGCTGATGTGTGAGTTTTCAGAAGCTGACCGCTTGAGAGATAGTATGTGTCCTGCATATCTCTTGCGGGGTGATGCTTGGGGATATTGAGAGCTTCGAAGCAGTTGAAGTCGTCAACAATCTCTGAGAAGTCTTCGATTGTGAAGCCCATTGTACGGAAGATTTCTTCAACTTCTCTCTGGATAAGTGTGATGGGGTGATATGAACCCATTTCCATATCCATAGGAAGAGAAACGTCATAGTCTTCTGCTGAGTCAATGAGTTTCTGCTCTTCTTTCTTAACAATTTCTGCCTGAGCTTCGGCAAGTTTCTTTTCGATTTCCTGCTTTACCTCATTGACAGCCTGACCGAAAGCCTTCTTTTCTTCATTGGGTACAGATTTAAGCATACCCATAAGACCTGCTACGTGACCTTTTTTGCCGCAGTATTCAACACGGAGAGCTTCAAGAGCTTCTGATGAATCTGCATTTGCAAGAGCCTCTTCGAACTTTGCGAGGAGTTCTTTAGTCTGATCCATTTATATCATCCTTTCATTATTTATGAAAATAAAAAAAACCGTCCCGGAAAAACGGGACGGAAAATAACCGTGGTACCACCCGAATTCAGAAGCATTTTACTTCTGCACTCTTGTCCGCTTTAATGCAGCGGTTACATTCTGCTTAATCAATGTTTTCGCAGAAAGCTCAGACGCTGAAATTCACATTTTCACTGCACCGAGGTCACTTACAGCCGATGATGACCACTCTCTGTCGGGTTAAATGAATGTTACTTACACGCCGTCAACGCATTTACACATTTGAAGTTATTTTATCACAGTAAATATAATAAGTCAACATCAAATCAAAAAAATTTCAAACATTTTAACATTTACAGTTTTTAGGTGTTGTAAAAAGGAAGAAATTATGATATAATCAAGAAAAAAAATAAAAGGATGATAAAAAATGAGAAGAAGATTAACAGCAATTCTCCTCACAGTTTCGCTTTTGTTTTCATTCGCCATAATTCTTGCAAGTGCTGATTCGGCACCTCTCGGCGATGTAACAAATGACGGAAAAATCACAGCTTCTGACGCACGTAAAACACTCCGTGCAAGTGCAAAACTTGAAACGCTCACAGATGTTGAGATTATTACTGCTGATGTTGACTTCAACGGCAAGGTAACTGCTGCTGATGCAAGAAAAATTCTCAGGGTTTCAGCAAAGCTTGATGAATTTGATGTTCCCGAAACAACAACACAGGAAACAACCACAGCAGAAGAAGCAACTACAAAAGCAGAAGAAACAACAACTACAGCAGAAGAAACAACTACAAACGCAGATTCCGATCTTCCCGAAGCTGATACAGGTGTTGTGGTTGACGAATATCCCGCAGCAATTGATGCATTCTTCAGCGGCAAATTCTATCTCAACGGCACAATGGTTGACGGTGGCAACACAATGCCCCTCAAAATGGCTACAGGCAATTCACAGACTGAAATCGCAATGACAATCCCCAATTCAAATCTTCAGGTTTCAATTTATGCAAAAGGTAAGGATACATTCCTCAAACTTGCATCAGGCACAAAGAAACACTATGTTCCCCTTTCTGATGTGTTTAAGGACGAAATGGGTGTTGACTTCAGCGAAATTATGGGCCAGCTCACATCAATCAAGTTCAACGATGCAGGTAAGCCCGTTCTCACAAAGGGTACATATGAAGGTATGGAATGTGATATCTACACATTCTCAAACGAAGAAGGCACATCAATTAAATTCTTTGCAATTGAAGACAGAATTGTTCAGATCACGCTTGCCGATGCAAATTCTGTTGCTTCAAATATTGCAATAACAGAGCTCACAGGTAAAATTCCTTCAAACATGCTCACAACAAAAGGCTATACAAAAACTTCAATTGCCTTCATTCCCGTACTTTATCCCGAATTCAGCGGCAACATTTAAGATTATGCAAAAATTAAAAGTCACTTCCCGTGAAGTGACTTTTTTTGTTTACAGAACAAAATACATAACAATAATCAGTGCAATATGTATGATTATAAAACAGGGAAGACCTATCATAAATTTCTTATGTTTTGTTTTATGACGTATCAGTTGCATTGTTACATACATAGCTGTTGCGCCGCCGAATAACCCAAAAAGCATAAGCATTTTTTCGGGTATACGCCATCTCTTTGCCATTGATGCTACCTTGTCATAGACGGTCAGCATAACCGAAATCACTGAAATAAGACCTGCAAAAATTACAATATAAAGTTCTGTATTCATATCATTTTATAACCCTGAACTGCTCTTTTTTACGGGGTTTGGGAGCAGGGTCTTCACAACCGATGCCTACAGCACAGGCAATAAGAAACTTATAATCTTCAGGGATATCAAGTTTCTGTTTCCACTTTATACCTTCATTTTCATTAAGAAGTCCGCCGATACTTGCAATAATAACGGAGCCCAGCCCCATTCCCTTGGCTGCAATTGCGATATTCTCAACCATAATTCCCGCATCCATATGGCTGTTGCCTTCGGCATAAATAAAGAAAACGGTGGGAGCATTCTGATAAAACGGATTTTTATCCCAGTTAGTGTAAGCAGGCGTATCCCAGCCGACAAGATTCTTGAAATCAACATTCATTTCATCGAGCATTTCTTTGCTCTGAACAACACGGACGTGACAGGGCTGACCGTTTCTTCCGCTGGGAGCCCACATAGCACATTCAAGAAGTGTTTCAAGCTGTTCATCTGTTATCTGCTCGGGAGTGTATTCCCTGATAGTCCTTCTTGTGAGAATATTATCAATAGTTTCGTTATGTATCAAAGTTTTCATTCCTTTCGGGAAATCAGAATTTATCGCTGAGCGATAAATTCTGAATGATATAATTTTCCTGCGGAAAATTATGATGTTATGCTACGCAAAATGATGTATGACCTACGGTCAAATGATGCGTTTACCTACGGCAAACATTTCGGAAGGGCTTCGCCCTTACCCATTTTATAATTCAAGCCGCAAAGCGGCTTCCGACATTTTTGCCAAAGGCAAAAACATCATTTTGTGAAACA
>JAFYVE010000040.1 GCA_017549285.1 Clostridia bacterium
GACATTTTTGCCAAAGGCAAAAACATCATTTTGTGAAACAAAACATCATTATTCGCTTTAAGCGAATACATCATTTTTTGCCAGCGGCAAAAAACATCATTCAATAATTTATCGAGCAAAGCTCGATAAATTATTGTTTATTATTGATTTAATCCATAATTTATGTTAATATCATTTTATCAAAAAACAAAGCAGGTGTTAAAATGAAAATACCATCATATCACAAAAGTTTAGATGTTCTGCATTTCGGCACACTGAAACCCAGAGCGTATTTTATTCCTTACGAATGCCTCGATGATGCGCTGTCAGGCGACCGTGAGAAAAGTGCATACTTCACCTCTCTCTGCGGTGACTGGAGTTATAAATTCTATAACAGCTTTGAAGATATTGACTGTGAATTCTGGGCAGACGGTTTTGATTATGCATCACTCCCCGAAGTACCCGTTCCCGGCAACGTTCAGTTATATAAAGATGTTCCTCACGACAAACCTCTTTACTCAAACCTCTATTATCCATTCCCCACAGACCCTCCTCATGTTCCCGATGAGAACCCCTGTTCTGTATTCATCAAGGAATTTTTCGTCAACGACGAAATGGAAGACAGAGACAACATTCTCACTTTTGAGGGTGTTGCATCCTGCTTCTATCTGTGGATAAACGGTCAGTTTGTGGGCTACAGCCAGATAAGTCACGCAACAAGCGAATTTGACATCACAAAGTTTGTTCACAAGGGCGTAAATAAGATTGCCGTACTTGTTGTAAAATGGTGTGACGGTTCATATCTTGAAGATCAGGATTTCTTCCGTCTTTCAGGTATTTTCAGAGAAGTCTATATCCTTTCAAGAAACAAAATCCGTCTTGAAGATGTTTATGTAAAACAGAGCTTCAATGATGATTTCACAAGTGCAACTCTTGATATTGATTGTACTCTGAACGGCAAAGCCGACATCAGCTACGGGCTTATCTCTCCTGCAGGTTATGTCATCAACAACGGTGACAGCTCAAAAAATCACTTTGAAATAAAAATCGACGAGCCTATGATGTGGAATGACGAAAAGCCCCACATCTACACTCTCTTCCTTACAGTTGAGGATGAAATCATCCCTCTCCCCATTGCTCTTTGCAAGAAGGAAATCAAAGACAAGAAGCTCCTTATCAACGGTAAGGCTGCAAAGCTTCGTGGTATCAACCGTCACGATTCAACAGAAAACGGCTATGTTGTGACTGTTGACGATATGAAGAAGGACCTTCTTATGATGAAGAGAGCTAATGTCAACTGTATCAGAACATCACACTACCCCAACGACCCCCGTTTTGTTGAACTTGCTCAGGCACTCGGCTTCTATCTTGTAAATGAAGCAGATATCGAAACTCACGGTATGGGCTGGAATACAGACGAGGACTGGGATTGGTTCCGTTGGTCAATGCTTTCTACAATTGACGAATGGGAAGAAGCTTATGTTGACAGAGCAGAGCACCTTTTTGAGCGTGACAAGAATCAGGGCTGTGTTGTAATGTGGTCTCTCGGTAACGAAAGTGGTTGCGGCAAAAACCACCGTGCAATGAGAAACTACATCAAGTCCCGTGATAACACCGCTATTGTTCACTATGAAAACGCACATCTTGAATTCAAGGCAGTTCCCGAGGGAGAGAACTTTGCTGATATTTCCGATGTGGAAAGCCGTATGTATTCAGGCTACAACTACACAGAGGGTTATCTCAACAATCCCGATTATAACAAGCCTTTCTACTGGTGTGAATACGTCTGCTCAATGACAACGGGCGACGTTCACGAATACTGGAAACTTGTTGATAAATACGAAAACCATACAGGCGGCTGTATCTGGGAATGGAGCGACCACGCTGTAAGAATCGACGACGAAAACGGCAATGCACGTTACTATTACGGCGGTGACTTCGGCGAATATCCCCACAACGGTATCTGCTGTATTGACGGTCTTGTTTTCCCCGACAGAACACCCCGTCCCGGTTACTACGATATGAAAAAGGTTTATGAGCCTTTCAGAACCGAATACAAGGACGGCACCCTCACAATCAGAAATGTCCGTTATTTCACTCCCCTTTCAGACCTTTATGCAGATTGGAAAGTTGAAAGCAACGGTGTTACAATCGTTTCGGGCAGAATCGAGTCCCTTGATATTGCTCCTCAGGACAAGAAGGAATTCCGTCTTACAGGCATTGATGAATTCAACTACACAGGCGACACATTCCTGACCGTTATCATAAGACAGAAAAATGACACTCTCTGGGCAGAATCAGGTTATGAAGTAGGTTTCGGACAGTTTGAAATCGAAAGCGCAAAGGCAACAGCCGAAAGAGAAGCAAAACTCCTCGTCTGTGAAGAAGGCGACAGATTCGTAAAAATCACAAACGGTGAAAAAGAATATACATTTGACAAATCATACGGAAGAATTGTTTCAATTACAATCGGCGGTGCTGAAATTCTCGAAAAGCCGTCAGCATTCAAGCTCTGGAGAGCACCCAGCTACAATGTAGGCTCATCTCCCGCATGGTATGCAAACAATCTTCATCACGTTACACAGAAGACATATTCGGCAGAAGTTGAAAAGGCAGAAAATGCAATCGTAATAAAGACAAGGATTGCTCTCGGCGGACCTGCAAATCCCCCTGTTATCAAGGCTGATGTTGATTATATCTTCAACAACGACGGCACATTCTCAGTTGAAATTGACGGTAAAATCAAAAAAGAAGCTCCCGTGCTTCCGAGAATCGGAATGGAGCTTATCCTCAAAGAAGAATTTGAAAATATCAGCTATTTCGGTCTTGGTGAAATCGAAACTTACGTTGACAGACATAAGGCGGCTAAATTCGGCGAATATGCACTTACAGTTACAGAAAACTATGTGCCTTACATCAGACCACAGGAAAATTCTTCACACTTCAGGACAAGACGTGTAACACTCAGTAATGAGTCAGGCAATTCAGTTACTGCAACAGGTTGCGGAATACCTGATTTCTCATTCAATGCTTCACACTTCTCAGCAGAACAGCTCACAGAAAAGAAACATCATTTTGAGCTTGAGAAAGAGCCTTACACAATACTCAATCTTGACGGCAGATTCACAGCCCACAGTGAAAATCCCGAATTCAACAATGACGAAAACAACCGTCTTATTGACGAAAAAGAATTCAGATTCGGATTTATGTTTGAAGTGAAATAAAACAAAAAAATATCCGCTATTCAACCGAATAGCGGATGTTTTTATATGATTTCAGAAATGAAAGTTTCAAAGAATATCATAATAACTTTTACAATATTTGCAAACTTTGTAAGATCAAGTTCTGAAGTCTTTTCTTCTCCCGATTCGGGTGAAAAATCAACATCATCAAAACTGAGCTCTGCATTATTACCCTTGAAACAGAATTCAAGTGAACTTACATTGTTGAGTGTATCATTTTCATAGGATACACCGTAATCAACACCGTAAAGATAAAGAGTTTCAATGTCAATTTCAATTTCGTGCCATTCACCGTCTGCAGGAATGACAATATTTTCATCCTGAGAAGAATACCATACAACGGTGCCGTTATATAGCTTCAGCTTTTCAAAAACAATTTCATCAGCTGAGTCGTTACGCACACGGAAAGAAATTTTTCCGTAATTGCCGTAATTCAGTTCTTCACTGAGAAATCTTATAGCCGTAAGACCTTTCTGAACGGAAGTCATCGGGCTTATTGAAAAGCTTTCTGCTTCTGCTGAAATTTTCAGTCCATTTTTACCACTGAAAGCAGAATCAGCTTCAATGCTGACATCTGCATTTTCTGCAGACCAGGCATCATATTCTCCCGTGTAAATGTCGTCTTTTACAAGAACAATTGTGTCTGTTTCGCAATCTGCCCACTGTTTTTCAAACCAACTCTTTGTATTATCAGTCATATTGACTGCAAAGGGGCTGACGGGAAGAGTTTTTTCGCCATTATGTGAAGCGTAAAGATTTGAGTTCTGATTGCCGAGAGCATAAGCATAAGTCACACTTACGGGCTCTGCCACTTTACTGCTGAAAACCTCAATTGTGTTTTTGCCTGTTATAACTGCATCAGCCTGAACATAAATATTGTCTTTACCTGAAACAGCAAAGCCTCTGAGAAGTCCGTCACAGACAAGTCCGTCACCCGTATTGCAGAGTGTGATTGATACTTTTCCGTCTTTTATCTCATAACTTTCAACCGTTGCCGTTGTGTAATTGTAATCTGCACCGTAAACAAGAGCTTTTGCACTGAAAGCCATTCTTTCGCCTATCTGCTGCTTGCATTCGGGATGAATAGCACCTGCAACGGGAAGATATGTCAGAGGAACATCATAAATTGAAACAACAGCTCTTGAATCAGCTGCTTTTTTCTGCATATCAGTAAAACCGATATTCATATCAGAAAGGTCTGTGCTGTTAGGATTATGATACTGATATGCGGCAAGCTGTGTATAAATCACGGGAAGAAGCCCGTCGCAGTCAAAATGTTCTGAATATGACCTCTGCATAAGGTCAAACATCCACTCATACTGCTCAGGTGACTTGCCTAAAATTACATCAGTTTCACCCTGATACCATATCATACCTGAGGGTCTGAAATGAGAAAGAGGAGCAATTTTCAGATTAAAATTGCAGGTCATATCATAATAGATACTTCTTTCGGCTTCATTCCAGCTTTCAGCTTCATAATATTCTCCGAAATATGTAAGAAGATTTTTTACTTTCTCGTCACCATCAATGGCTTCTCTTGAAATCCACGAAGCAATTGCACTTCCGCCGAGAGGAACATTCATAATACCTACGGGCATATCCAGTTCTGCTGTCATTTCTTTTGCAAAGTAATATGCAACAGCACTCACAGAATAAAAAGCTTCATCATTACCTGTCACCCAGCAAGCACCTGCTATATCGGTCTGAGGGTCACAGGGAACAAGTTCCGTGCTGCCTTTATATTCATTGACACCGGGGACAAGAAGAACACGGATACTGTCACCGAGTTTTTCTTTGTTTTCAAACATTTTTGTACCGTTTTTCTCCTGAGAAAGAGGATACTGCATATTACTCTGTCCGCTTGCAAGCCAGAGTTCACCGAAAACAACATTTTTGAGTGTTTCAAAAACAAAACCGTTGTTTTTTACAACAATTTCAAATTCTTTGAAACTGCCTGCAGGCGCATCGAATGAAACGGCAAATGTGCCGTCAGCATTAACTGTCGATTCACCTGATGTAATCAGATTGCTGTTTTCATCATAAAGCTCTGCAGTAACAGTACCGCCCGAAGCCGTGCCTGATATTACGGTTTCCTTTTCCTGTGCAAACAGCATTCCGTCACCGTAGAATGTATAAAGCTGTGCATCCGTTTTTGCAAAAGCAACGGATGAAACACCAAAAAGCATCACAACACAAAGGATAGACGATAGAAACGTCTTCATACCGTGTACATCTCCTTTTTATAAGCTGTTTTAAATTTCAATTTCTTCTGTTTTGCCGAATTCAAGAATATCTGCAATTCTTGAGCTTGCCTTTCCGTCACCGTAAGGGTTGGAAGCCTTGCTCATTTTTTCATATTCTGTCTTGTCTTCAAGAAGTGTCTTGAATGTATTGTAGATAAATTCTTCATCAGTACCTACAAGCTTGAGTGTACCTGCCTTGATACCTTCAGGACGCTCTGTTGTGTCACGCATAACGAGAACAGGTTTACCAAGAGAGGGAGCTTCTTCCTGAACGCCGCCGCTGTCTGTAAGAATCAGATATGAACGTGCAAGGAAATTATGAAAATCAAGCACATCAAGGGGTTCAATGATATGAACTCTGTTGTCATCACCGAAAACTTCCTTTGCGGCTTCACGGACAACAGGATTCATATGAATGGGGTAAATTACCTTTATATCGGGAGTTTCGTCAATAATTCTCTTGATTGCTCTGAACATATGACGCATAGGTTCACCGAGATTCTCTCTTCTGTGGGCTGTGAGCATAATAAGCCTTGAGTCACTTGCCCATTCAAGCTCGGGATGAGTATAATCATCACGTACAGTTGTCTTGAGCGCATCAATTGCGGTGTTACCTGTGATATAGATTGATTCTGCATCCTTACCTTCTTTGAGAAGGTTGTCCTTTGACATCTGTGTGGGAGCAAAATTATATTTTGAAATGATACTTACAGCCTGACGGTTGAATTCTTCGGGATAGGGAGAATAAATATTGTATGTACGAAGACCTGCTTCAACATGACCGATGGGAATCTGCATATAGAAACACGCAAGTGCTGTTACGAATGTTGTTGAAGTGTCACCGTGAACAAGAACAACATCGGGCTTCACTTCTTCAAGCACACCCTTTATACCCATCAGGATATTTGTTGTGATATCAAAAAGTGTCTGTCTGTCCTTCATAATTGAAAGATCATAATCGGGTACAACACCGAATGTGTCAAGAACAGCATCAAGCATCTGTCTGTGCTGACCTGTTACGCATACGACTGTTTTAAGATTTTCTCTTTTTTTGAGTTCAAGTACAAGAGGACACATTTTGATAGCCTCAGGTCTTGTGCCGAATACAAGCATTACTGTTTTCATATAAACCACCTTTTATAATCTGTAGGTTCCTTCAATTGAGCAGATATTTCTTGTATCAAGAATAACCTTACCTTTGAGTTTACCCATATTTTCCTTTATTTCATCATGGCCGACAAGAAGAACAACAAGGTCAACATCGTTAAGAAATGCTTCAAAGTCGTGATACTGATTTTCAACCATATCTGCTTTTATGAACGGGTCATAAACCTTAACGCCGTGAGCAAGATGTCTTTCCATACTCTCAAGCATCTGGAGTGTGGGGCTTTCACGGACATCGTCAACATTTTCCTTGTATGTCAGACCGTAGAAACCGACTTTTGAAACTTCCTTTATGCCGTTTTCTTTCATAATGTTATAGATTCTCTCAAGAACGAAATCGGGCATTGAGTCATTTATAAGTCTTGCCTGTTTGATAAGATTTGAATATGTGGGATAATCACCGACAAGGAACCACGGGTCAACGGAAATACAATGTCCGCCTACACCGGGACCGGGTGAAAGGATATTTACTCTGGGATGCTTATTCGCAATTCTGATGATTTCATAAACATCCATATCGTCACTTCTGCAGATTTTTACAAGTTCATTTGCAAAAGCGATGTTGATATCTCTGAATGTGTTTTCAACAACCTTTGTCATTTCTGCAGTTCTTATGTCTGTTACAACAATTTCACCCTGACAGAATGATGCATAAAGTTCTTTAACCTTTTCACCGATTGCCTTATCATCAGCACCGATAGTTCTTGAGTTATGAAGAAGTTCATAAACCATATTACCGGGGATGATTCTTTCAGGTGCGTGAACAAGATTGATATCTTCACCTATAACGAAACCGTTTTCCGTGATAACAGGACGAACATATCTGTCAATTGTTCCGGGAGAAACTGTTGATTCAATTACAACTGTTGCACCCTTGGGGCAAACTGCCATAACCTGCTTTACAGAGGCGATAACGTATGCGGGATCAATTCTCTTTGACTCCTTATCATAGGGAGTAGGCACGGCAACGATATACATATCAGTTGACTGATACTCGGTTGAGAATTTTATTCCGCAGTTAACAGCTTCATTGAAAAGGTCATCAAGACCTGCTTCTTCAAAAGTTGTTTTTCCTGCATTGAGTGTTGCAACAAGCTCCTTGTTGTAGTCTGTACCAACAACCTCAACACCGTGAGAAGCAAACATAAGCGCTGTGGGGAGACCGATATAACCAAGACCTATAATATTAATCATCTTTCATTTCTCCTTGATTCAATTAAAGCAATTTCCTTGCTGATTGTGTATTCCTTTGCCGTTTTGTTTCTGACATACCGTGCAGCATTTTCACTCATCTGCATAAAGAGTTCGGGATTCCTTACAAGCCTGAGAATTCCGTCTGCCACAGCCTGAGCATCTTCTGCGGGAGCTAAAATACCGCAGTCCTCATTCACAAATTCGGGGATTGCCGCAACGGCATTCGCAACGGGCACAAGACCCGAAGACATAGCTTCATCTCTTGAAACACCCTGAGTGTCCATTCTTGTTGTTGCGATATAGATGCCGTGCTCCTTATGGAAGCCTGCAATCTGTGACTGTGTGTAGAATCCTCTGTGAAGATGCACATTCGGGAACTTTTTGATGTTTGCGGTATCGGTTTCAAATCTTTCACCGTCACCGTAAAGATCAAATGTCATCTGAGAAAACTCTTTTTCGGCACTCAGAATTTCAATTGCCTTCTGAGTTATGTCATTTGCATATGTCAGAGTGCTGAATGATTTGACGGACATTATATTGAAACGCTGTTCTGCGTCTTTTTTCTCATATGAGAAAAGTTCTGTATCAATACAGTTATGGATTATTGAACATCTGCCGTCAAGATTCACGCCGTAATCTTCTTCAATCTGCTTTTTGAAGAATTCCGAAACATAAACAAAGTGAATATTATGTGTTTCCGAATATTCAAAAACTTCTTTCCACAAGTTTTCTCTTGCTTCCGATGCTTTTTTTGCATTCTCAACATCTGCATCGGTTTTATAATTGAACATTCTTCTGTGCCAGGGCTGAATATCACTTCCGTGGCTCCATACAATGAGGTTTATTTCATCAAGATAGTTTTTGAGAACACTCCACAGATACGGATTCAGGAAATGAACACAGACTGTTTTTATTCTGCCTGTTTCAAGAACGGATGTGAGTTTATCTGCACCGCCGTCGGTTACATTCATATTCTCGAATTCACGGTAACCGTTATCGCCCCACATACTGATACACAGCATATCGGGAACAAGTGACTGCTCTTTATAAAGCAGATTGCGTTTGTGCACAAACATATATCTGTAAAGGTCATCGTATGACGGATAATGATCCGCAACCACTACAGTATCACTTCTTGAAAGGAACGGTGTCACGTTTGCGGAAGAAGCACCGCTGCTGACTGTTATACCTGAAAATTCTTTTGTACCCGTACCTCTTACTCTGATTGAAAATGCAAAATTCTGTGCTTTTGCGGGAATTTCCGCATTAAGCATTCTGTTTCCACTTACTGAAACCGAATTCAGACGGTTCATTGATGAATCATAGAATGTGCAGAAGCTTTCGGTTGAAAGATCGCCTGTTCCCGAGAACATCACCGAAATACTGCCTGTTTCGCTGAAATCGGAAACGGAGAATTTCTTTTTCAGTTCTATATATTCACTCTCATTTTCACCGAGCTTTGAATTTACGGCAAATCTTGAACCCACAAGAGATATTGTTATGTTCTTCGATTTACAGTAATTCATATCAAGCATTTCTTTTGCTGTGATTGTAATAGTATCATTATCAAGATTCTGATACTGAATACTGTCGGCAGCTTTGTTTATGATATCGAGTGAAATGCCTTTATCCGCAACAAAGATATCGTCAACTTTATCGCATTTTTCATCTTTACAGTTTCTGCAGTAACTGAATTCATCCGTACAAAAGAATTCACCTGTGAGCTCCTCACCGTTTGCAAAAGATTCAAAATCACCGATAAGGTTATATTTCACAATACTTCTTGTGCTGAAAAGCTTATTGCAGCTTCTGTAGGTGCTGTCTGTGTTGTCAATTGTTATGCCGTTTTCACCTGAAGCATAGTAATTGACTTTACCGAAGCCGTCTGCATTACTGTATCTTACAGAAAGAGCAAGGTCGGTAAGATAATTTTCACCGTAATAGTCATCAGGGGAGAATGCGGCAACAAAGCCTTCGTTTATATTTATTTCTTCATCGGTAAAGATGAGTTTTTTGTTTTCATATGTCTGTCTTTCAAAAGATTTCTGAATACGGAGTTTATCTTCTTCTGATGAAGCAGACGAAACAACCGTAATAACGGGAAGTTTCTTCCTCATATCCTTGCCGAAAACACATTGAGCTATAAAACCGAGTCTGTCTTCGCAGAGATGGTCGGAAAGGACTTTTCTCAGTCCCAGAAGTCTGTATTTACGGTAATTTTCCGTTGTACCGCAGTAACGGTCGATCTGTTTCTGCATTGTGTCTGCGCTGTCAGTTGCAACAGTAAGGTCACCGAAAATATTTCTTACACCTCTTGAGTAGTTGCCTACCGAAACGGTGTTTGATGCAAGGAGTTCATAAACTCTTCTTGCAAACATAGTCTGTGACTGACCTACGGAGTTCATATTTATTCCGTAGTTGTAGCCTTTGTAGGCTATATGGATATCGTCGGGCTTGAGAGTGCCGACAATCATTTTGTTATATCTCTGGGGAAATGCATGTTCCGGTCTTGCAGAGCCTAAATTTCTGTCATAAATCTCAAGACCTTTTCCCTTTTCAAAAGCATCAGAAAACTCATCAAAAACTCTTGAACGGTCTTTGTATCTGTGATAATAAGCTCCCGCAAAGCAGAATTTGTCTTTTCTGTCATGCATCTCAACGGGATTATGAACAAGAGGCTGTGCCGAGAAGTGGAGAAGATAGACATTATTATGCTGAAGCGTTCTCTTATATCTTTCAATACAATCAAAATCTGTTGTGAAAACATAGTCTGCACACGATGCTGCAGACATAAAGACATCTGTGTAAACAGGGTCTTCCTTATTCCAGAAAATAACAGGTATATTCTTTGCATGACAGTATGCAGTCAGGTCATAAAGCTCCTTACTGCCGTTTGCAATTTTCTTGTACCACGTTTTGTCTTTACCTTCCCACGCTGATTCAAGGAAGAAAAGATCAGGTCTGAATTCATCAAGCTGAGCCTGCCAGTTGTCGGCAGTAACTTCAAAAAGTTCACATTCGCTTCTGAAATTGCCGAGTGTGAATGCATCCATAATTGCGGCAACTTTAAGTTTTTTAAGCTCGTTGCATTCAGTACGGAAAAGTGCACTCTTCTCATCACCGTAATCAACACCGTAACGGTTAAGAATCTCTTCAAGAACAGCTTTTCTCTTTTTCAGTTCGCTGACATATTCGTCAATTGTTTTAATATTCATCTCTTATCCCCTGCGACGCATCATTTCTTTGAGCCATCTGTAAATCTTAAGAGCAAATCTGCCTATGGGGTTATTTTCAATCATCGCAAACTTGTTCTTGAATTCGGCATTTTCGGTTTTGAGTGAATTGAGCTGAACCTCATAACGGCGCATATCCTTTTTAATTGAAGTCATAACAGCAATCTGACGGTTCAGATCATCCCTGCACGATTTTATTTCAAGAAGCAGAGCCTCATTTTCTTTTTTCAGCTGCTCATTTTCTTTTAACAGTTCTTCGTATTCCATATATTACCCCGTACAATATTTTTTCTGATATTCCTTAAGATCGGGAACAATTGATTTTCTCTGTTCGTTTGTCATTCCGTTGAACTCTCTTGCAAAACCGCAATAAGGCTTTATGATTTCATCGGGTGTGCCTGTTCCGATAAGTTTACCCTGATTTATCCATATAATTCTGTCACAGAAAGTTGTCATCTGAGTAACAGCGTGACTTACGAAAACGATTGTTTTGCCTTTTTCCTTGAATTCTTCAACCTTATTAAGACATTTATCCGTAAAGCTTGAGTCACCTACGGAAAGAGCTTCGTCAATTATAAGAATTTCAGGGTCAATATGCACGGCAATTGCAAAACCAAGTCTTGAACGCATACCGCTTGAATATGTTTTTACGGGCTGGTTGATATGTATACCGATATCGGCAAATTCTATTATCTCTTTTTCGATTTCTTTTATCTGCTTGTCGGTATAACCCATAAGCAGACACTTGAAACGGATATTATCAAGCCCCGAAAGCTGTGAACGCATACCTGATGATGCACACAGCATACTTACTTCGCCTTTTACTTCAACCCTGCCCTGTGTTGCTGTTGTGATTCCGGTGATGATACTTGCAAGAGTTGATTTTCCGCTTCCGTTAAGACCGATAAGCCCCACACACTCGCCTTTTTTCATTGTGATTGAAACATCGTCAAGTGCTCTGAAAGTGCCTACCTTGTTGTTCTTCATAACAAGGCCTTTTATCTTGTCACCGAAGGATGAATAAAGAGGATAATCTTTTGTGATGTGTTCACAGATAATAACATTTTCACTCATTACGGCACCTCCTTAAAGCAGGTCAATGAACTTGTGACGGAAACGCATATGCACAAAGCAACCGACAAAGAACATCACAAGTGTAATTGCCCAGAATATAACAGCGGCATCAATGTTTGCGGCAAAATCCCTGCCGTAAAGAATTGAATCACGGTAACCGCCAAGTATGTAAGCAAAAGGATTGAGTTTCATTATAACCGACAATGCGACGCTGTCACCGTCGGGCTCCCACATAACGGGAGAAACAAAGAAAAGGAAACGCATAGCTGTGTTTGAGAAATTATGGAAATCACGGAAAAGCACATTGATTGTTGATGAGAAAAGCGAATATGCCGTTATAAACACCGTTGATGCAAAAATGTAGTAAGGCAGAAGCCAGATTGATGAACTTAATTTTGCACCCGACACAAAAACAACTGCAAAAACAATAATCATTGAACACATATGTGTTATGAAATTTGAAGCAACCGTTTTTGTGGGCACGATTGCTATGGGGAATTTCATTCGTTTTAGGACATCGGTGAAATTGATTATAGACATATCAGCACCGAGCATAGCCTGATTCATATAATACCAGCATATAATGCCGATAATAAGCCATACGATGTAAGGTACGCCGTTAATATCGTTACCTCTTCTGAGACCTACGGCAAAAACAAACCAGTAAACAAGAATCTGGAATGCAGGATTGAGGAAGTTCCACAGAAAGCCGAAGAATGTTCCTCCGTGCTGATTTTTCAGTTCGTATTTGGCAAGACGGAAAAGACGGATTTTGTTTTTCCATATTTCCGAAATCACCGTTCCTACAGATTTAAAAATTCCCATATATAAACACCTTAAAATAAAATATTATAATATTACAGTTTTTTATTATATCATTCACTATATTATTTGTCAATGTAACAACATCAATAATATGCCCTGAATGTAAAAAATTTTTAGGTTTTAACATTTATTTCTGTCGGGAATTATATTTTATTGTCGAATGACTTGAAAAATTTTCACCGATATTCTATGATATAACTATCTTATATGTAAACGGGGAAATAATATGCCTGATACAACAAACAAACAGCTCGCACCGACAGTTGTTCTTGCTTCACACGGGAACAAAAATGCCTGTCGTGAGCTATATATACACTATTACAAAAACATCTTTTTCATCTGCAACAGTATAACGGGAAACGTATCACTTGCATCAAAGATTACTGCACAGGTATTCATAAGAATGTTTGAGTCACTTGACAAGCTCGGTGACCACAATGATTTTGAACAATGGTTCTATTCTCTGACAATCAGTATATGTAGTCACAATGCCCCCGAAATGAACGGCGGTCTTGTTGACAATGAAACGGTAAAACTGGCAAAAGAGGCTTCGGAAGCTGCCGCCGCACACAACAATTCCGCTTTTGAGAGAAGCGTTGTGAGAATTCTTGAAAGAATGATAATCTGTCTTCCTCCGAAGGCAAGAACGCTTCTTTTCTATAACAATTTTGCCTGTCTTGATGTTTCACAGACAGCTCTTCTTGAGAAAAAAGAAACCGAAGAAACAAAAACACAGATCGATGCTGTTGAAAAACTGATTGAGAAACAGGTTGAAAAAATAAAGACATACGGCGTTGATATTTCAATGTTCACAAGTGACATGACTTCAACGCTCAGGCATATGGCTTCAAAGATTTTCGTGCCCGAATCGATCCACAATGAAGTATCTGAAAAGCTGGGTGTGAACGTTTCACCCTACAGCTCAAAGAAAACTGAAAAGCCCGAAAAAAAGGACTCTGAAAAAACTGTTCAGAAAAAAGAAACCGAAGAAGAAAAACAGAAATTCAGGCTCACAAAAAGTGATTTTATCCTGTTCTTTTCAATAATTGCAGTTGTTCTTATAATCTGCAGCGTTGCTGCATTTTTCCTCAATTCAAAAGATAATAAAGACAACGCACAGACTACTGTTTCACAGCAGACAAACGAAAAACCGGCTCTTTTATGGAACGGAGCCGCAGCTTCATCCTTTGACGGCGGTAACGGTTCTGAGGAGAATCCCTTCAGAATTGCAACGGGCGGTCAGCTTGCATATCTTGCAAATCTCATAAATGAAGGCAACTCATATTATGCCGCCTGCAGTTATATACTTACGGCTGATATAATTATCAACGAAACAGATGATTTCGCTTCATGGGGAGAAGTTCCTCCCGAAAACAGATGGACACCTGTCGGAAGCAGTACCAATGATGACTCCTACTCATATTTTTCAGGCACATTTGACGGCAACGGCCACACAATCAGCGGAATGTATGTAACAGGCAAAAACGATTATTCAGGTCTTTTCGGGGTTTCACGAAATGCACTCTTCAAAAATGTCACTCTTGTTGATTCATATGTTGACGGCGGAAGTTATACGGGTGGAATCTGCGGTTATTATGCCGCAGACACAAAAGAAATGTCAGGTTTTGAATCCTGCGCTTTTTCCGGAAAAGTGAAATCAGACGGTAACAATGCGGGAGGTATCACAGGCTATTTCCGTGCTGAAGGTGATAAAAACACAACATTCATTTCCGGATGCTGTGTGAACGGCTCTGTTGAAGCTGTCAAAGGCTATGCCGGAGGCATAACGGGTGCTTCGGAAGCAGACACAGGCTCAGTCATTATAAAAAACTGTTTCAACACAGCTGTTGTGAAATCTGCAAAAAATGCAGGAGGAATCACAGGTGACAGCCGTGCCGCTGACGGTGTTGCTATCATTGACTGTACATATAATACGGGAATAGTTTCGGCAGAAGAAAACGAAGGCGGTATTTCGGGCATCATAAACTGCACCGAAGGTGAAGGCAGAGTCAATATACAGAATTGTTATATGCTCGATTCTTCCTGTCCCGTCACAGTCACAAGAGGTACGGGTGATGAAAGACTTGTTGTGGGAAACATCACGATACTCAATATAAACGAGATGGCAATCGAATCATCTTTCAACGGTTTCGACTTTGAAACAATATGGAAAACAACCGACGGAGTAAACAATAATCTTCCCGTACTTAAATCCGTAAATGATATATACTGGTCATTTTCGGAAACAGAAAGTTACTCATTCTGACAAGGACAACATTTATTTGTGTAATTTGATTAAAAATCCGATTGAATTTTCACTTAAACTATTGACATAATCAAATTTTTACAATATAATTTTATGAGAGTATTTATACGGAGTGATTTATATGAAATCAACACTTTTGAAAAAAATATCAATGACAATTGCACTTGTGGTAGTTGTTCTTGCAGCCTTCGGTGTAACAGCTTTTGCTGAAGACTACGGCAACTTCTCATACACACCCGTTGTGTCTGAAAATGACGAGTTTGAGCCCTACAATGTTATTGCAAGCTTCAATGCAGGTGAAGACACTTTAGACACAGTTATTGTTCTTCCCGATTATATTGAAGATGTTCCCGTTACAGTAGTCGGTGCATCAGCATTCAACGGCAGAACGCTTCCCACAGAAGTTATAATCCCCGATACAGTTACAACAATTGAGAATGCAGCATTTATGAACTGCACTTCTCTTGAAACAATCATTATTCCCGATTCAGTTACATACATCGGTGAATCAGCATTCCAGGGCTGTACTGCTCTTAAGAATGTTGTTATCGGCAACGGTGTAAAGGAAATCGGCGATATCGCTTTCAAGGGTTGTACTGCTCTTACAGCTCTCGACCTGGGTGACGGTGTTGAAACAGTAGGCAACGGCGCATTCTTCGGTTGTGATGCTCTTGCAAAGGTTTATGTACCCGCATCAGTAAAGAACATCGGTTCTCTTGCTTTCGGTTATGTACAGGACGGCAGCAACGAAGCTCCCGTTTCAGGTTTCACATTCTTCACAGCAGATGCAAACGCTGCTGTTGATGCATACAACACAGCTGACGCTGCGGAAGATGTTTCAGATGTTGCAACAGGTGCATTCACAGTTAAGACAGGTATCACTGCCTGTGCAGAACACAATGCAACACTTGAACTTGTAAGAAAAGCAACTGATACTCACGAAGGTCTTGAACTCGCTCAGTGTGCGGACTGTCTTTCAGTCGTTACAAAGGCTAACACAGATGTTGAGCCTGTTGTAAAGACATTCAAGGATTACATTTCAGTTATCATCGTTGTTGTTCTTGTTGCAGCTCTTATTGTATATTGCCTGATCTATATCAAGAAGGCAAAGGCTCACAGAGAAGCTTCTATTGCCGAATATAAGGCTGGCAAGGTTCTTTCAGACGTTGAACTCAAGAACAAGCAGGAAGCTAAAGAAGAAGAAAAATACGCAAAGAAACGTGCAAAGCAGGAAAAGAAGCTTGAAATCTTCAAAAAGTAATTAAGCGTTTATACAGGGTCGGTCAACGACCCTGTTTTTTTATTTTAAATTATTATATAACTCTTGAAAGATTTCTGTTTTTGTGCTATATTAAAGTGTAATAATATTTCAGTATGGGGGTGCCGTAATGAATATACTCATAACAGGCGGTGCAGGTTATATCGGTTCTGTGCTTACACCGTTGCTTCTTGCAAACGGTCACAATGTTACTGTTGTGGATTCATTTATGTACAGACAGACTTCACTTCTTGACTGCTGTGTCAACAAAAACCTGACAGTAATCAACGGTGATGCCCGTGATGAAAAGCTTATGGCTGAGCTCATAAAGGGCAAGGACCTGATTATCCCCCTTGCGGCACTTGTAGGCTTCCCTCTTTGCGAAAAGAATAAAATTGATGCGGAAAATACCAATTTCGGCGCCGTTGACCTTGTGCTGAAGCTCCGTGACAAGGACACTCAGAAGGTTATTTTCCCCTGTACAAACAGCGGTTATGGTGTTGGTGAAAAAGACATCTACTGCACCGAAGAAACACCCATAAACCCGATTTCTCTTTACGGCAGAACAAAAATGAGAGCAGAAACAGCCGTCCTTGAAAGCGGAAACTCTCTCACTTTCCGTTTTGCAACGCTTTTCGGCGCTTCTCCCAGAATGAGAACAGACCTGCTTGTAAATGACTTCACATACAGAGCTGTTTTTGACAGAACGGTTGTTGTTTTTGAAGGCAATTTCAAGAGAAATTATCTTCACGTAAGAGATGCTGCAGGTGCATTCCTTTTTGCAATAAATAATTTTGAAAAAATGCAGGGCAGACAATATAACTGCGGTCTTTCCGACTGCAACATTTCAAAACTCGAACTCTGCGCAAAAATCAAAGAACATATTCCCTCTTTTGTATACATTGAGTCCCCTATCGGCACAGACCCGGACAAGCGTGACTACATCGTTTCAAACGAGCGTCTTGAGTCAATGGGCTGGCGTCCCTCATTCACCGTCGATGACGGCATTGAAGAACTTATCAAGACTTATCAGATTGTTAAAAACAATCAGTATTCCAACATTTAAGGTGTTTTTATGATTACCATAGTGAAACCCGATTTTGAATTCAGTGATGACAGGGGTCTGCTTGTACAGCTCGTCCACGACGGCTACAGGCAGGTCAATATGTGCTTTTCAAAGGGTAACACTTTCCGTGGCGGTCATTTTCACAAAGTAAACAAAGAAACATTCTATATTGTGTCGGGAGCGTGTGAAATCGCCGCATCACTTGACGGAAAAAGCGAAAAATATACATTTTCACAGGGTGATATGTTCACCGTTAACGAAAATGTTGTTCATTCAATTTACTACCCCGTTGACACCACACTCATTGTTATGTATGATAACGGTGTTGAGCTCCCCGACGGCACAAAAGACATTATAAGCGGAGAATAACAAAAACATGGAAGCAATCATTCTTGCAGGTGGTCTGGGTTTAAGACTGCGTGAAAAAGTATATGAAGCACCCAAGGTGCTTGCCGAAACAGCAGGCAAGCCCTTTATTTTCCATGTCCTGGAATACCTTTACAGAAACGGTGTCACCCACGCTGTACTTGCCGTTTCATATATGCACGAAAAAATCATTTCATCCGTGGGCAACTCTTTCCACGGTATGACCATTGACTACTCCGTTGAAAAAGAGCCTCTGGGCACGGGTGGGGCTATCAAAGAGGCAATGAAAAAGTGCAACGAAGACTTCGTTTTTGTCCTTAACGGCGACACGGTTTTTGATGTTGACCTGAGAGAAATGTACAAAACTGCAAAAAAGGACTTTGTGACGATTGCACTCAAATATATGGATAATGCTGACAGAAGAGGCATTGTTGAAACAGAAAACGGAGTTGTCACTTATTTCAAAGAAAAGGAACCCGGCAAAAGCGGAACAATAAACGGCGGAATTTACCTTATAGACAGGCAGGTCCCTCTTTCAAAAAAGAAGAAATTTTCTTTTGAATATGATTTCCTCGAAATGAACTGCAACAGGCTCATCCCCTTTGTTTCCGACGGATATTTCATTGATATAGGCATTCCTGAGGACTATGAAAGAGCTCAGAATGAAGTTCCTGTTATGCTCACAGGCAGAAAAGGTAAAGCCGCATTCCTTGACCGTGACGGAACAATCAACATCAACACGGGTCATCTTTTCAGACAGGAGGATTTCATCTTCACTCAGAATGCACCCGAAAGAATTGCCGAGCTTCAGAAAAAGGGCTATTATATCACGGTTATCTCCAATCAGGCAGGCGTTGCAAAGGGAATGTACACCGAAAACGATATTGCGAAACTCAATTCGTTTATCAACAAAAAACTTCTGCCATACGGAGTTATCATTGATGCATTTTTCCATTGTCCGCATCATCCCGACGGTGTTGTGAAAGAATACACCGTTGACTGCGACTGCAGAAAACCGAAGGCGGGTATGATTTTCAAAGCCGTGGAATATTATAAATCTCTCGGTATTGAAATTGACCTCTCACAGTCAATACTCATAGGGGACAAAGACACCGATATCCAGGCAGGCGAAACTGCAGGCGTCGGCAGATGCATAAAGGCTGAAAATAATATTTTCCCTGAAATATAACAGAAGGAGCAACCGAAGTTGCCCCTTCTTTGTTTTTGTTATGAATTACTTGCGGATTACCTCCACAGTACCCTCGTAATAGCTGAATTCCTGTATAAGGAAGAAAATTGCATCCTGCTCACTTCTGATAGTATGCAGCTGCATTTTATAATCATCTTCATTATAAAACTTTGCAAAGCGACTGTCATTATCCACACCGAAAAGGTACCAGTATGCATACATTATGCCGGGCATCTCGTCCGTATTTCCGTTGAACAGCCAAATTGCCAGATTCCTCATATTATCAACATTGCATTCAAGACTTATAACGATTCTGTCACCGTAAACGATAACAATTTCTGCATATTCACTGCCTGCAGGAATGTAAAGGAATACAAATTCATCTATATAACAATACTCACTTCCGTCTGAAAGCTTCACAAAGCTTAAATTTTCTCTGAGAGAATCTGCTCTGACTCTTTCATTTTCTTCGATAAACCCATTGACTTCATCAGAAATTGAATTGATTTCATCGTTTGTCAGGTCATCATACTTTTTGCCTGTCATTCTTTCAACCTCTGCAACAACAGCGGCATCAAGTCTGAGTGCTTCTTTCTCGATAAAAGCATTGAAAGACTCAATATCTGTTTTTGCAAGTGAAGATTTATTTGCAAAAAGGTCAATAAACGTCTGTGCATAAGGAATTTCACCGAACTGCAACGGATCCCAGCCGTTCCATCTGTGCATTCCTATTGCAAAAGATAAATCAACCTTTTTAAGCTCCTGATCCTTTGCAATCATTTCGTCATAGATTGTGTAATCGGGGTCTGTATCATAGAACCAATGATTCAGCTCCATATCCTTTGCGACTGCTTCGGGGTCTGCAAAGCTGTCATCAAGGTCAAAGTCAAATATTGCTCCGAGTCTGTCATATGTGTCAACGAAATAATATTCACCGTTTTCATCCATACGGGCGATTGTGCCGTCCAGATGTGTATCATCATAAACAATGATTGACAGCTCGTGGTCTGCGAACTTTGCCGCATCGGTAATATCGCACAACAGATACATAATATTGTTTTCTTCATAATGCCACGGGAAAGTTGCAAACATACCCGAGTTGGGAGCATACCCCTTTACTGCAACACAGAAGTTTGCAGTAATACCGCTGCAACAGAAACAGCCGGGCATATAGCCGTCGGGTTCAAGCACACTCTTACCATCATCACGGGTAACAGTCATTGCTGCATAGATTCTGTCTTCCCTGATTTCCTGGGCAGGGTCAAGTCCGCGAAGCACTTTTGTAAACTCGGGCAGAATGATATAGCCGTCTATGATTGCTTCAAAGTTCACGGTATAACCGTTGCTTTTAACCGTTTTCTGCACCGTTCTTACGCTGTTTTCGTCCGCTTTTTCAACATCAACAACATTTATGATATTCATTTCCTGAAGCTCAAGCTGTTCACTCAGTCCCTCGGGCAGCATAAACTGATAAGCCGCACCCGTACCGATTGCAAGAACGATAAACACCGCCGCCGCAACAAGAAGTGCCTTGAATTTTTTACCTCTGACCTGTTTCATAACAGATTCTTTTTCTTTTGTACTTACAACGGGTATTTTTTCAATCTCTTCCTGAGTTTTTGCTCTCACTTTTGCAAGAACTACCGAATAATTCTTCGGGTCAATATCACATTCGGTGTCGATATCCGAATTTTCAATAACGCTGAGTTCTTCTTCATTAAGCTCTTTAAATAAAGCATCTAATTTTTTTTCAATCACTGAAATTCTCTCCTTTCATCATATTGCTGAGTTTGTCAATGGCCTTGAGAAACCGTTTATTAACGGCATTTTCCGAAAGACCGAGTCTGTTCCCTATCTCGGAATATGTTTCACCGTAGTAGAATTTACGGTAAATTATGGTGGAGTCAGGCTCACCGAGGCTGAGAATGCTTCCGAGCAGAAATTCTCTTTCTTCATTTTTCAGAACCGTGTTTTCAGTCTGCAAAGAAACGATTGCGCTCTTTTCATTCAGCGCTTTTTCTATGTTCTTCTGCCTCATAACACGACGGAACTCATCGATTGCCCTTCTTTGTGCAAGAGTTATCAGAAATGATGCAAGTGAGCCTTTTAAGAGGTCAACACCATTGTGTTTTCTGTAAAAATCAAGAAAAACATCACTGACAGTTTCCTCAACATCCTCGCTTGAACATATTCCCGAAAGTTTACCCCATACAACCTTCCAGACGAGAGCTGTGTATTGTTCCGTAAGCTTCAGCATACCCTTTTCAGGGTCTGTTTTCATCAGAACAAGAATTTCTTCCTGAGTCATACATCTGCTCCTTTCCGTGAATTGCAATTCCGTTAATATATTCGTAAGGTAAGCTCAAAATCTGCCATATTAATGAAAAAAACGGAGTGGATAATTCCACTCCGGATTTCTGATTGAATTAAGCTTTACCGAAAGATGATTCATCTTCAAGCTTGGCTGAAACTCTGAGAATGTGTCTTGCATCCTTAGCTTCAACCCTGCCGTCTGTAATAACATCAGCAGCAATAAGCTGTGCATCCGTTGCATCAGGTTCAAGTCTTGCTGCGATACGAAGGGCAAGTCTTGCATCTGCCGCTGAAATCTTACCGTCAATATTTACGTCACCGAGTCTGACAATTTCAGACTCTTCTGACGATGATTCATCCTCAACTGTTGAGCTTTCTTCTGTTAATTCCTCATCTGTAACAGACTCTGTTTCATTGTCGACAATGATATCACTGTCTGCAAAAACAGTAATAAATGCGCCTGCCAGGAAAAGAAGCGAAAATACACAGCAAAGCAATGTTTTCAGATTAATAGTCATAATATAATTCCTCCTTGATTTTTCTGCCCTGTAAATCAGAACACAGTTATAATAGCATATCAAATGGCTTAAAATCAAGACTTGCGGGCTTTTTTATGTCCGTTAATTTGAGACAATTCAGGCGATGATTTCCACATCAGTGCTGCTATTTCTTCAGATGATAATAAGCAAGCTGCATTCCGTCATCTGTGATTTTTATTTCAGCTTCACCCGTTGCGTACTTATCTTCACCTGAGTAAACGGTAAAACGAACCTCAATTA
Organism: Clostridia bacterium; assembly: GCA_017549285.1. GTDB lineage: Bacteria > Bacillota > Clostridia > Oscillospirales > Acutalibacteraceae > UBA1081. The sequence continues at coordinate 22,192 of JAFYVE010000040.1, forward strand.
TATCCCCCGAAAGATTAACGCTGTCTGAAACACAGGTATTTATATAAGGCAATCCGTCTGCGGCAGGTGTCATAAAATTGCCGTCAGCATATTTAAAAAAAGCATAGTCATTTTCAGTATAAACACTTTCTTCAGAAACTGTTACACCGAGATATTTTTCAAGAACCTCATTCACTTTTTCTGCACTCACACAACTGTAATAACGGATGTTATCATCAATCTGACGGATTTTTACGGACTCATTATCTGTTCTTTTTATATGTGAATATGCAAAACGTATAAGTTCATAATCATTTTTGCTTTCAGAAGTATATTTGCCGTTTTCAGAGAAATACACTTTTGAAAAAACTGAAAGAAAATCATTTACCGCGTCTTTACTTATTTCGGGTACATCCTCTTTGGCGACAGATGTTGTTGTTTCTTCATCTTTATTTACTTCGTTATCATTTTTATCAACATAATTGTTGTCATTTTCATTATTGTTGTTATTGTTGTTTTCATATTCAACATAAGCTTCTGTTGTGGGTGACTGAGGATTGCCAAGAAGTCCTTGATCATTCAGATACCAGCAGGCTGCCGATGCCCCTGCAACAACAAGTATCATAGCACCTGAAAAAAGAGCTTTTGCTTTATTCATAGGTTTAACCTCCTTTTTAGTTATTATATCATATATATCATTTGCTTTCAACAACAAAAAAGACAGTCATTCCGGGAATGACTGTCTGATATTATGATTTATCAGCCGAACATACCGCTGAGACTGCCGAACATAGCGCTGAATACTGCGATGAAATTGCTGATAAAAGCAAAGAAATCGTGCATAAACATAGCCATTGCATCATCTGCGAAAAGTTCCTGATACTTAACAATGTATGTTTCGTATTCTGCAGGAGCATCTTCACTGATAACGAACATTCTGATGCCTCTTACTTCTGTCATACCGTATGACTGGAAGCCGCATGTGGGGTTATTGATAAGATCAATGCCTTTGTAAGGAACGATGAATGAGTTTGAATGGTCATGACCAAAAACCATACCGATAACATCGCCACCTTCAAGAAGAGCGTCAAATTCACCGCCGTTTGTTGCTGCAGGACAGGGAGGTTCACCCATAAAGCTGCCTTCTGCTGCAGTTTCAGGAAGAGCATAAGTCTTGCCATACTTTGAGATTGCACCGGGTGTACCGGCAGGTACTTCATCAAGAGCTTCAAAGATTTCAGGAACAATGATATGCTGGAATACAAGTGAAGGAACGGGTTCGCCGCCGTTTGCAGCCTTGAGTTCAGCAGACTTTTCTTTATACCAATCAAGCTGACTCTGCTTTACGTGATCATATCCGCCGCCTTCTTCATAGCTGCCTGAATCGAAAAGCCAGCAGTTGAAAACGATGTCACCGTCATCTGTTGATGAGAAGATGGGCACATTGTATGTACCAACGCCGTCAATTTCTTCACCTTCATCATAACCGATAAAACAGCTGTATTCTTCGTAAACCTTCATCTGGTCTTCCTTGCTCATTCTTCCGCCATCATCGTCGTGGTTACCGAAAACCATAGCAACGGGAATACCGTAAGGTTCAAGGATATTCATAATTTTTCTGATAGCAGTTGCGCTTTTTGCAGCAGAGGGTGTGATATGGCCTGCAATATTGTCACCTGTAAGGATGATAAGGTCAGGCATTTCAGCTGCAACAGCAGCGTCAAGATAATTTGCTGTAACGCTTAAAAGCATAGCATCGTCCTGAATGTCTGAAAGAGTCATAATTTTAAATGTGCCGTCTTCATTAAACTGAAGTTTTGCCTCTTCTGCAGGAGTAAGAGCAGAAACACAGGGCATAAGAGCACATACAGCCATGATAACTGTCATCATAATTGCTGTAAATTTTTTCATAAGAAAAAACCTCCTGATTTTTTTATTTAACATAAATATTATAAATCAAAAAAATTTTTTGTCAACACTTTTATTTCACAATTCACAAAGCAAAATATATTTTTAAAATAAAAGCTTATTAAGTAACAAATGAATAAAAAGCTCTTGTAATTAACAGAATCTTATTGTATAATAACTTTTAACATTAAAATACAGGAGTTGAAAAAATGAGCGATCCTATCAAAGTAGACTTTTCCGATAAGGGAAAAGGCAGGGGCTCTTCAACAAAAGAAGTTTATATTCCCCCTGAAAAGGCTGGCCTCAAAATTTTTATCAGCATTATTATGACAATCATAGGCGGAGCTGTTGCATATTACTTTCTGCTTCCTCCCATGAACTTCGGTGCACTTGATTTCTATACCTTCTGGGCAGTTGTAGCGGCAATTTTTGTCGGCTCAAACTTCCTTCTTTCAAAGGCATTTATCCGTCCCGAATATGTTCCCTATGTAAAAAAGGTTGCAATCGCACCCATTATAATTGTTGTTATTCTTGCTCTTGTTCTCGGTGTGGGCTATCTTACATCAAGCGTATTCTTCAGAGCAGCATCTTACAGCGAACTGCTTTCATTCAATGAAAGCACAGACCTTGATTCAGGTGTCACAAAGATTGACAGCACTATTGACTTCAGAAACGTTGCAATGATTGACGCAGCTGCTGCAGAAAAACTTGCAGATAAGGTTCTGGGTGACCTTGCAACAATCGGCCTTGAATCACAGTTTGAACTTGCAAGCGAATATTCAACACAGATTAACTACAACGGTGCCCCTTGCAGAGTCTATCCTCTGAGATACGGCAACTTCTTCAAGTGGCTCAACAATACAAAGGACGGTTTCCCCGGTTATGTTATTGTTAATATGAATAATCAGGAAACTGAGTTCATCCTTCTTGATGAAACATCATCAGCAGGCTATATAAAGTATTCACCCACAGAATACCTTCAGAAGAACTTAAGACGAATTGTACGTTTTGAATATCCCACAGCAATTATCGGCAACATTTCATTTGAAGCAGATGACAACGGCACACCTTACTGGATCTGTGAAGTAATTGAAAAGAAAGTCGGTCTTATCGGTGGTGACGATGTCAAGGCTATCGTTATGGTTGATGCTGTTTCAGGTGATTCACAGTACTTCACAATCGACGAAGTGAAATCAGGTGAAACAACTGACGCAGAAGGCAACAAAGTCAGCCTTTCATGGATTGACCAGGTTTATAACGGGGACCTTCTTGTTCAGCAGTATAACTACTACGGCACATACCTCAACGGTTTCTGGAACTCAATCTTCGGTCAGTCAGGCGTAAAGAAAGCAACTGTAGGCTCAAGCTATATTGCTATGGACGACGACGTTTACATCTACACAGGTGTAACCAGCGTTACTGCTGACGAATCAATTCTCGGCTTCATCCTTATCAACCAGAGAACAAAGGATGCAATCTTCTACACAACAACAGGTGCTACAGAATCTGCAGCTCAGAATTCAGCTCAGGGTGCTCTCTCAGATAAGGGCTGGATTGCAACATTCCCGCTTCTTATCAACCTTGACGGTGAAGCAACTTACTTCATGTCAATGAAAGACGCAAGCAATGTTGTAAAGGGTTATGCAATGGTTAACGTAAGCAACTACAACATCGTTGCAACAGACGCCGCAGACGGTAATCCCGACCTTGTAAAGTGTATCAACAACTATGCAAAGGTTCTCAAGGACACAAAGAATATGACAATCAAGGTTGACACTTCTGTAGCTCCCGAAACTCCCTCAACAGACGAAAATCAGAACACAGAACCTCAGGCAAACAGTGTTACAGGTGTAATCACAGATATCCGTTCACAGATTGAAAACGGTTCAACCTGTTATTATATCGAAGTTGCGGACAAATACTTCAAAGTAAGCGCTGACGATGTTCCCGAAGCAATCTTCTTTGAAAATGGTGACAATGTTACAGTAACATTCAAGAATTCTGACGGTGTATGGGCAGATGCTACAAGCATTACAGCCGCAGAAGCAGAAAGCGTTGCATAAAACTTTATAAAACAAATCAAGGAGTCGTACATAAGTACGGCTCCTTTGTTATGCAAATTATTGTTTATCTCTCAATTATCGTTGCCGTATGGGCTTCGATGATAACCGAGCAGTATGTCATTTTCTGTCCCGTGATGCAACGTGAGTTATGCCAGTCGTCGGGGAGATAATATGTGATTTCGTGGTCATTGTTATTTGCAATAACCAGAAGACTGTCCTTTTCACTTGCTCTGACAAAAGCCACACAGCCCATTGTTGCCGAAACGGGATAGAATTTACCCTTTTTAAGACAATCATATTTACTTCTCATTCCGCCAAGGAATTTCAGGTCATACCACACCTGAGGTTTTTCCTTATCCCAGGGGAAAAATGTTCTGTTGAAGGGGTCTTTCAGCCCTTCTAGGAGCATTTCGTCACCGTAATAGATTGACGGCACACCGGGGAGCGTATACTGAAGCACAACTGCCTGTCGGAGCAATTTTTCAGCCTTAATCTTTTGTTTATCGGAAAGCTTCAGCTCACGCTGTCTTTCTCTGCCGATGTTTTCACCGTCAAAACCGCCGAGAATACTGAAAATTCTCTCCGTATCGTGAGTGCCGAGGTGATTCATAAGACAACAGAGCACCTGAGGCGGATAATTTTCACAGATTGTAAGCACGCTGTCCATAAATCTTTCGGCATCGGATGTTTTCATAAAATCGATTATTGCCGTGCGGAAGGGATAATTCATAACAGAATCAAGCTCTCTGCCTGAGAAATACTGTCTTCTTCCGCCGTGGCTTATTTTATTGCTTGCGTCTTCCCACACTTCACCGAGAAGAAGTCCCTCGGGTTTTGTGCGTTTGACTGCATCACGAAGTTTTACTATAAAACTGTCGGGTAATTCATCGGCAACATCAAGACGGAAGCCGTAAGCACCGGCTTTCAGCCATTTTTCAACAACACCGTCTTTACCTGCGATGAATTCGCAGTAACTTTCGTCTTCTTCGTTAAGCTCGGGGAGTGTGTTTATTCCCCACCACGAATCGTAGTCGTTATTCCACGATTTAAATTTATACCAGCTGTAATAAGGTGACTGCTGAGAGTTATAAGCACCCTCATTTTCATATCTTTTATATTTATTGAAATATATACTGTCTGCACCCGTATGGCTGAAAACTCCGTCAAGAAGAATTTTCATGCCGTACTTTTCTGCCGTCTTGCAAAGTGACACAAAATCGTCGTAATCACCGAGCAACGGGTCGATTTTCATATAATCAGCCGTATCGTAACGATGATTTGAATGTGCCTCAAAAATGGGGTTGAGATAAATGCACGTAACACCAAGCTCCCTGAGATAAGGAAGCTTCATTTCAACACCTCTGAGGTCACCGCCGTAAAAATCGACATTCCAACGGTGATATTTTCTGTTTTCCTGCCATTCAGGTTCTTCTGAAAAGCTTTTATGCATCACTCTGTCTTCGGGCACATTTTTTTTAGGAGTTCCCGATGCATAAAATCTGTCGGGGAAAATCTGATACATCACACCGCCGGGGAATTCTTCAGGTGTTGTGAATTCGGACAGATAAACCGTCTGCTGCCATTCATTTCCGCTGTCAGAGAAGCATCCCTTTCCTGCCGAGTGCATAAAAATTCTGCCTCTGCCGAAAGATGTATCATATTCAAAATGATAGAAATAAAGTCCTGCTCTTGTGAATGAGTGTTCAATTCCCCACCATTCCGTTATGCCGTCGGTGGACTTCCAGTCAAGCTTTATATACTCTTTTTCTTCACCGTCATACCCTGCAACAAGATAAACTGCAGAACACATCATTTCCCTCGGCATACAGACACAAAGCCACAGGGAATCCCCTGCGGCTGTGCTACCTTGTATTGATTTGTGTCTTGTATCTCTTGAATCAAAGGGCACAAAGAACATAAATTATTTCTTTCCTTTTGCGGAACCTGTATGCCAGATATCTCTTGCATAGTCATTGATTGAACGGTCAGCAGCAAAGATACCTGCGCCTGCTGTGTTCATAAGTGACATTCTGTTCCAAGTTTTTCTGTCAAGGAAGAGAGCCTCAGCTTTCTTCTGTGCACGTCTGTAATCAGCAAAATCAGCAAGAACCATATAGGGGTCGTGATGAATGAGTGTTGCTGTAACTTCAGGGAAGAACTTTCCGTTTATACCCTGATTGTTTGCAAAATCAATCGCTCTGTGGATTTCCTGATTATTGTGATAATAATTTGTGGGATTATAGCCTGATTTCTTGAGCAGTTCAACTTCAGGAGTGCTCATACCGAAGATTATGATGTTGTCGTCACCGACTGACTCATAAATCTCGACGTTTGCACCGTCCATTGTGCCGAGTGTAACGGCACCGTTTATCATAAGCTTCATATTACCTGTACCTGAAGCTTCTGTACCTGCAAGTGAAATCTGTTCTGAGATATCAGCTGCGGGCATAAGCATTTCAGCCATAGTAACGTTGTAATCCTCAACATAGACAACCTTCATAAACTTGTTTACATCGGGGTCGTTGTTGATCATATCTGCAAGAGCAATGATGAAGCTGATAATTTTCTTTGCAACGAAATACCCGGGGGCTGCCTTTGCACCGAAAATGTATGTGTGAGGAACATAATTGCCGCCCGGATTTTCCTTGATTTCAAGGTATTTTGCAAGGATGTTGAGTGCATTGAGGTGCTGTCTCTTATACTCGTGAAGTCTCTTTACCTGAACATCGAAGATTGAGTTGGGATCAAGCTCAATGCCCTGAACCTTCTTGATGTGAGCTGCAAAACGTTTCTTGTTCTCAAACTTGATTTTTTCAATGTCTGCAAGTACCTTTTCATCGTCGGCATATTCTCTGAGCTTTTTGAGTGCATCGCCTTCAAGAATGAAATCGTCACCGATAAGCTTTGAAAGATATTCGGTAAGACCGGGGTTTGCCTGACAGAGCCAACGTCTGTGAGCAATACCGTTTGTGACATTCTTGAACTTGTCGGGAGTGAGTCTGTAGAAATCGTTGAAGACCGTGTCCTTGAGAATCTGTGAATGAAGTGCTGAAACACCGTTTACGCTGTGACAGCCTGCAACACAGAGGTTTGCCATTCTTACAACGCCGTTTGAAATGATAGCTGTTCTTTCAACATAATCAGCATCGTAAGTTGTATTCCATACGTAGCTTCTGAAACGGTTGTCGATTTCTCTGATAATTTCATAAACTCTGGGAAGCAGACGCTGCATAAGCTCAACGCTCCAGCATTCAAGAGCTTCTTTCATAACTGTATGGTTTGTGTACGCAACTGTCTTTGTGACAATATTCCAGGCATCGTCCCAACCATAGCCGCATTCGTCGAGCATAATTCTCATAAGTTCGGGGATTGCGAGTGTGGGATGAGTGTCATTGACGTGAATTGCAACCTTTTCGCCAAGGTTATCAAGTGTGCCGTACTGACGGAGATGATGATGAATGATATCCTGAATTGAAGCAGAAACAAAGAAATACTGCTGACGGAGACGGAGACTCTTTCCCTCGGGATGATTGTCAGCAGGATAAAGAACCTTACTGATAACCTCAGCCATAGCATTCTTTTCCATAGCACGCATATAGTCACCCTGATTGAAGAGTGCCATATCAAGTCCGGGAGCCTTTGCAGTCCACAGACGGAGTACGCTGATACCCTTACCGTCCTTACCTGCAACAAACATATCATAAGGCACAGCCTGAATTGCTGTGTAGTCCTTGAGTTCTACGTGATGATAATGGTCTTCCCAGATTTCTTCAACTCTGCCCTCAAAGCATATTTCAACCGTGCTTTCTTCACGGGGCATAAGCCATACGTCACCACCGGGAAGCCAGTTGTCGGGAAGCTCTGTCTGCCAACCATCAATGAGCTTCTGCTTGAAAATACCGTATTCATAAAGAATTGAGTAACCTCTTGCGGGATATTCCTGAGTTGCAAGACCGTCAAGATAACATGCAGCAAGTCTGCCGAGACCGCCGTTACCAAGACCTGCATCGGGCTCACAGTCATAAAGCTTTTCAATATTCACACCGAAATCTTTGAGTGCAGAAGTGAAGGTTTTCTGAAGATTAAGGTTATAAAGATTGTTGCGAAGTGATTTACCCATAAGGAATTCCATTGAGAGATAGTAAACTCTTTTTGTTCCTGCCTTATCGGCTCTCTGTGTAAAATCGGCTCTGCCTTCACCCATCATTTCGCAGAGAATCATAGCAACAGCACGATAATACTGTTCATATGATGCATTTTCGGTTGTGACACCGAAGAAATGGGAGAGCTTGTTTTCAATAAGCTCCTTGGCTTTAGCCTTTGTAAGTGTGTAGTTCATATTTTCCTCCAAACAAACGGGATACAATAATCCAAAATATATAATGATATATTGTATACCATCTGACAATTTTTTTCAAGTAAAATATACATCCCAATATAGCGAAGTTGTGTTGATTATTTTATTGAAAATGCACAAGTTTTTCAATATTTTGATTTTTAATGGTTTTTATTTTATTATATGCATACATTTTCATTTTTTCTTGACAAAAAAATAAAAAATTATTATTATATATTTATCAGAAATACGAGGTGTTTTTATGAAAAAAATTATAAGCGTAATACTGACTGTTATTCTCGTGCTTTCATCAGTTTCGGTTGCGGCTTTTGCGGCAGAAAAAGATGACCTGAAAATTGCAGTTGCATCAGACCTTCATTACAATGTTCCCCGTGAAGAGCTTGAGGGAAATCCCGATCAGCCCATGGAAATTGACGACCCCATCTACTGGTATGCAAACAGAAGAGCTGCTATGGAAGATGAAAGCGGATTCATCATTGACGAATTCCTTCGTCAGTGTGCTGAAGATGATTCAATTGAATACGTTCTTATCCCCGGTGACCTTGCAGACAACGGCAGAGTTGTCCGTGAAGAACATATCGCTGTTGCAGCAAAACTCAAGGCTTTTGAGGAAGCAACAGGCAAAGATGTTTTTGTAATCAACGGTAACCACGACGCTTCACTCAACAATGACGACACAACATTTGAAGATTTTATGGCATATTATGCTGATTTCGGCTGGGACAAGGCTATTGATACACTCGACGATACTTGCTCATACACAGCTGACCTCGGCGAAAAATACAGACTTATCGCTCTTGATTCATGTCACGCAAACTATTCAACAGAAGACGGCATGACAACTCAGAAAGTCAACTGGGTTGTCGATATGGCTGAAAAGGCTGTCAGCGAAGGCAGACATCCCATTCTTATGATGCATCACAATCTTCTTGACCATATGCCTCTTCAGCGTATTCTTTCAAGAAACTTTATCATCAGAAATCATACAATCACAGCAGATAAGTTTGCAAATGCAGGTATAAAGGTTGTTTTCTCGGGTCATGAACATTGTTCAGACGGCGCTGTATATATCAGCTCTGCAGGTAACAAGATTTATGACTTTGCAACAACATCACTCACAATGTATCCTCTTCAGTACAGAGTATTCACATTCAATGAAGACAAAATTGATTATGAAGCAAGAACTGTTGATTCAATCGATCTTGATGCTCTTACAAGTACAGTAAATGGTTATTCAGCAGAACAGCTCGAACTCATGGAAGCAGGACTGAATGCTTATGCAAAGGGCTTCCTCAAAGCAGGTGTTGAATACCGTCTTGCTCTCGGCTTCACAATGGAAAAGATGGGCATAGATGAAGATGCAATCTATTTTGACCTTGTGAACTCCGTTATCGGCAAGCTCACAAATGCTCTTGAAGCTCCTCTTTACGGTGAAGGCAGTATTTCAGAGCAGATGAAGAAATACGGTTTCACAATCCCCGAAAGTGAATATGAAAATGGTTGGGACCTTGCAACAGACCTTGTTGCTGCTCATTATGAAGGTGAAGAAGTTTATCCTCTTGAAGGCGAAGCAGTCACAATTCTCCTGAGAACTGTTGCATTTATTCTCCGTGAAGAACTCAGCTACCTGTCAGGTGATATGCTCACAGCATCTGCTGATTCTATGATTGCAGATAACGGTCTTACACAGTACAAACCCGAACTCAAAGAAATGGGCAGCACAGCATTCGGAGGCGGCATTTCTCCTCTTGAATATTTCGTTGTAGCTCTCCTTGCTCCCCTGCTTTTCACATTCGCAAACGATGCTGACGGAGTACCCGACAACAACGGCTCACTCGAAGGTTACGGCGCTGTTACATCAAAATCAAAACTCGATAATATAGCAGAAAAATTCAGAAACTTCTTTGAAAAAATCGGAATGTATATCAGAATGTTCTTTGATATAATAGCAAAAATCGGTCAGTAAAAATAATTAATGCCATCGGTTAACCGATGGCATTCAACACAAAAAAAGGAATTGGTTTTTATAAAAAAGAAATCAACAATTACAATTATTTGTCTGCTTGTTGTATTGATCGGAGCTTTTTATTTTCTCAACGGAGGCATAATTGCAATCGGAACATGGTGTCAGACTCCGTTTGAGTGTCTGACAGCATTCACTGATGATGAATCTGTAACATATAAAGAGATAAAAACCGTTTATCTCGGTAAAAACGGCAGTGACGGAGCTGTACTTTTTTACATCGAAGATGATACATACAATGAAACAGTTATGTTTACTGTCGGTCGCTTTGATTCAAAAAAGAAAAAAGACGGATATGTATATACTCATCACAGCTCAGCTTCATATCTGATTGAAGATATAGGCTCAAAAATAATTAATGTTGATGACATTTCATACAACATTGAAAAAGGTTATAGCCTGTATCTTTCCCAGCTTGACAAAAATACAGCTGCAAATAAAACTCAAGCATTGAAAGACAAAAATCCTTCAACATTAAGCTTTGAATACAAAGGAAAAACATATTCTGTTGATTATTATATTTTCAAAGAATAACAAAAAACCACCTTGCGGTGGTTTTTGTCATATATGAGGAATAAGTTCAGGTTCCGAAAGTGAAATATTATATCCGTCGAAATTGAGTTTTGCTTTAAGAGTGATATCAAGATTAACTTTACCGTAATCATTTATTCCGTCACCACTTCTGACAGTCGGAATGATTTTTACATATATTTCGCCGTCAGCAAATTCATATTCAACATTCTCATTGTATGAAACACCGTCATAAACAAGTTTTTCAAAACAATCACTCAGGTCAAATGAGAAGTTTACGGAATCAACCGTAAACGTTACGGCATCATTTGCAAAATAATGTGTCACTATATTTCTTACAGCCGAATTGAAATCATCTTCATCCACTTTAAAGATGTATTCTTCATCATAATTACCGTCTTTAATAATTCTCAGGTCTTCAACGCTCACACCGTCATTTTTTGTATATGTAACAATTGCAATATCCTGCGTATTGTTACCGTCAAAATCACCTGTGAACAGACGTGGCTGACGATATTGAGCACAACTGTATGCCCAGTCATAATAATGCCCCGTACCGTCGTTATAAAGAATCACACCGTCAGGACGGATACCGTAAAGATAAAGGTCTGACTCTTCATCTGCGGCAAGAAGAGGAATAAGCTCCTCTTTTTCTGTTTCTTCTTCAACCTGAGAATGGTCTTCCGAAGGCTTTTCAGAGGGCGGCTCTTCATAATTGAGCGTACAGCCCGTGATACAGGAAACACAAAGAAGAGCCATAATCATAAGAATATATTTTTTCATATAATCAACTCGCATATCAGAATTTGTCGAGGTGGCCCCGACAAATTAATGTTTATTCTATAATAACAGATAATATTTTGTCGGTCAAGAATAAACAATGAATTTTCAGGGCGGATAAATGCGGAATGGCACCCAAATATTAACAAATGTTTAATTTTAGTTTAATTTTTGAACAAACGGATACAACATTTATATGTTTTAATTATACCATAGTAAGTTTTTTTCTACTTATTAAATATTAATTTGAAAGGATTGTGCAACCATGGAATTCATGAAGGAAATCCTCAAGTACGTTAAGGCTCTCGTAGACTTCCTTAACAGCATCCTTGCTACTCTTGGCATGGAAATGGAAATCACTCTTCCCTTCGGTCTTTAATCTATTGTCCGAACAGCCGGTATCTTCGTGATACCGGCTTTTTTCCTTTTTATGTTGATTGCCCTGTTTTTATATGATAAAATAAAATTAATAAATCTTTATTCAATCTTTACTTTTATAATACATTTATGAAGTATACTGTTGAAAGGAGCAAAAAAAATGAAACTTTCAATAATTCCCGCACCGTATCAGACAGAATATCTGAACGGTTTCACAAAAGCCGATGCGGAAACATCTTTTTATGAAGATGCAAATCTTCCCCGTGACGGATTTGTAATACATATTGACGGTGACATAAAAATAGGAGCATCATCTCAATCAGGATTGTTTTACGCAAACAATACACTTGAAATGATAAAATTTCAATGCGGACAGAATCTGCCGAATGTTCACATAAGAGATATTCCGAAATACACATACCGTTCTTTTATGATTGATTCCTGCCGTCACTTTTTCAATATACGTGACATCAAAAAAATGATTGATTACTGTGCAAAGATGCGTTTCAATGTTTTTCACTGGCACCTTACCGATGATCAGGGATGGCGTATTCAGATAAACAGCTATCCTGTACTTACGGATACCGGTTCGGTACGCAAAGGAAGCAATTTCGGTGAAGAGCAGAACGATATACCTTACGGCGGTTTTTACACTCAGGAAGAAATCAGGGATATTGTTTCTTATGCCCATAAAAACCATATGACCGTTGTGCCCGAAATTGATATGCCGGGGCACACTTCAGCTCTTCTGGCATCTTTACCCGACCTTGTATGTAACAAAAAGCAGGTTGAAATCAAAACAGAAGCAGGTATTTTCAAAGATATCATCTGCGCAGGTAATGATGACAATTACGACACTCTTTATGATATTCTTGATGAAGTGTGTTCACTTTTTCCCGATGAATATATTCATATCGGCGGTGACGAAGCTCCTAAGGAACAATGGAAAAACTGCCCCTGCTGTCAGAAGAAAATGAAGGATGAAAATCTCAGTAACGAAGAAGAACTTCAGGGGTATTTCATAAACAGAATCAACAGCTATCTCAGAAGCAAAGCTAAAAAAGTAATCACGTGGAACGAAAGCCTGAACGGGGGCAATCTCTGTGAAAACATAACCGTTCAGATGTGGATGGATCCGAAAAAACGAAGCAAAGAAAGTAAAAATAAAATCATAAACAGCGATTTTTTCCATATGTACGCTGACTATCCTTATGAAATGACTCCTCTTAAGAAGGTTTATGAATATAATACCGATATAAATGATAATGTTATAGGAACAGATATCCCTATCTGGACAGAATATATTCCGGATCTTGAAAAAATGGAATATATGTGTTTCCCGAGGTTTATTGCAGCTGCACAATCGGCGTGGAGCATAAACAAACCGTCATATAATGTTTTCAGAACAGAGCTCAGTGAAATAATTCCCTTTTTCGGCTTCGGAAATGCGGCACAGAAGGAAAAATGGGACCCTGTAAAAATCACAAGGCTAAGAAAAGTAATTGTTCATTTCGGAAGTATTTCAAAAAATGAGAGAATAAGAGAATTCTTTCTGAATAAAAAATAATACGGAGGTAATTATTATGAAATATTGCACACAATGCGGAAAAGCTATGGACGAAGCTTATAGCAACTGCCCTTATTGCGGAATAAAATTTCAGGCAGAACCCGAAAACAACGCTCAGGAAGCAAAAGAACAGACAACAGACACGACAAACAATTACGGTGCACCCGTTTACAGTAACACTTATGCACCACAGCAACCCCCTCAGCCTCAGCAGGAGAATATTCCCGAATATATTCCTGCTCCGGTACCTCAGCGCTCAGCTTATGTTGCAGCATTCCTTGCTCTTTTCTTCGGAATGTTCGGTCTGCACGATTTCTACCTTGACAGAAAAAACAAAGGTTTCATAAAACTCATTGTCACTCTTCTCGGATTCGGAATCGGTGCATTTGTTATGCAGATTCTCAGCGCAATTGATGCTCTCAAGCTCCTTAAAGGAGAAATCAATGTTGACGGCAGAGGCGAAATGATCAGACACGGTTTTTAAGTTAATATCACCAACAAAAACAGGACCGAATCCGGTCCTGTTTTTTATTAGTGGTATTCGTTTTCTTTTGCCAGGAATATGTTGTGAATTCCGTCAAGCATATTTCTGAAAAGTCTTACAAACCAATAATACGCCTTACTTCTTGCATCTTCCGCTTCAGGTATCTTTGAATCCTCTTCAAGCACCATATCAAACATATACATCATTTCATATTCAAAAGTTGAAAGGTCTTTTTCATCAAGAGTGATAAGACCTGCACCTCTTGAAATTGCATCCGAATATGCCTGATCACCAACTGTGGGAACATTGATTATTGCAATATCTTCATATTCAGCTCTGAAATCATTGACGTGGTCGTGACCGAAAAATGTTGCAATAACGTCGCCTGTTTCAACAATTGCATCCCACTGACCTACAGAATTGAATGAGGGACTGCAGGGCTCAAGGATAATGCCTGAATGTCTGTTGAAGAAAGGTACGGGGAAATATGCAACACCGTTCATTGTGTAGTCTTTAAAAGAGAAGAGAGGCATTTTCGGATAAAGTCTTTCATAAACTTCGGTCATAATGATGTGCTGAAAAAGCATTGAAGGCACAACATCACCGCCGTTTGCTTTTTTAAGCTCTTCTGCAGTCTTTTTATACCATTCAACCTGATCTTCGTGAACATAGTCATAACCGCCTACTTCCTTATCGGGGTTAGTTGCATTTGAATCAAAGAACCAGAGATTGAACGCAGTTTTCTTTCCGTCTGATGACTTTATTTCAAGATTTGATGTTCCGCAACCAAAAATATCGGGGTCCGCATCAGTTGTAAGGCAACCGAACTCCTGATAATATGTAAGAAGCTTTTCTCTTGAAGTTTCTCTTTCACCGTCGTGATTACCAAAAACAATTGCAAACGGAATATCTCTGTCAACACAAGGCTTTGTTACGGCCTGAATTGTCTTTCTTTCTTTTTCATCACCCGTAGCAACTGATATATCACCGAGATAAACGACGAGGTCGGGCTCTGCCTTGTCAAGACATTCATTCATAAGCTGAACCGTTGTTTCAACAAGGGGATCGAAATCCTGAACATCGGCAAAAATCATAATTTTAAATTTACCGTCCGAATCAAACTGAAGTGTTTTTTCACCCTCAGCCGATGAAACAACAGGAGCAATACAAAGAGTTAAAATGATTGCAAGTGCTAAACTGATAATCTTTTTCACACGGAACACCTCTTTATTATTTGTATCTTCATTTTAACAAATAATAAAGATTTCTTCAAGTGATTTTTTAACACATAGCCTCCATTTCACGTTTTATACCTGCAATTATTCTTTTTTCAAGCCTTGAAATATAGCTTTGTGATATCCCCATAATATCTGCAACTTCTTTCTGCGTGTGTTCGGTTTCTCCGTCTATTCCGAAACGCATATTTATTATAAGCTTTTCTCTCTCCCCGAGTTTATCCACTATTGAATGCAGAATTCTTTTCTCATCCTCATATTCAATGTTATAATTTACGCTGTCAGCATCCCCTGCAAGAACATCTGATAACAGAAGCTCATTTCCGTCGTGGTCAGTATTAAGAGGTTCATCAATTGAGATTTCCGTTTTTCTGTTTGCAGTTTTCCGAAGATACATAAGAATCTCGTTCTCAACACAACGGCTTGCATATGTTGCAAGCTTTATATTTTTTTCGGGACAAAAAGTGTTTACGGCTTTTATAAGCCCTATTGTACCTATGGAAACAAGGTCTTCAACTCCTACTCCCGTATTCTCAAATTTTTTTGCTATGTAAACCACAAGACGCAGATTGTGGGTAATAAGCATTTCCCTTGCTGAATTATCACCCCCAAGAATTTTTTCAAGGCATTCTTCTTCCTGATTTTTTGTAAGCGGAGGCGGAAGAGTCTGCGGACCGTTGACATAAAAGACGTCATCACCCGAAAAGCGCTTTTTAATTTTTATCAGATATTCCTTTATCAGCTGCAGATATCTGTTCTGATTTTTTATCATATCCCGTTCTCCTTTCAGTTTTTTCCGACAAATCTGACGGAAGAATAATATTATCAAGACCCCTGTCGGTTACTGCAATTTCTGCATTTTCAAAAATATACTGCGTTTCTTTATTATATATTTTTACTTTATTTACCCTGAAACACGGCAGAAGCCCCTGAGAAGCCACAGTATTACAGACAACAAGTTTTATTCCCGAAGAAGGAACACCTGTCAGAAAATACTCACAGATGCTCTCAGGGACAATATCCCTTATCATACTGATATCAGCAATTATAAGGCTTTCACCCGTAAAAGGGTCACGAAGAGCATTACCTGAATCATATAAAGCACATTGGCACACCTTTTTGCCGTTATGTTCTATTTCTGCTGTAAAATTAACGGCATCGGGCTTATGATTTGTGATTTTTCCGAGAAGACACGTCACCAGATAACATATGAAACAGGCACCAATAAGAGAAAAAAATGAAAGATTTATGTAAGCAGCACCGTTTTTGTACTGCACAAGATTTATCCCCGGAAGAGATGCTGCAAACATCATCATTCCCGCAAAAATAAAATTTACAACAAGAAAATATCCCGTATCTTTTGCAATGAGTCTTACTGTTTTCGGTTTATACACAATACATACAATAATGAGTGAAAACAAGAACTTCACAATAAGCGACACAAACAGACCCATTTCGGGAGCAAATATCAGAAGTGATGAAATACCGCCGAAAAGTGAACCGAGAATATATCTGCCTGAAGACGGAGCATTCTTCAGAAGACCTGAAGTTGCAAGAAGAAGCAGAAACGTAACGATAATATTCAGAAAAATAAGAACATCAACATAAATAACATAACTCATACATTCAATTATAAATATTTCGGTTGCGTAATTTGTCATATGAGGTAAGTAAAATGCTTTAATCTTATATTTGTAATTCTTAAACAATTTTTCAAGGAAAAATTTTATCGGAATATGAAAACATTATTTTCAAATGATAGAGTCAAAGGAGCTGATTATTTTGAAAACAATCGGTAAAAACAAAAGAGTCACGGTGAGAATTGTTTCATTTGTTATGGTTCTTTTTGCTGTTCTCTCTGTCTGGGGCATTGTTCAGACATATAAAGCCATAAAATATGCAAAAGAGCTCACGGTTGCTCATCAGCGCACCGTGGCTTCACTTGCATCATATATTGATTCACTTGAAAACGACCTGAGAAAGATGCAGTATGCAAATACTCAGACTATGACTTCAGGTTTGTCCGTTTCGCTCTGCAAAGCCTCTGCAGGTGCCAAAAACTGTCTTTCAGAGCTTAATGCAGGTGAAACTCCGCTGAGTAATGTGAATAAATTTTTATCTCAGGCAAGTGACTATATCCAGAGCATCAACAAAAAAGTGGCATCGGGTGAAAAACTTTCAGAAACTGACCACGAGCAGATAACCCGCCTTTATAATTATGCCGCTTCGCTTTCAGATAAAATCGGATATATGGAAGAAGTTATGCTTTCGGGAGATATCACATTTGAAGATGCTGTTTCAACACTCAGTATGCTTAAAGACACAGGTGATTTATCTGTTTCATATTCATCAACGGTAACAGATGCTGAAAAATCTTTTGCTGACTACCCTACTCTCATCTATGACGGCCCGTTTTCGGATAATTTAATGAAAAAAGAATCCGAATTGCTGAAATATGAAGAAGAAATAACTCAGAATGAAGCAAAAAAAAGAGCATCAGCTTATTCAGGGATTCCCGAAACCAGGCTGATTGCCACAGATGATGAAAAAGGCACAATCGAAGCTTATGTATTCTATTATGAAAACACAACCGTTGCCGTGACGAAAAAGGGAGGTTATCTGCTTTATCTTCTTTCCGATACTTTTTCAGGTGAAACAGAATTTAAAGAAAACGATGCTGTTGAAACTGCTAAAAACTATCTCACAAAATTCGGTTACGGTCCAATGAAGGAAAGCTATTATTTTGATTCGGACGGAATATGTACCATCAATTTTGCATATACTTCTGATGACATCATTTGTTATCCCGACCTTATAAAAGTGAGTGTTTCACTTGATAAAAACAAGGTGGTTGCCGTTGACTGCTCGGGTTATCTTATGAATCACAAAAAAAGAGATGTTCCTGAAAACACAATAAGTGTAACTTCGGCAGAGAAGGCAGTGAGTCCTGTACTCAGCATAAAAAGTTATAAAACAGCTTTTATTCCGATGAATGACGGAAATGAGATTTTCACTTATGAATTTCTTTGTAACGACAAAGACGGTAATGATGTGCTCGTTTATATCAATGCCGTAACGGGAGATGAAGCAGACATAAAACTGCTTCTTTATTCAGATAACGGAACACTCACAAGGTAAATGTATAATTTCTGATTTTAAGTAAATACTTTTTCTGAAAGGAAGAATCGATTATGAAAAAAACAACAATTATTATTTTTGCAATCATTACAGCTCTGACAATCTTTTTTACAGCGTGTAACAGGAATGATGACGGTAATGACATCACAACAACACGGCCTGTTACAACAACTCAGACAACAACAATCAGAAATGATATGCCTGACAACACAAACGGTGTACCCGAATCAACAAGCCTTGATTCAGCATTAGGTAATGCAGCTGAAGACATCATTGACGGTGCAGGCGATGCGGCAGAAGATATCGGTGATGCAGCTGAAAGAGCAGGTGACAGAATCGGGAATTCCGGAAACAGAATTGACGATGATATACGAGGCAATAATAACAGATAATAAAAAAAATCCCGTCTGTAAAATACAGACGGGAAATTATTATAAGTTTACTTAAATTACTTAAGTTCAACCTTTGCGCCAGCTTCTTCAAGCTTAGCCTTGAGTTCTTCAGCTTCTTCCTTAGAAACAGCTTCCTTGAGTGTCTTGGGAGCTTCTTCAACAGCAGCCTTTGCTTCGCCAAGGCCAAGGCCTGTGATTTCACGAACAACCTTGATAACCTTGATCTTTGCAGCAGCGTCGAAACCTGCAAGAACAACGTCGAATTCTGTCTTTTCTTCAGCAGCTTCTGCAGGGCCTGCAGCAACAGCTACAGCTACGGGAGCAGCAGCGCTAACGCCGAATCTTTCTTCTACTTCTTTAACAAGTTCTGAGAGTTCAAGAACTGAGAGCTCAGCAACTTCATCAACAATCTTAGTGATTTTTTCTGATGCCATTTTAATTTACCTCCGAATAAATTTCGATTAATTTCTTTTTTTAGTTTGCAACAAAATTATTCTGCTGCGGGTGCTTCTTCAGCTGCGGGTGCAGCTTCTTCTGCTGCGGGTGCTGCCTCGCCATCCTTTTCAACAATAGCATTGATTGCTCTTGCGAAAGATGCCATAGGAGCCTGGAATGCAGCTGCGACAGTTGCGAGAAGAACTTCTTTTGAGGGAAGCTTTGCAAGGCTGTCAATTTTTTCAAGAGAGATAACCTCACCATCGAGGAAACCACCCTTAACTGAGAAATTCTCGTGCTTTTCAGCAAACTCTGAGAGAATTTTTGCAGAAGCAACGTAATCTTCATTACTTACTGCGAGAGCTGTTGTGCCTTCAAGAACTGATGTAAGTCCTTCAAGAGCTGTGCCCTTAACAGCGAGAGTGAGAAGAGTGTTCTTTACAACAGCGTAATCAACGCCTGCTTTTCTGAGGTTTGAACGAAGAACTGTATCGTCTGCAACTGTGATACCCTTGTAATCAACGAGGACACCTGCTACAGCGTTGTTCAGCTTCTCAGAAAGTTCAGCAACCTGCTGTTTCTTCTGCTCTAAAACTTTTGCACTTGGCATGCTTGGTTTCACCTGCCCATAAATATTTTAAGTGCTGTTCAATATGGAAAAATGCCTTCCTGCACAAAGACAGAAAGGCATACAATTCAATAATCGTATTCCATTCCTCGGCAGGCGTCGATGCTTAAACGGTAAAACCGAACCTGCTGTCTTTAGAACAGCTTGTATATATTAACACAAAATCACTTTTATGTCAATACCTTAATAAATTATTCTTCTGTTGCAGTAACAACAACCTTGTTGGGGTTAACACGTACGCCGGGGCCCATTGTTGAAGCAACTACGCAAGAACGGATGTACTGACCCTTTGCAGCAGCGGGCTTAGCCTTAACGATAGCTTCAAGAAGTGTAGCGAAGTTTTCGCCGAGCTTCTCAGCACCGAAAGATGCCTTACCGATAGGACAGTGGATGATGTTTGTCTTATCAAGACGATACTCAATCTTACCAGCCTTAGCTTCTTCAACAGCCTTAGCTACGTCAGGAGTAACTGTACCTGCCTTGGGGCTGGGCATAAGACCACGGGGACCGAGGACTTTACCGAGACGACCAACAAGACCCATCATATTGGGAGCTGCGATACATACGTCGAAATCCATGAAGCCTTCGCCCTGGATCTTTGCAACGAGATCTTCAGCACCTACTACTTCTGCACCTGCTGCAACAGCAGCATCTGCATCTGCACCCTTTGCGAATACAGCAACTCTTACCTTCTTACCTGTACCGTTGGGAAGAACAACAGCACCACGGACCTGCTGGTCTGCGTGACGTGAGTCAACACCAAGACGAACGTGAACTTCTACAGTTTCATCGAACTTTGCCTTTGCAGTCTGGCAAGCGAGAGCAAGTGCTTCGCTGGGATCATAAACTTTTGTGAGGTCAACAGCTTTTACGCTGTCAACATATTTCTTACCATGTTTCATTATTTACTTACCTCCGACTTAGTCAGCAACAACAACGCCCATGCTGCGTGCTGTACCAGCAACCATTGACATAGCTGCTTCTACGCTTGCTGCGTTAAGGTCGGGCATCTTCTGCTCTGCAATTTTTCTTACCTGCTCTGTTGTGATTGTAGCAACCTTTGTCTTGTTAGGTACGCCTGAACCACTCTCGATACCGCAAGCTTTCTTGATAAGAACTGCTGCAGGAGGAGTCTTTGTAATGAATGAGAATGAACGGTCTGCGTAAACTGTGATAACAACGGGGATGATAAGACCCATGTCGTTCTTTGTACGCTCATTGAATTCCTTTGTGAATGCCATGATGTTGACACCGTGCTGACCGAGAGCAGGGCCAACGGGGGGAGCCGGTGTTGCTTTGCCGGCGGGGATCTGAAGCTTGATATAGCCTGTAACTTTCTGTGCCATAAGTGCACCTCCGTAAAAAATGTGGTAGTGGCGGAGTGAGTTTCTCTCTCCTCCCACAGGACAATCCGAGGGATTACCCTATAACAAGCGGGCATAGCCGCACATTACCATAATAAAATAATGTTTATCAGTCAAGTGCAGGTTCAACCTGATCAAGACCGAGTTCGATGGGAGTTTCACGACCCATCATTGAAATGATTACACGGACAACATCGTTGTCAACATCAATCATATCAACAGTTCCCTGGAAGCTGTCGAACGGACCGCCGATAACTGAAACAAGGTCGCCAACCTGATAGCTGACTTCAATAGAGCGCTTTTCAACACCCATTGAAATGACTTCTTTTTCTGTAAGCGGACGGGGTTTGCTTTCAGGACCTACAAATCCTGTAACACCTCTGGTGTTTCTTACAACATACCATGCTTCGTCAGTCATTTTCATTTCGCCTGACTTGGTATCATAAAATACACCCATTTTTACAAGAACATAGCAGGGGAAGATTTTCCTCTCAACTTCTCTTGTCTTACCGTCTTCCCTGATCTCTGTAACAAGCTCAGTAGGAACTCTGACTTCGAGAATCTGATCGTGCATCTTACGGTTCTCTACTACTTTAACTATATTATCGGCAACTTTGTTTTCATAGCCGGAATAAGTATGGACGACATACCATCTTGCATCTTCCATTATAGATACCTCCCGTAATCAGCAAAATAATTTTCAAGCTGTTGCATCCTCTGCTTCAGCTGCGTGGTCATGTCCTTCGTGTTCATCTGCAACATCGCTTACGCTTTCACCCTGTGTAGCGTCCTGAATTGCACGGATACCCTGTGAAAATGCGAAGTCTGCAAGCCAGATGCCTGCGCCGACGATAATAGTTACAAGAAGAACGATAAGTGTGTTCTTGAAAACTGTCTTTCTGTCGGGCCAGATAACCTTTTTACATGTACCTTTGAAATCTTTGAAGAATTTCTTGATAGCAGCAAATATACGTGTGAACACGTTGCCCTCTTTCTTGGGCTTGCTCTGCTTGATTCGCTCTTTTTTTGCTTTAAGAGCTTCTTTTTCGGCCTGTTTCTGAGCTTTTAAAGCTTCTTTGTCGACCTGTCTGTTTTCATCAGCCACGTGAAGAATCTCCTTTCATAGTCGGATACTGCAAATCTTTGCGTCCGATTACTTGGTTTCCCTGTGAAGAGTATGCTTCTTGCAGAATCTGCAGTACTTGTTCATCTCTAATCTGTCGGGTGTGTTCTTCTTATTCTTCATTGTGTTGTAATTGCGCTGCTTGCATTCTGTACAAGCAAGAGTAACCTTAACTCTCATAACGGCACCTCCATAATTAATGTAGCCTCCCTCTTTATATTTAGAGAGCCTGTGTCACCTTGAAAAAATGCACACAAAAAAATAGCCCTCAAAGAGGTATAAACAATATATCACAATAAATGCAATATGTCAAGAGTTTTTTCAATTTTGGTCAAACTGTTGAATACGGCGGAAAATTAAACTTTTCACAATGCATAATGCACAATAAAAGGCTCATTTTCCGCCGTATGACCATTTTATTTGAATGCAGATGAACTGTTCAGAAGCATTGTGCTGTAAATGAACAGAACATCGCAGTTTTCAAAATCCACGAATGCACCGAGCATCGCAGGATTGATATACCTTATATCAACAAGAGTTATCTTGCTGTATCCTTCAGCAAGAAGCGGTGAAAGACTGCCTGAGAATGAATCTCTGAACATAACGAGTTCACGGTCTGTTTCTGCAAGAGGATTCTCACACACAATCAATGCATCCGATCCTGACATAAACATTTCATACGGGTCTTTGCCGTATGCCTCTTCCATATCATAAACACTCTTTTCAACAGGTTTGCCCGAATCATAACTTGTAACAACACAGTTATTGAGTGTTTCGTTTGTGAGATATTTCAGAGTGTCTGCTTTATACGGTAATGCAGACTGACCGTAATAAACACCGTAAAAAGGATTATCGAGTGTGTTTACGGTATATTCAGCCTTCACGTCAACTCCCATACATTCACCGATATATTCCGCAACATCGGTTATGTTTTCCTGACGCCAGTGAGTGTCTGTATTGTAATAATCATCAATTGAAAGTTTATCAATTATATCAACGTATGTCATATATGATGTTTTTTCTTTCATATATGAAACAAGATTGTCATAATCGAGTGAGAGATATCCGTTTTTCTCAGCAAGGAAATAATTCTTATCGGGCACTATTGAGAAATAAACTTCTGAATCTGTTCCTTCTATATACTTTTCATATATATATAAGAATTTTTCTGCCGCATTATCAAGCATCGGAAAACTTAACGGATATTCAAGCTTTGAAAGATGACCGTCAGCGGTATAGATATCATTATTATCCTTTTTGACAAAGACATATTTTTCGCTGAGTGCTTTTACAGAACGGAACAAATCACGCATCGGGAAACGGTCAACGGTGTAATCTTCAAATTCAGACATAAAATCTGCCGAAAGAATATTCTCCCACGTAATTTCGGGAAATGATGCAAGAACACGTCTTTCTGAGTCTGAATAATCGGGTCCGGGCTTTACAATGCACCATACAGAGAGTGTCAGAAGAATGACTGCAGATAAAACAGTCAGAACAATACTTTTTATTTTATCATTCATAATGCACCCTCCTTAAAATCTGAAATAAAGGAACGGATTGAAAGAGCCGTCAACGAGATATGCCGTAATCATTACAAAAAGAATGATACACACAGCAGGCTCGATAAGATTGATAACCTTATTCCCCGTTTCCTTTTCTCTGATTTTTCCAACAATTCTCTTCGGAAGTGGTGTTGCACCGATAATTGCAATTACTATCACAAGAAGATAACTTCTCAGGTAATATACAAACTCTGCCGAGGACACAGGAACACCTGCAAGACCGAACATTCCTGCTAAATCAGAGAATGCAACCGACATATCAGCGGCATTGAAGATAACAAAACTGATTATTACAAGGAACATCACATAAATGTGTGATATAACCTTTGATTTATTCAACTTTTTAAGAAGGAAGGACTTTTCAATCAGCAGAAGAACCGCAAAATACAGACCCCATACAGGGAAATTCCATTCAGCGCCGTGCCAGAAGCCTGTCAGAAGCCATACAACGAGAATATTAAAAAACTGTCTGGGTTTTGAAACCCTGTTACCGCCCAACGGAATATATACATAATCTCTGAACCATGTGCCGAGTGACATATGCCATCTTCTCCAGAATTCGGTCACACTCTTTGAAATATACGGATAATTGAAGTTTTCCATAAATTCAAAGCCCATAATCTTGCCAAGACCTATAGCCATATCGCTGTAGCCTGAGAAGTCAAAATAGATGTGGAGTGTAAAAGAAACAGAATAAAGCCAGAAGAACAGAACGGATTTATCTTCCGAAGCACGGAAAATATCGCAGAGTTCACCCAATGCGTTTGCAATAAGGATTTTCTTTGAAAGTCCGAGAATAAAACGTCTTATACCGTCCGATATTTTTGCAAAATTATGAGTTCTGTTTTCAAGCTGAAGTGCAACATCCGAATAACGGACAATAGGACCTGCAATAAGCTGAGGGAAAAGAGAAATATAAGCAGCAAGGGTTATCGGATTCTTCTGAGCAGGTGTATCACTACGGTAGACATCAATTGTATAGCTGAGAAGCTGGAAAGTATAAAATGAAATACCGATGGGCAGAGCAATTCTCAGAAGAGGCACAGAAAGACCCGTCACCGCATTGAAATTTGAAATAAAGAAATCCGCATATTTGAAATATCCGAGTGCACCGATACT
This sequence comes from Clostridia bacterium, assembly GCA_017549285.1. GTDB lineage: Bacteria > Bacillota > Clostridia > Oscillospirales > Acutalibacteraceae > UBA1081. The sequence continues at coordinate 47,261 of JAFYVE010000040.1, forward strand.
GAAAATGACCGATATTGCAAGAAAAACTTTTGAAAGAGTTTTTTCTCTGAATTTTTCAATCAGCAGACCGAGAATATAGCCCACAGTAATTGAAACAATCATAAGAATGACATACTTCGGCTCTCCCCAGGCATAGAAAAACAGGCTGGAGATGAGAATTACTGTATTTTTAAGTTTTTTCGGTGCTATAAAATAAAATATCAGTACTGCAGGGAGAAAATAGTATAAAAAAGGAATGCTTGAGAATAACACTGTATCACTCCTGTAAATCAGAATTTGTCGGGATGATTTTAATAATGTGTAGGGACCGATGCCCACATCGGTCCGCATTTGTCGAAGACAAATCGGAAATCTCTGATTTCCGCATAACGAACAATTTAATTCATTAAGATTGTTGCAATAGAACGATTTTCAATCGTTATTGCTCCATTACATTACGCAATCGGACCGATGTGGGCATCGGTCCCTACATAATTTGTTTTTCCTGAAATCATTGTACATTGTAAATTGTACATTATTCA
>JAFYVE010000041.1 GCA_017549285.1 Clostridia bacterium
AAGCCCTTCCGAAATGTTTGCCGTAGGCAAACGCATCATTTGACCGTAGGTCATACATCATTTTGCGTAGCATAACATCATAATTTTCCGCAGGAAAATTATATCATTCAGAATTTATCGCTCAGCGATAAATTCTGATTTAACGGAGTGATAATATGTCAGATAAATCCATAATGTCTTCGGGTAAATTTTCTGTTTTCAGGGAGCTTCCCGGTAAGGATAAAAAGCGTATCATAACCGATATGCTTTTCAATAATGCGATGTATATAATAATTGCTGTTGCGATTATTTTTATAGCAATAAGAGTGCCGTCGTTTCTTTCGTTATCGTCTGTTGTGAATATTATTTCACTCACGGCATCAAAACTGCCGATAGCTCTCGGTATTGCAGGATGTATCGTACTGACGGGTACCGATATTTCAGCAGGCAGAGCTGTGGGGCTTACAGCCTGTGTTGCAGCATCACTTCTTCAGATTGCTGATTATCCGAATAAGATGTTTCCGTCACTCGGCGTAATGCCTTTGTGGGTCGTTTTTCTTGTTGTTGTGACAATCGGTGCGCTTATCGGTTTTGTAAACGGCTTTTTTGTTGCAAAATTCAAGCTTCATCCGTTTATCGTAACTCTTTCAACACAGCTTATAATTTTCGGCACAATACTGATGTATCTTATGACGGGTACCAACAACGGACAGACGTTATCGGGACTTGATTCATCGTATACCGATTTTATCAGAGGAACTCTTTTCTCTGTTGACGGTGTTGTCGTGCCGAAATATGTACTTTATTCACTCATTATAACAATTCTTATCTGGGTGATATGGAATAAAACAAAGTTCGGTAAAAATATGTTTGCAGTCGGTTCTAATGAAGAGGCGGCAAATGTTTCGGGTGTTAATGTTTTTCTTACAATTGTAGGCGTTTTTATTCTTGCAGGTGTAATGTACGGTGTTACGGGCTTTATTGAAGGCGCAAGAATTGCATCAAGCTCTGCAAATACGGGACTTAATTATGAGAGTGATGCAATTGCGGCTTGTGTTATCGGCGGAGTTTCATTTGTAGGCGGTACGGGCAAAATAAGCGGTGTTATAATCGGTGTTCTTCTGCTTCAGATTATTTTTGTGGGGCTTAATTTCCTTTCTGTTTCAGCTAATATGCTCTATATTATAAAAGGTGCAATTATTCTTGCTGCCTGTGCTGTTGATATGAGAAAATATCTTGCGAGGAAATAAAATGAACAATGTTGGTCTTTACTCTAAAATAAAAATGTCGCTGAGAACAGCAGATGTGCTTGTTCTTGCGACACTTATTCTTCTTGTATTCATTTTTGTTTTTGCAGTTGAAACTGCAGAAAATGTTGTTGGAGAAGTGACAACCGAGGACTGTTCGTCAGTCCAGTACATATTCCATATACATTCTCTGAACAGTCATACCGCAGCTTTTATAAAACTCAACGGCTGATTCATTGAACGCCCACACGTTAAGCTCAACAATATGACAACCTGAGTTTTCTGCTTCTTTTTTTGTTGCTTCCATAAGTTTTCTGCCGATTCCGAGCTTTCGTGCTGATGAATCAACGCACACATCATCTATATACATTTTTCTGTAGCCGAGAAGAATGCCGTTTTCTTCCACATCAATGATTTTTGACATCGTGTAGCCCATAACAACATCGTCGTCATTAACGGCAACGAGAATAAGTTCATCTGTATTTTCAATTTTCTTTTCAACGTCGGTGATGTCGTATTTTGCACCGCCTGCACCGTATATATCGGGTCTGCCTTCGTGATGAAGCTGTGCGATTGTTACGAGCAGCTCACTGAGCTTCTTTGCATCTTTCTTTTCTGCTTTTCTGATTCTTGTTGTCACAATTAATCACCATCCGTGTTTATTATAGCATTCCTGATAAAAAAGTCAAATAAATATATGTGATTTATTCCGCATTATGTTGACTAATTGATGTTTTTGTGTTAAAATGTATGAAAATGTGTTTTATGGTGATTTTATGAATAAAATTGATAACGCTTTATATTTCAGTAATAATTACGACAGAAGGCAGATTAAAACAAAAAAAGCGATAATTGCCGCTTTTATAACATTGTTACAGCAGAAAAATATTTCAAAAATAACAATTACCGAGCTTTCAAAAATTGCTGATATTGACAGAAAAACATTCTATCTTCATTACAGCAGTATTGAAGATCTTTATAATGATCTGGGAACAATGCTTGTTTCTCTTGTCAAGGAGATTATTTTTGAATATTCAAATGAGCAGAAAACACCTTATCAGCTTTTTGTCGCTATCAATGATATAATAAGTGAAAAGATTGACTTATTCAAAAGTATAGCAAAGAATAATGACTTTTCTGATTTTATGATGAATATCAAAGACATTCTCAGTAATGAGCTGATAAGACTTTACGGAAAAGAGAATACGGCAGCAAGTGAAAGATTCAAGCTTACTGCTGAATTTGTGGCATCAGGTACGGTTGCTATGTATCTCAGATGGCTCAGAGGAGATGCTGATATCTCAATGGATGAATTAGCTCTTCTTGCTGCCGAAATGATAACGAACGGTGCATCAGGACTTGTTGAGATAATATGAAAAAAATAAAAGTATCAGTTTTCCGACTGATACTTTTTTTGATTTTTAATAATTGTTCAATTAATTAGAAACCAAAGTTGAAGTTTGAGAGCATTTCAGCAAGACCGAGTTTTGCAAGGAGGCCCTTAACAACGTCGATGAGCTTGTTGATGATTTCCATGATCTTATCCATGAGTGCATCTACCTTTCATTGTTCAGATTTAACGAATCAAATTCGTACATGCAATTTATAACATATGATTGTTACACATTCTTGCTTGAAATGTGAATTAAAAATAAACAATATTAAAGAAAATTGTTAATATCCCAAAAAGGTACAACAAAAGTATTTATTTTGTGAAATAAGAATTTTAAATGTTTTTCATTCTCTGCATATGGAACATATATTGCTGAGCAATTCCGCCGTATCCGTTTATGCATTCGGGCAATCCGTCAGGGTAAAGCTCTTCGCAGATTCGTTTTATATGTCTGTCAACAGGGAAAGCATCAATGTGACCGAGTCCGAAAAGTATTGTGCAATCGGCAACCTTTTTGCCTACTCCCGTAATTTTCATAAGCTCCTTTTCACAGGCGTCAACCGGTTGTGACTTAAGATTTTCAAGGTCAATTTCATTGTTGCATATCATCCTTGCCGCCGAAATCAGATAAGGTGAACGATAACCTGCCCTGATTATATCAAGGTCGTTTACTTCAAGAGATGCAATTTTTTCGGGGGATGGGAAAGAAAATGTGCTTTCTGTTTTTTCGCCGAAGTTTTCGCAGAGCCTTTCGATGATACCTTTTATACGGGGTATGTTGTTGCAGGCTGAAATGATGAAGGAACAGAGTGCCTCCCAGGGCTCCTGATTGAGAATACGGATTGTGCCGTAATTGTCAATTGCTTTTTTGAGGATGTTGTCTTGTGACAGCTGTATGAGTATTTTTTTGTAATCTTTTCCGAAATCAAAGTAATTATAAAAAACGTCGGTGAACTGCTGTGCAGTAATGCCGTAAAAACAAAGTCCCGACTCTGTTTTGCTGACGGTGGTTTCAATTCCTCTTACAACACCTGTCCACGATTTGTCTTCATTCTGTTTCCATCTGAAAGCCTGACCGCAGTCAAGAGTGATGTCAAGATTAATGTCACCTGCATCTGACACTTCAATATGATTTTCGGCAATTTCAACAAACATTATTACACCCCCGTGAAGTGAAAAATATAGTTCTTTTTGAGAAAAATGACAAACTGTGAAAAAGTAACAAAATATATGTCAAAATTTTGTACTGATTTTACTCCAAAAAGTATAATCTGTAAAATCAGTACAACTTTACGTATATAAAAAAAGTTGTCGAAAAAAGTTTTGAACATATAAAATCGGAAAAATTTAGGTTAAAAACCCCGTATTTGCATAGAGTTATCGACATTTTGAACAGAGTTTTGAACAGTTTTGAACATTTTGAACGTTATACAAAAAGTATAATAAACTTGCTTATCTTTTGACAAAAAAGCCCTTATTTAAAGTTTGTAACAATTCACAATTGACAAAATTCACTATGGTTCTGCTTTGATTTAACTTGTCTGCATATTTGTACATTCAGGTGAAAAAATAGAAAATATAACGGGAAAAGGATGTGCTTTAAAAATGATAAAAGGTGTGAACAGACAGGTTGTTGAAGTGGCTGAAACGGGCAGCGATTACTTTGAAAAGGCATTGTTTTTCGTCAACCCCAAGTATTACGGGATGACCGACGGCAAACTGCGTGAAAGAGCACAGACTCTTATGAATGTGGCAGGCTCACCGCCAAAAACGAAAAATGCTTCAAAACGAAGTAAAATAGGTCTGGTTATAGAAATAGCCGCTTCGGCAGCGGCAGGTGCAATAATCACGCTGATAACATCAGCCGTATTTATGGGTTAGTTCTGATATCGGAGAAAAAATCTGTGAGTATCTGTCTGCATTCATTCTCCATAAAACCTTCCTGAAGTTCAGGACGGTGGTTATAGGGAAGATTGAACAGATTTATAACGGAATCAACCGACCCGGCTTTCAGGTCATATGCACCGTAAACGACTTTGCTGATTCTTGAGTTTATGATAGCACCTGTACACATAGGGCAGGGCTCAAGAGTTACATAGAGTGTGCAATCCTCAAGCCTCCAGCTGTCAAGTGCCTTGCAGGCGTTGTCGATTGCAATAATTTCAGCGTGGTAAAGAGCGTTTTTACCTTTTTCGCGCATATTTCTGCCTTCGGCAACAATCTCACCATTACGGGAAATGACCGCACCGACGGGTACTTCACCCTCAGATGCAGCCTGTTTTGCGAGTTCTATTGCTCTTGTCATAAGTTCACGGTGAGTCATAGTGTGCCTTTCACGTAAAATCAGAATTTGTGGAACCAATTAAGAATGTACAATGTACAATTTACAATCGTGCAGTTGTAGCGATACAGGCGGTTATTGCAAATCATTGTACATTGTAAATTGTAAATTGTTCATTGAAACAGCTCGACAAATTATTATTTACTTTCCAACGCAGAATTTTGAGAAAACTTCATTTACAACGGCTTCTCTTGCTTTTTCACCCGTGAGTTCAAGAAGCTTTTCTGTTGCGTAGTCGATGCTGACGTTGACTGCATCAAGCGTCACTCCGATTTCAAGCCCCGTGAGTGCTTCATTCAGGCTGTCTGCGGCAGATGTACAGCAAGCATACTGTCTTTCGTTTGCAAGAATACCGGCAGAAGTGTCAAATTCTGCCGTGCCGAGAATTTTTTCGATAACTGTTTTCAGGTCTTCGATTCCGTCGCCGTTTGCTGCTGAAATGAAGACCGTGTCAGCAATATATTCTCTGATTTTATCAATATCTGTATTTATACCTAAATCTGTTTTATTTATAATCGCAACGGCTTTTCTGTCTTTACATCTTTCAAGAAGGTCAATGTCGTTGCTGTCAAGAGGCTGTGAAGAATCGAAAACTGCAAGAACAAGACTTGCAGAATCAAGCTTTTTCATTGTTCTGTCAATGCCGATTGATTCAACAATATCGTCACTTTCGTGAATACCTGCCGTATCGGCAAGGTGAAGTACGATGTCACCGAGACGGACTGTTTCTTCAACAACGTCACGGGTTGTACCTGCTATATCTGTAACAATAGACTTATCATAGCCTGTAAGCTGATTCATAAGAGTTGATTTGCCTACGTTGGGATGACCGCATATAGCTGTGGGGACACCCTGAGTGACGGCTTTGCCTGAATCAAAATTCTTTATGAGCTTATTAAGTTCTGAAAGCGCATTCTTTACAACTTTATATACATTTTCTTCGTGTGCCTGAGGTACATCCTCGTCGGGGGCGTCTGTCCACACGGCAATACCTGCGGCAACATTTGTAAGGGATGCGGCAATACCTGCAATTTTTTCACTCAGTTTGCCGTCAAGAGTGTTTGCGGCAGCATTCAATGCCTGCTGACCGTGGGCAGAAATGATATTCATAACCGACTCTGCCTGAGCAAGGTCGATTTTGCCGTTAAGGAATGCACGTTTTGTGAATTCACCGGCCTCTGCAGGGATAGCACCTGCGGCAAAAACAGTTCTTAAAACTTTCTGTGTAACAAAAAGTCCGCCATGGCATGAAAGCTCAACAACATCTTCACCCGTATAGCTTTTCGGCGCACGGAAAACAAGCGCCACACATTCGTCTACGGCACTTTCATTTTCATAAATATGACCGAAGAGAGCAGTGTAACCTTTTATATCACAAAGCTTTCTGCCCGAAACGGACTGAAAAACATTGTCAGCAACGGCTATTGCGTCGTCACCCGATATTCTGATTACACCTATACCGCCCGAAGCATTCGGGGTGGCAATTGCGGCAATTGTTGACATAAATCAGTTTCCTTTCTTGCTGAGATAAATGAGAAGAACGGATATATCGGCAGGGCTGACACCTGAAATTCGTGATGCCTGACCGATGTTCACGGGGCGTACTTTTTTAAGCTTTTCTGTAGCTTCAAGACGGAGTCCCGTTACATCATCATAATTGATGTCTTCGGGAATGAGTCTGACTTCAAGCCTTCTCATATCTGAAATCTGAGAAAGCTGTCTTTTTATGTAGCCCTCATATTTGAGCTCTGTTTCAACCTGTTCAAAAATATCGTCTGTCAGGTCGGGACGTGTTTTGTCCACAAGAGTGAGTTTTTCATAATTGAGCTGAGGTCTTTTGATAAGTTCGGAAAGTCTGACACCTGTTGAAAGGGGGACGGTGCCGTTTTCCGTGAATATATAATCGTATTCCTTGTTGGGAGGAATAACGGTGCTTTCCACTCTGTGTCTTTCCTCTGCTATAAGGTCGAGCTTGCGGAGGAATTTATTGTAACGGTCTTCTGAAATAAGACCGATTCTGAAACCTGTTTCGGTGAGCCTGATGTCGGCATTGTCCTGTCTTAGGAAAAGACGGTATTCACTTCTTGATGTCATCATTCTGTAAGGCTCGTTACAGCCCTTTGTGACAAGGTCATCAATGAGCGTGCCGATGTATGAACCTGCTCTGTCAAGAATGAGCGGTTCTGCATTTTTTATTTTAAGTGCGGCATTTATGCCCGCAACAAGGCCCTGTGCGGCAGCTTCTTCATAACCGCTTGAACCGTTGAACTGACCTGCACCGTAGAGATTGGGAATATCCTTGAATTCAAGGGTAGGCTTCATTGAAACGGGGTCAACGCAGTCGTATTCAATAGCGTATGCATTACGCATAACTTCAACGTTTTCAAGACCTTTGATAGTCTTTAAGAATTTAAGCTGAACATCTTCGGGGAGTGAAGAAGACATACCCTGAAGATACATTTCTTCCGTGTCAAGTCCGCAGGGCTCTATAAAAAGCTGATGGCGTTCCTTTTCAGCGAAACGCATAATCTTGTCTTCGATGCTGGGACAATAACGAGGACCTATACCCTCAATTTTTCCGCCGTAAAGAGGTGAACGGTGGATGTTATCGAGAATAATCTGTTTTGTGTCGTCGTTGGTGTATGAAATGTAACATACTGCTCGGTTTTCGGGCATTTTTTCTGTTTCAAAAGAGAAAGGAGAGCATTTTGCGTCACCTTCCTGAAGTTCAAGACCCGTAAAATCAACACTTCGTCTGTTGACTCGTGATGGTGTGCCCGTTTTGAATCTTCTGAGAGGAAGACCGAGCTTTCTGAGTGAGTCTGTAAGACCTATTGACGGGAAAACACCGTCGGGACCGCTTGAATAACACTTGTCGCCAACATAGATTTTGCCGTCAAGGAATGTACCCGTTGCAATAATTACCTGCTTTGCAGTGTAAACGGCATCAAGCTTTGTAACAAGCTCCCATTCATCATTGTCATTTTTACGCAGTTCAACAATCTCTGCCTGCTTGAGGTCGAGATTTTCCTGCTTTTCAATGCAATGTTTCATATATGAGGTATATCCTCTCCGGTCAATCTGTGCACGAAGAGAATGAACTGCAGGACCTTTGCCACGGTTGAGCATGCGAAGCTGAATTGAGTTTGCGTCAGCCGCTTTACCCATTTCACCGCCCAGAGCATCAATTTCACGGACAAGATGTCCCTTTGAAGTGCCTCCGATTGACGGATTGCAGGGGAGATTGCCCACAAAATCAAGTGTGATTGTAAAAAGAACCGTGCGGCAGCCGAGCCTTGCACCGGCAAGAGAAGCCTCTATACCTGCATGACCTGCACCGATAACTGCTATATCGTATTGTCCTGCGTGAAATTCCATAATATACCCTTTCAGTGAACAAGAAGATTAATGACAAATCAGAATTTGTCGGGATGTTTAAACAAACTAATCGTAGGGACCGATGCCCACATCGGTCCGCATTTGTCAAAGACAAATCGGAAATCTTTGATTTCCGCATAACGAACAAATTGATTCATTAAGATTGTTGCAATAGAACGATTTTCAATCGTTATTGCTCCATTACATTACGCAATCGGACCGATGTGGGCATCGGTCCCTACATAATTTGTTTTTCCTGAAATCATTGTACATTGTAAATTGTACATTATTCA
>JAFYVE010000006.1 GCA_017549285.1 Clostridia bacterium
ACGTCGATCCATTTAAGGATTAACGCACCCCTTTGCGGTTGGTAGCTTTAGCTTTTTGCGCACCCCTTTAGGGGTAAGCCAGTATTATGCCCTTTTAGGGCTGTTATAAAACCACCGGCTCTGCCGGTGTGATATTTATTGACGAAAATAATATATTATTGTATAATAGAAATATAAATGCAAAAGGAGTTTTTTGGATGCTTACATTGGAAAGAGCAAAAGAATTATTAAAAACAACCACCACACAAGAGCATCTTTTTCTTCACGCTATGAATGTATCGGTTGCTATGGGCGGTATGGCTGAACATTTCGGTGAAGACAAGGAATTCTGGATGGCAATAGGTCATCTTCATGATTACGATTACGAACAGTTCCCCACAGAACATCTTCAGCATACGGAAAAAGAACTTCTTGAAAAGGGACTTGAAGAAACTGAGGTCCGTGCAATTCTTGCTCACGGTTTCGGTCATTGTAATGATGTGGAACCTCTTACAAATCTTGAAAAATCATTATTTACCGTAGATGAACTTACAGGTATAATTCAGGCTGCTGCACGTATGCGTCCCCTTGGTATTACCGATATGGAAATTTCAAGCTTTATGAAAAAATTCAAGGATAAGAAATTCGCTGCAAAATGTGACAGAGAAGTAATCCGTAAGGGCTGTGAAATGCTCGGAATGGAAGTAAGGGATGTTGCAGAAATTTGCATCAATGCTATGAGAGTGTATGCCGATGAATTGCAGATCGGTGCTAAGGTATGATATTGTTGTTTTTCTCGTTGAGAAACAGGTGAGGATGCGAGGTTGATTTTATGAAAAAATTATTCCCTTTAATTGTTATTTTCTGTGTTGTTTTTGTTATGACAGGTTGCGTGGAAACAAAAACGCTTCATTGTGACAGATGTAATAAAGAAATCAGCGTAAAACAAAGCTCGGATATGGAAGAAGACTGGATAATTTATTGCAATACCTGTAATGAAGAGCTTTTCAGCGATGACCCTATTCTCGGAAATAAATGAAATATAAAAATACAGCCCGTCAACAGACGGGCTGTAAGTATTTATATGATTATCAGAAATTCTGATTTCCGTCAACCTGATTATTCTGAGCATCGGGCTGATACTGTGTATTAACAGGCTGATACTGTGTATTAACAGGGTTATGCTGGGGAGCAGGAGGTGCGTAGGGAGCAGCTGCCTGAGCAAATTGTGCCATATTTGCGGGGCCGTACTGATTGTCACCGTCGCTGTCTTTGATAAGACGGAAAAGAAGGATAAATACACCTGCGAAGGGGATAAGAGAAATAAAATAGTAAGCACCTGATTTGCCTGTATCGTGAAGTCTTCTGATTATAATTGCAATATTCGGGATAAGACAGAAGAGAGCACCGATCTGACCGACAACAGGGATACAGCCTAAAATGAATGTAAAGAGAACTGTCCACCAATATTCACTCTTGGATGCTCTGCCTTTGAAGTTTGTATAATTTTTGAAAAACAGTTTGATTGCTGTCAGGAAATCAACGTTCCCGTTGTTTGGGCCTGGTGCGCTGGGCTGTGATGCAATTGAAAAGTCTGAGAAGAATCCGCCTGCATTTGATTTGGGAGCCTGATTATACTGCCCCTGCTGAGTGTACTGATTCTGCTGATTATACTGATTCTGCTGATTATACTGATTCTGCTGATTGTACTGAGGTGCTTCTGCTGCAACAGGAGTTCCGCACTTCGGACAGAATGCACTTGTATCGGTTATTTCATTACCGCAATTTCTGCAAAACATAAAAAATTCCTCCGTAAATAAAAATTTATGATTAAAGTATAGCATTGTCGCTGTTTTATGTCAATATGAAACATAAATTTTTTCAAAACTTTGCAAGTATTGTTGAGTTTTAATAAAAAAGAGAATATTTGGTTGTTCTAAGGACTGTTAGGTAAAATATATCGTTTTTTGTTGTATCATTATGATTTTTATGAATTATTAGTGTATTTTGCTGAAAATAAATTAAATTTCGGGGTAATGTTGACATTGCGGGGACTAAAGCGTATAATGTATACTACTATAATAGCAGGGTTGTATCTTTTATGAAAAAAAATTACTTTTTATGCGGACATAATGTAAGTATTTCAGCACCTTTTTTCCCTGCAGACAGTAATTATTTCAGGTTGTTTGAAACAGAAGAAACAATATCGGATCTATCAGTATTATGTAACATCTGTGATGAATTACCTGAGCCTGACGGCGTGCTGTCAGGAAACAACGAAAGTACATCTGTATATTGTAAAAATAATGAGATTTTCCGTTATTCTCATATGGGGACGGACAGCGGTGCAATGACGCATTACAGCAATGTTGATTCAGCTGTAAGCGAAACCTTCATTGTTGAAAGAAATTATAACGTCCTTATGGATTCCCGATATATGTGGACTACAATTGCGTTGGCACAGCTTATGCTCAATAAGAATGTTTTGTTTTTTCACGCTTCTTTTATAGAATATAACGGTAACGGAATTATTTTTTCAGCCCCCTGCGGAACAGGGAAAAGCACACAGGCTGCATTATGGGAAAAGCACAGAAATGCAAGAATAATCAATGGTGACAAAGCAGGCATTTCTGTAAAAGACGGTTCGGTTTTTGCAAACGGAGTGCCTTTCTGCGGAACAAGTGATATATGTAATAATGTAACTGTTCCTCTGAAAGCAATTGTATTGCTTGAACAGGCAGAAACTAATGTTATAACACGTCTGACGGGTTTTGATGTTGTTCAGCGGCTGATGCGGAATATCTATCTTGATATGCTCGCCCCCGATGAACAGCGCAGATGTATTGATTTGTTGATTTCAATTATTTCACAGGTTCCTGTTTATCTTCTTAAATGCACTCCTGATGAACAGGCAGTAAAAGTATTGGAAACTATTCTCTGATATTACATTATATATAAGCAGACGGTGGTGATTGAACAGATGGAAATAAATTATGATTTGTTTATGACACAGTTGTTTGCAAAAGCTGCAGTAAACGGCACACCTCTTGCAGGTTCTTTTGAGCTGACAAGCAGATGCTGTCTTAACTGCAAAATGTGTTACATCCACCGTAGCGGGACAGATCCCGATGCGATTGCACAGGAGAAAGACACAGGTTGGTGGCTCGATATCGCACAAAAAGCTCAGAAGGCAGGTATGCTCATCCTTCTTCTGACGGGTGGAGAACCACTTCTGAGACCCGATTTTGATAAAATATATCTTGAATGTCTGAAAATGGGACTTCTTGTTTCGGTCAATACAAACGGTGTGCTTATAGATGACGAAAAAGTCCGTCTGTTTGCTGAAAATCCGCCTCAGAGACTCAATATCACTCTTTACGGAACTTCTTCTGAAACCTACGGTGAACTCTGCGGTAATGCAGGAGCATATGAAAGGGTAATGATTGCCCTGCAAAAACTGAAAGAGGCAGGAGTAAATGTAAAAATCAACTTCAGTATGGTGCCTTATAATAAAAAGGATGCTTCGGAAGTGTACAGAACAGGTAAAGAGCTCGGTTTTTCCGTTCAGCCTGTCAGTTATATGTTCCCGCCCGTAAGAGCTTCGGGTGATGTTGTCCGTATGGCTGCTGAAGAAGCGGCAGAGGCACAGTTTGAATGGCAGAAAAATCATCTCGGCGATGATGATTTCAGAAAATATATTGAAAACTTCAAAAATAACAGAAACTTCGGTGAGGTCAGTTACGAATGCGGCGAAAAGATCAGCTGCAGAGCGGGACTGAGTACATTCTGGGTGACATGGGACGGAAAAATGACCCCGTGCGGAATGATGCCTGAACCGAGTGTTCAGATTTCGGATTTTGATGCGGCATGGAAGGAAATCCGTGCTCAGCGTGAAAATATAATGCTTCCTGCAGAATGTTCGGCTTGTGAATACAGAAAATACTGTGATATTTGCGCAGCAGTTTCAAAAGCTGAAACAGGGAAGTTCAACGGTGTTCCTGAATATGCCTGTAAAAAGGCTCAGGAATATTACAGATTATGTAAAAATTTCATTGATCATTAAAACGGAGGTAATGAAAATGAAAACAGGTAAAAGAATAATATCATTTCTGCTTTGTGCCGTAATGGTATTCGGAATGTTTTCAGGGGTTGATTTCGGTATTGAGTCATCAATCTTCGACCTTGAAGCATCCGCGGCCGATATAACTCTCGGCGGTATCACACAGAAGAGAGTTGTTTCAAACTACGAGAGTCTTTATGCCCAGTATCAGGCAAGGTTCTTTACAGGTAAAAACTCAAACTCTCCCACAAATTTTGTTATTCCCGGACTTTCATCTGATAATGACTATACTCCTCAGGGTATGACTTATTGGGAAGAAAAGGAATGGATTCTCATTTCTGCTTACGATGCAAGCGGAGCAGGCAAGCATTCTGTTATTTATGCTATTGATGCTGTTTCAACAGAATTCGTTGCTCTTTTCAAAATTCTCAATGCCAATGGTTCTGTAAACACAAGCCACGGCGGCGGTATTGCTGCATCGAAATATAACTTCTACTATGCCGATACAGGCAGTAACATCAGTTATTTCCCGCTTTCTGAAATGGATGTTGCAAAAGGCACTGTAAAAGAAGTAAAACTTCGCGGCAGTATCAACTGCGGCGGTGAGCTTGGCGGTGCCGCAACTTCATACTGCTGTTATGAAGACGGTGTCCTCTGGGCAGGTAACTTCTATTACAGCGGTGATGACCGTTATAAAACATCTGCTCACAGTACATCAGACAGTATGATTGTCGGTTATGAGCTTCATGGTAATTCATCTGCAGAAGAGTGGTATTATCTCTCAAAGGGATATAACCTTGTCAATCTCAATAACAGTACCGGCGAACAGACTTCAGGTGCTATGAAATATACCACTTCATACACAGGTGGTAAAATTATGATTTCGGGTAAAATCACCACTGATACAGCTCTCGGTGAAGTTACTCCCAGTTTTGCATCCTGTAATCTTACAGAAGGAAAAAAATATATTGTTGAATTTACAGCCTCCAATAATCTTTCAGATATGTATTTCTTTTCTCCTTCCGGCACACACTGTAATGTCAAGCAGTCAACACAGACAAAGGTTACAAAGCTTGAAAACGGATATTATCATTATTCAATGACATTTACAGCAGGTCTTAAACCCACCGGTGCAGACAGCTCATGGCCCACATCTCAGAGTACAAACGGAAGTTATACAGGTACATATACTATGCGTTTTGACCAGGACTCTGTTCCTGCAGGCGGTCGTGAATTTATCATTAAAGATTTCGCTGTTATGGAATATGACCCGGCTGAGACTTTTGATGCAGATCCTCTTTATGAAGGTGCAGGCTGTGCGGGTAATCCTACACATGTTATTACATTCCCCGGAATGGATAAATTCCAGTATGCTATGGTTTACAAAGGCAGAATCTACATCAGCCGTTCATGGAAGCGTACATCAGGTACTAACCATACAAGAGAACTTATGGTAGGTAATCTTGATACAAGTTCAACAGGTACAAATAACCTTGTAATCAACGGCAGAACACGTCCTTGTTATACACTTAAGCTTGATGATATGACCCGTTTCGGCGGTGACAACGGTAATTCAGGGCTTGACAGAATGCTTTACATGGGTGAAGCACTCTGCGTTATGAACGATAACCTTTACATGTTCGGTGAAGGTGCCGCATGGGCTTATAACGGCAAGGAAAGCGACAATAAATGTCCCGAACCCATCGATGTTATCTGGAAGATTGATCAGCACGCAATTATGGAGGAACAGCGTCCCAGGAATGATATAGCACTCAGCCATTATGAAAAAGTCTGGTCAATTAATGAACTCAGTGAGAATGATGAATATATCATTGTTTATGAATCAGAGCTTGAAGACCCTGTTACTCAGAAGAATATTCTTTATGCTGTTGATGCATTTGGCGGTTACGGTGCAAAGAAGCTTCCTAAACAGGATGATGCTTCTCAGGCAAACTCAGGCGACTCAATGGGTATTGTCGGTTATCCTATAACAACATACAGCAAATCGGATGACGGCGAAATTCTTTATGTTGAAGATTCTGATGATGCAAACAGATCAATCCGTTGGAATCTGAAAGCCTCAAATATCTCAGGTTCATCTGCAAACATAACAATAAGTAATACAGACCTCTATTATGTCAAATATAAGAATCTTTATTTTGGTAGCCGTCTTATTTCTATGAGAACGGCAGATAAAGGTAAGAATCTTGATAAGATAAAGATTTCCACAAATGGTGACGGAAAATTCTATCTGTATTATGAAGGTGCTTTAAATGCCGAAACAGGCGAACAGCCTAACTATTACCTCTGGTGTAATGACGGCAGTAACAGTACTTATATGGATAAGTATACTAACTATTATGCAACACACGGTAAGGTTGGTTATACACCGTCATATCACGGACTTAATGAAACAGCAGGTACATTCCATTCAGACGGTCTTTACTATAAGGATGATGCAAATTCAGGTAATCTGATGCATAGCCCGGTTGATACAAAATACGGTGCATTCCATATCTACAAGCGTGTTACTGATGTCTATGCAGATACATATGATTCACGAGTTTATACAGACCTTAATGCAAAACTTCAGCCGGATGGTACTTATAAAATCGACCTTGAAACTTATGCAATCGGTTCAACTCAGTATAAGGTTCTTGATAAAGAAAGACCCACAGACTTTATCTTCGTTGTTGATACATCCGGTTCAATGAGTACACAGGACTGTAATGGTTACCACAGACATAATTCCTTTGACCTTGAAGCTGCGGCGGGAACACAGGATGCAGCAGGTAAAACTAACGACAAAGAAAACAGCACTACAACGGGCACATATACCGGCAATATGTGGGTTCAGCATGAAGACGGTGAGATTTGTCGTGTAAGTGTTAAAGTCCAAGGTGACGGCAAATATTGGAAAGTAGGTATGTGGGCAACTAAGTATTATCAGAGAGTTTATCTTTGGTACACACATCCCAACGGAACAAAGTACTGGTATCATCCGAATTCAAATTCATGGACAACAACTGAAACCACTTATAATGAGGCACAGCGAATTGAAGGTGACAGTAAAGACGACAGATACAACACCAACGTATTTTCCGGTGTTTGTTATGAAAAGCGTTCTGACTCTTCCAGATTAAGTAATATGCAGATTGCGCTTAACCAGCTTACATGGAAGATTCAGGAAAAGGCACAGTCAACAGGTCTTGCTCATCGTATTGCAGTTGTTCAGTACGGTTCAAATTCAAGCGGCAGCTGGACAAATACAGGTATGTACACAAATTCAGGTACATCAAGAGTCGGCTACACAGGCACAGGCACTGTTTCTGCTGCAAATTACCAGAAGGCATTCCATTCAGTTTCACAGTTCGGCAATGTAAGAAATATCATAGATAATCTTTCTGCAAGCGGTGACACATTTGTTGATGCCGGTATGGATATGGCATACAATATTGTTGCAAATTCTGATGCAAATTATCTTGCAGGCGGTGACAGAAGTGCATGTATCATTATGATTACAGACGGTTGTCCCGGTTTCGGCGGTGATGACAGTTCAACAGCAAATACAGTCGCAAATGCTGCAATTCAGAATGCATATAAGGCAAAAGATGCCGGTGCATATGTTTATACAGTTCAGATGGGTAACAACAGTATGAGCGGCTTTGATATGAACACCTATATGGATAATGTTTCATCTGAATTTATTGATGCTAAGAGTATGTCCGACAGCGGTGAAAGAAATGTAAGAGAAATTGAATACCATATTGACGTGCCTATTGCAGGTTTTAATCTTGACGGTCTTGTAACAAGCATTTTCAATTCAGTTACATCAAACAGCAAAAATGCTCTTGCAAAGCTTGATGCTTCTTCACTTCTTCATGCTGAAATTACAGAAGCATTTGACCTTTCAAACGCAACTGTTACAGCAAAATTGGCAGATGCTGAATATGACGGTCTTGACAGACTTTATTTTAAAGATCCCGTGACAACATCAGGTGTTACAGTCAACTACAATAAAACTCAGCAGTCAGTTGATGTCAGCGGTTATAATTATTCGGAATATTATGTTACAAAGGCTAATGCAGACGTAAATAAGGCAAAGAAACTTGTTGTAACATTTGAAGGCGTTGTTCCCAATGTTGATATGGAGCTTAATGATGCCAATATCAACGACACTGAAACAACAGCAATTTATCAGAAGTCAGGCGGTATGGAATTCAAGAAGTTCCCCACAGAGCATTTCTCAATGCCTGAATATACCTATGTTCTTGACTTCGACCTTCCCATGCTTGATAAAGAAGTCAACGGTACGCTTGTTTCTGTTGACAGCCTGCCCCGTAAGCAGGATATCAATAACTACACAGAACTTCTTTATGCTGATGATACAGATGTTATCGTAGGTTTTGCAAACAGTAATCAGGACCTTGTTTACAGCCTCAGAGACGGTGCATCTAACGAAACAGACAGATCAAGAGCTTATGTTCTTATTCAGCGTGAAGATGAAACATACGACTGGTTCAAGCTTAACATTCTTCCCGCATCAAATGTGCTTTATGGTGACTATGATAAGTTTGATGAAACAGGACATTCATCATATCCCGATGCCGAATCATGGGATATGGTAGGTTCAAAAACAGATATTTATCAGTCACTTACATCAACAGGAGACCTTTACGGCTTTGATGATGCTTATGATGTTTCAGGTAATGTTTTCTCAGCAGGTAATGCTTATGAAGCAACAGTAAGCGATGCAAATCCCAGAACAAAGACTCTTAAATTTGATTACACAGGTGATGCAGTTGATGTTATTTCAGCTTGCGGTCCCGAAACAGGTATTCAGATTGTAACAATCAAAAACAAGAGTACAGGTGAAATAGAAAAGGTCTATATAATTGATACTTATTACACAGATACATCTTATCTCAACAACGGTCTTCTTTGCCAGGTTCCCGTTATTCATCATGAGAATGTAAACGGTTACGGTGAATATTCAGTTGAAATAACCGGTGCTTATCTTGCCTCAATGGTTAATGCAAGACCCATGACAATGTCACTTTATTCTGATGACACAATCAATTTCTACACTCCCGACACGGCTTATATGGCTGCAGAAGCAGTGCTTTCAAATGTCGGTATGGAAGAACTTCTTGATGAAGACATTGAAGTGCTCTTTGCAGATGAAAATTCAGTTTTCAACGGTGGCACAGGGGCAACAGGTTCAGCTGTAAGCACTTTTGCTCTCACAAGAGCAATCAGCGACAGACCTCTTGATGCACTCAATAACTATTTTGACGGTTTCAGAGTTTATAATCCTCTTGGTGATATGTCAGGTGCTTATGTTGAATCAGAACAGGGTGCATCATATTACAATATCGTTAATGAACTCGCTTCAACAAATGATATTATCACAGGTGCTGAAAGTGTTGTAGGTTATGTTGAAGGCGGTTCATATGAAACAATCAATTTTGCTGATTATTCCGCTTCAAAAGCACCTATGAATGAAATTTATCTTTCAAAATCTTATGAAGGTGTGACATTCAATCTTGTAACATCACCCGAAACAAAGGTTATGATCAGCCTTCGTGCAATCAATGGAGCAACAAAGGCAAAGGTCAATAATAAGGAAATCACAGTTAACAGTGCAACTGAAATGTACTATGACATTACTGATGCAATTGATGTTGCAAGTGGTAATCTTGTTGTAACAGTTCAGAACAGCGGCAGCGGACTTCTTTCTGTTTGTAACATAAAGGTTGTCAGTGGCGGTATGGCTCCGCTTATGATGTCTGCTCTTCCCAGAGTAAGAATGATGATGGCGGCTCCTGTTGCAGAGGATGTTCCTGAAGAACCTGAAGTTATTCCCGAAGTAACTCCGAATCCCGGTGGAACAGGTAATGACCCCGATCTTGATGTTGAGGGTGAGATTCCCGATTACGTTCCCGGTATGAATGATTCTTCCGAATCAGCTTTTGAAGCATTTATTGATATGCTCAGAACATTCATTGACAGAGTTATCGGCTTCTTTAAAAGTCTTATTAATTTAATGGGAGGTAAGTAAAGTGAAATCTTATATAAAACCGACTATTGCACTTGCAATAACAGGTAATGATTCAGGTTCTTACAGCTCATGCATTGTAAAAGCAGACCTTGATCTTATTGAGAGTATTCTTGGTCTTGAAGTTCCTTCAAACGGCTTCAGCATGACAGAGCCTTGCGGATATCAGCTTCCCATTGATATGTATTGTAAATTTACATCGGCAGAATTAGGTGCTGCACAGGCGTTTGTTTCTTAAAAAAATAATAACCGTCGGAAAACTCTCCGACGGTTATTTTTTTTATACAAAAAAGTATAAAATAACAATGATAATTCGTCATAATACATATGATGTTTACTTGCAATTTGCTTAAATTTATGTTATCATATATCCGATTATGTATACCCTTTTTTATACTAATATATAAACGGAGGAATAAGTATGAAAAAAGTAATTTCACTTCTGCTTTCAGTTGTAATTGCATTTTCAGTTATTACACCCGCAATTCCCGGGCTTGATTTTGCAGACATTAAAGCAGAAGCAGCAAGCGGAAGCGGTAGCGCTTACGCTACGCTGTTTACTACATCTGACTTACAGGTGAACGACTATTACAAACAGGTGGAAACTATGATTTCCTATGCTGTTGACGATGGTTACAGTGCACCTGATGCCTTGTTGTTCGGCGGCGACTTCCAGACAAGCAGCAATGCAGAAGAATCCATCACACATCATATGGATAATATGGAACGCCTGTTCAATAAGTTTTTCCCTTATTATCACACAGATAACCTTGTGTTTATAAAAGGTAACCACGATGCTCGTGACGAACGTCATTATGAAACAGGTCTTTATGAATTTGATAATTTCATGGTTTATGTTATCAATGAAGATGACTACAGAGCAGGAAATCTCAATGATGCAAAGACTGCTTCTGAAAACCTGAAAATTGCAATGGACAGACTTCTTACTTCAGGTAATGACAAACCTGTTTTTGTTATGACACACGTTCCGTTCCATCACAACTCCCGTGGTGAGTACAGTCAGTCTGCTTACGGCAGGTATCTGTTTGAAGTGCTTAACGACTACGGAAATTACATGGACATCATTTTCCTTTTCGGTCATAACCATTCAGGTGCTTTTGACGATTATATCGGTGGTTCTGTAAACTATCTCGGTGTCGGTGATACCATTTATATTTCATCTTATGATGGTAAAAACAATCTTAACTACGGTGCAGAGCACTATACATCAGAAACACTTACATTCACATATGCTAACTACGGTTACGGCGGATATTCAAACAATACCGAAGGTACAATTACTGATACTGTTCACGACATCGGTGCGGTAAAGAGTACCAAAATTGAGACAATGGGTGTTTTTGATATCTATGAAGATAAAATAACACTTTCCCGTTACACTCTCGAAGGAAAATACAACGAAATCAAAACAATTAACCGTAAAACTCCGTCTGCTGCAGACGGCAGTTGCAGTGAACCTTATGTAAATGTTGCAGGATATGGTGAGGCTTTTGTCGGAACTGCAACAGGCGCTGTTGCCAATGCTACAGGCTTCAGTGAGAATGCTACATACACATGGAAATCCTCCAATACAAATATTGCAAAGGTTAACGGTACAAGTAGTGTTTGTCAGATTTCATATGTCGGTGAAGGTACTGCTACAATTACCGTAACAGTCAAAGAAGGCTCACAAACAGCAAGTGCAAGCTACGATGTGAAAGTCAGCGGAAACACAGTTGGTGCTCATGCTGTAAGCACATCCGTACTTATGGGCTTTTCAGACGTTACGGGACAGACACTTGAATATTATAATATTGATTTTCCGTATTCAATTTCACTTAGTGGATATTACACTGCCGCTAAAAGTGTATCAAATGAGAAATGGACAACTTCAGCTGCAAGTGTCGCAACTGTTAATAACGGTCTTGTTACATTCGTTGGCAACGGCAATGCAACAATAACCTACAGTGTTGATATTGTTGATGCAAACGGCACAAAAAAAACATATAATTCATCTGTTACTTTTATTGTAAGTAATGGTGATAAGTTTGTTGCTTCTGATGAAATTATTGGTTATAAGAATAATTATTATCCTGTTGAAATCTTATCTCCGGGAAACAGGTATGTTCTGTATTCTCCCCGTACAAATTATACTGAGAGTTCAGCTGCAAGCAGCATCGCAATATCCGGCGAAAAAACAACGAACGGCAGTTACGGTGCATTGAAAGGTGTTTCTGTAACACCGGTTAATAACGTTATCACTACTGATAACGAGTTAATTGTGTGGGAATGCATAAAGAGTGATTCATCCGGTTTATATTACCTTAAAAATTTAAGCACAGGAGAATATTTTGTAACTCGTTATAGTAATCCTACTAAGCTTTTTACTACAACTGCTACACTTTCTGAATATTCAATTGAGTCCTATCAGTTTAAAGTTTTTCGTTATGCAACTGATGTTATAGATGGCGGAGTACAAGTCTTGATGGCAAACAATACAAATGCTTATGTTCGTAATGATGGCTCCAAATTCTATTCTTCATCATCACCGGCGGTGGTTATACCTTATCAGGCTGAAACCATTCTTGCAGAACCTGAAACTGAAGCTCATATTGAAATGGGCGGCGATTATGTAGAAGATTCAACACAGACTGTTTACAAGGTGACAGATGCAACATCAATCCGTCTTTACGGTGAACACAAAAACTACGGCGGAAATGTTGTTGAAACATGGTCATCAAGTGATACTTCTGTTGCAACAATCAGCGCAGACGGTACTGTTGACTTTACAGGAACATCAGGTAAAACAACAATCACTTATACAATAAAAAGTGATAATGTTCCGGCAAAATCATTAACATTTACTCTTGTTTCCAAAAACGGCAGAGAAGCTACAAGAACATTCAGATATGTTGAAAATATCCAGACGGACAGACCTTATATTTTTGTAAACAAGAGCAGCCTTACACCCGGTGACGGTTTTGCTCTTTCAACATCAAAGATATCAAAAACAGCAA
Organism: Clostridia bacterium; assembly: GCA_017549285.1. Lineage (GTDB taxonomy): Bacteria > Bacillota > Clostridia > Oscillospirales > Acutalibacteraceae > UBA1081. The sequence continues at coordinate 13,115 of JAFYVE010000006.1, forward strand.
TGCTTCCTGCAGATATTGAGATTAAGCAGAATGAAATTCACGACTATCTTTATGTTGAAATCCCCGCAAGCAGTTCTCCTGAATATGTCTGGACAACAGGCGGTCTTGATACCTCCTTTGTTTATATCACTACTGAAAAAAGCATCCAGTACACATGGTGGAATGACCTGAATAACGACGGAATAAAAGATTTTACCGAGGGATCAGGAGAAATTACATATTCAAATGGCTACCTTGAGGGTGTAGGCGAGATTGCCGGTGTTAATAACATGATGCCAACATCTGAATATCTTGGTGCAGAAATTACCGGTTACGGTGAATGGGGTGTAACAGGTAGCCTTTATACGCTTCCTCTTGCTGAGGCAGACTTAAACAATCTTGCACCGCACGAATTTATCTATACCGGAGACGAGCTCTATAACAAGCATATAGCAGATGTTAGCAGTAAATATGGCTCTTATACAGGTAACACTGCCGTAGGCTATCATTCAAGCGGTTATTACGGCATTGGTGGTGTGGGCAGCTCATACTCGAGGGTTTACGCATTTGAGGAAGTTTTCCCCGATCCCACAGCAGTTATTCTTTCAAACTACGAATATGTCGGTAAAGAAGTAACCCGTGACGAAGTTTGTCCGCATCAGACAGAACAGCTTATGGCGGAAGCACAAAACTTCCCCGACGGTACAAAGACTTATAAGTGGTCATCAAGCAACACAGATGTTGCAACAATTGATGCAAATGGTAAGATTACCTATACAGGTAAAGCCGGCAAAACTACAATAACACTTGAAATTACTAATACAAGTGACGTATCGGAAAATAACATTTCCGATACACAGACGGTTGAAATTACTGTAAATCCGTCACAGATTGACACAAGCAATGATAAATACAAGTTCTATCTTACTGACAAATTTGAAGACGGCAAAGAATATGTACTTGCTCATGTCAATACAGAGCAATCTGATGCTGCAAAAAATGATGGTCTTTCATATACTATTTCGACTGAAAGATATAACGATAATCTTGCTAAAGGCGAAGTGAATCCGATTGTAGCGGGCAGTCCCGATTATATTGAAAATCCAACGGAAACTTCAATATGGACAGCAACGGCAGCCGGTGAAGACGGTTATTTCTATCTTACGGATGCATCCGGTAATTATCTTGCAATTCAGTATGATAGCGGAGATTATGATGTTGTTCGTTCATTCAGCTCTATGGAAGGCGCAACCAATTCTCAGGGAACAGCAATTTCTGCAGACAGTTTTCTTATAAAAACTGACGGAGAATATCTTTACAGTAAGAGTTCCGGTACTCGTGGTGTATTATTTAATTACGGAAGCAGTGCAGGTTCAACTAAACGTTTCAGCGTAGGTAGCGGAAAATCAACCTTTAAGCTTTTTGGAAGAACCCCCTTAGATGTTGATATATACTATAAAACAGAATCATTAGTTCCCGGATATAGTTATGTCCTTGCACATACTCCCGACAGCGGCATTACCTACACAGTTTCAAGCAATGAATATGCAGGAAGCGATGGAAATTATGTTAAAGCTGATTTGGGGCATGTAATCAAATCAGGAGATCCTTCTTATATAGAAGATCCTATAGAATCATCAATATGGAAAGCCGTTGAAAGCGGAGAATCAGGATATGTTTATCTTGTTGACCAGAATGGTCATTACCTGGCTTTGGATTACACTAAACCGCGTACATTATCTTCGTTTGCGTCTATTGATTCAGCAACCAATAATAACGGAGATCCGATTGATCCTGATTGTTTCCTTTTCTATTACAATAACGGCTACATTCAGAGTAAGGGTAGCGGAAGCGGTGGTATATCCTTCAATCTGGGAACCACAACTCCAAGATTCCAGGTCAGCTCAACAATGGCAAAATTTGAGATTTTCTCAAAAAAGACGACTCAGGCAACATATTATCTTACTGATACATTGACTGAGGGTATGCAGTATATTATTGCAAATTCCAATGTTGCAGGTTCTGCATACATTGCATCAAGCAATATGTACACAAACAATATAACTCCCAGACTGAAGGAAGGTACAGTTTCTGTTTCAGGTTCGTCTGTTTATATTGAAAATCCTGAAAATGCACTTGTTCTTACTTGTGTAAAATCAGAAAAGAACGGATATTATTATCTTGTTGATTCAAACGGAAAATATCTGACTCTGAATGCACTCAGAAATCAAGATGCAAACGGTGACAGAATAGGTACTGATACTGCAGTGGTTGCTATGGCTGAACTTGATGAATATGAACGTATCTACAGCCAGTTAAGATACCGCGTAAGTTCTACATCAGGCACATTCGTTCTTCAGAATGCCGGCGGAACAACTGAAAATTCAGACGGAACATCAACAATTAAAGCCGGTTATCTGACTTTCTATTACAGCGGCACAAGCAATCCTCGTCTTACCCTTAGCATGTGGGCTCCGAAAGAGGAAAGTGTATATCTTTATGCTCTTAAGGATGAGGAACCTGCAGAAGCAGCTGATCCTCAGACCCAGATCCGTATCAACGGTGCTACATCAAGTAAAGATATCACAAACCAGCTTTACAACCGTTACTTTATTGAAAACGGTGACAGTGAGCGACTTCTCAGATATGTTAAAGATGTAAATGCAGGTTATACATACGAATGGTCTTCATCAGACACATCAATTGCAACAATTGATAATGAAGGTCTTGTAACATATACAGGTAAAGAAGGCTATGTTGTAATTTCACTTAAGGTTACAGGTACTGATATCAACGGAATACCCTACACCGAAACTGTTATCACAACGCTTCAGGTGTTTGACGGTCCTTTTGAACTTTCATCAAATGATTACCCCGAATATCCCTATGAAGGTTCAATCCGTGTAAACAAGACTGCATCAAACATAGTTAACGGATATAAATTCCAGGAAACAGGTGTAACTGAAATTGAACTTGGCGCAACAGGTGTTCCCGTTACACGTCCTGTTGATGTTATTGTAATTTTTGACCATTCAACATCAATGAATGATAACAAGAAACTTCAGGATGCGATGGAAAAAACACAGGAATTTGCACTTCGCGTTCTTGAAACAAATCCGAACAACAGAATTGCAATTGTTGCTTTTGACTCTATGGGCAGTCGTTACAAATCTGCAATTTCTACTGAAGTTTTAAATACACTTAATGAATCCGAAGCAGGTGTTATCACAGGTGACGGCACAATTGAGAATGCTTTTGTTGCTGCCGGTGATGAAGCTGCACTTATCGAGTCAATCAAGAGCCTGAGTACAAATAACCAGGGTAACACAAACTATGACTATGGTCTTAAAAAGGCTTATGATATCCTGAAACACGCAAAAGATGACGGTAGCCCCAACGACAGAATCGTTGTATTTATGTCAGACGGTGAACCCAACCAGTTCAACGGTGTTCAGATAGATTCATCTACTGCTGAAAGCAATGCAATCAGAGAAGCTTGGCTTACAGGTGATAAGCAGTTCTTCATTGACAACGGCTACCTTAATGCTGACGGTTCAGTAAAAGATGAATATCCTGCGTTTGCACTCTTCAATGAAGACGGTGACAACTGGTATGCAAAAGCTCTTAAAACTCCCACCGGTGAACCGTCAAATCTTCCTGCATTTGATTATTATGCACCTTATCAGACCGGTCTTGGTGCAAAGATTTTCTCAATCGGATATCACACAAAGGACACCTTTGGTGCTCTTAGCAAAATGGCATCAACTCCTGCTGACTATTTCAACGATATCGGTAGTGAACTCAGCGCAGCTTTTGATAAGATTATCTTTCAGGTTTTCTATGCAGCATCAGATGCAGTTGTAACTGATAAGATGGGTGCACAGTTTGATGTTCAGTTTGCTCCTGCAGTTACAATTCAGGGAACAACCTATACTTTTAGCCCCTCATTTGAAGTCGGTGCATGGACACTTGATAATCAGGGCAATCGTGTTGCTTATAATGTAATAGAAAAAATCACATTCGCAACAAACGATAATGGTGACCTCACAAGTGCAACATCTACACTTACAGGTGATGCGTTTGATGAAGCCGCAAGCACAGTTGAAGGTCAGTATGTTTCCTACAATCTTCTTACTGAAACATTTACATGGAATATCGGCGACATCAACAGAAATGAAATAACTCTTAAGTACTATGCAAGCCTTACAGGTGCAGCAAAGGGCGAAAGAGAAGCCGGTATATATAATACAAACGAATCTGCAAAACTCAGCTATACAAACTACAGAGGAACAAAGAATTGTTCAAAGTTCTTCCCCGTTCCCACTCTCGGTTGGAATCAGGCTGCAGTAAGCTATGAATTCTATCTTGTAGACGAAAATGGTCAGCCCATAGGTCTTACCGGCAGCGTAGTTCCCTTTGCAGAAAGAGTAATCATCGGTCGTGAACAGACAAAGGCTCTTCTTCTCAATGAGAAAGGTGAAGTTTCAAGCAGTCTTATTGCCGAATCTGTACTTCCCGAAGGCTATAAACTCTTCAACCCCGATGCAGTTTACAATATTTCTGTTTCAAGTGCTGCAGACGGCAGTTCGGGTTCGGCAAGTATTTCGGACGACACACTTACAACATACTTCCGTAACGGTTCATATTACATCAATGTGAATGGTGAAGTACCCGATGTCACATCTTATTACAATACTGCAGTTTCATTTGCAGTCAAAGTTTCAGAAGGTCTTGTTCCCGATACAATTGTAATTGACTACGGTCTGCCCGTTAATATCAATGTTCTTGGTAACGACTATGTTGTAGACGGCGGTGAAATCACAGGTGTTGCAAAGACTGTCAACACAACAGACCTTAACAATATAGGTCACACTTCTTCTAAACTTGCAAGCGGTGGAAAAACTGACGTACAGATGACCTACGGTAATGTTACTGTTTCTGAACCTGATATTTATAATCCTTACGGACAGTATATTACTTACACTCCCACACGCACGGATATGAATACGGAAGATGTATTCTATTATGAATACTTTGCTGGCGGAAAATATTATTATGCACAGGTAGTTGTTATTCCCGCAACAAACATCTATTATGAAGAATCATTTATGAATTTTGTTGACGGTAACGGATATAAGTGGGAAGATGTCGGAACAACTCTTGAAGAAAAGTTCCAGGCAGAAGACAGACCCGGTAACTTTGCATTCGACGACTTTGACGCAGACAATGCATACGGTTATGACAATGCATATGCTGACAACTACACATATTCACTCGGCAGTGCAAAAATGACAACTGTTGACCAGGATTCTGCAGGTAAAGAACCAAAAGCCACATTTACATTTGCAGGTACAGGCTTCAATCTCTACAGTGTCACAAACAGCGACACAGGCATGATCCAGGTTACAATTTACAAGGCAGGTACAACCACAATTGTTAAGAACTTCCTTGTTGATACATACTATGGTTACACAGGTGAAGGCGATTCTCTTGCTCCTGCTCCCGTTGAAGACGGTATATACCAGGTACCCGTATTAAGCAGAAGTGATCTTGATTACGGCACATATGATGTTGTTATCAAGCCTCTTTACAGCCGTGCATTTGACCCCAACTATGCAGACGGTGCAGGTGAATACAGCATTTATGTTGACTCTGTAAGAATCTTCAATCCTGCAGGCGTTGATGGTAATGTAAGCGATGCTGTAGGTGATGCTTACCTTAAAGACGGTGAATATGCACCTGAATTCAAGGAAATCAGAGATATTGTTATTTCTGCAGAAGATTTCAGCAACAATGTTACTTCTCTCGGTTACAACGGAGCAATCTTCCTTGACGGTAAGACTGATGCAGGGCTTGCAACATATAAAGCACAGGGACCCAAGAATGAACTTTATCTTGCCCCCAATCAGGCAGTTTCATTCATGGTAAGCTCAGAGACCGCAGATACTCTTGCAAGTCTTCAGCTTGGTATGAAGGTTGTTTCAGGCGGTGCAACTGCAAAAGTTGTCGTTATGAACACTTCTGAAAAATCACCGAACTATTTCGAACTCAACAGTGCTCACGAAATGTTCAGAGACATTGATTCCGCAATCGTATGGAATCAGGAAAAGATTACTTACGGTGATGATAATGTATATGAAACACTTCATCCCATTGTAATTGCAAACGTTTCAGATACAGAAGTTATCTCTCTTACATCTCTCAAGTGGGCATATACTTCAGCTCCTGATGCAGGAGAATCAGCAATGAGCTTTATGGTTAATGAAGAAACTCCCATGATGGCAACATTTGCTCTCAGACGTGCTATGGCTGTTGCTGAGCCTTACAATGAAGAAAATGTAACAATCGAGTGGAGCGATACTTCATTTGTTGAAGGCAAAGAGGCTACACTTACAGTTACAACACTTCCCGAAGTTGTCAGAGTAACAGTTGACGGCATTGATATCACAGATTGTGAAATCAATGAAGACGGTAATAAGGTATGGACATATACATTCACAGTTGTTCAGACAGGTGAAAACGCTTATGATGTTGTTCTTTATGATCGTAACGGTGAATGTGGTGACGCCATAAAGACAGAAACAATTTTTGTTGAAGAAGCACCTGAAGAAATTATTCCCGATGCTCCCGAAACAGAAGAACCTTCAGATGATAACACCGGTAACGGTGCTGATGAAGACGATTCTGCAGATAACGGAGATAACGGAATGAGCATCTTCAGCAAAATCATTGAATTTATCAAAAAGATTATCAATTTCTTCAGGAGGGTATTTGCATGAAAAATTATATAAAACCCGGCATCTCTTTCCAGAGTCTGGAGCTTGCAACAAATATAGCTGCAGGGTGTGTATATACAGCAACACTTGCTCCTGCAGAATGTCCTGTTGACATTCCCGGCCAGCCAGGGCTGTCAGTCTTCCAGGAAGAAACAGGCTGTATGCTTTATTCTCCCGAAGGAAATGACCTGATCTGCTATCACGTACCAACAGCAGACTCAAACGTATTTGAATCTTAATTTCCACAAAGCCGTGTCCTTTTCCGATGGCACGGCTTTTCGGATATTTAAAGGTGAACTTTATGAGATTAATCAGAATTATTTCAGCTTTTGTGTTAATATCGGTAATTCTTCTATTTGCATCCTGCACACCTGCAGAAAAAGAAGAAACCGTAACAGGTGTTCAGTTTCCCGTTACGGTTATGAATGATATTGTTATTGAAGATATGTATTCTTATAGCGGTGAATTTCCCGAAGACGGAAGTTTTGCTGAAAAAGAGAATGTAGTGGCACTTAAGGTCAGAAATGAATCAGAAAAACCATTACAGTTTTTAAGAATTTATGTCACAACAGACCTGAAGGAAATGGTTTTTGAAATTTCAACTCTTCCCTCAGGAATGGCTGTGAATGTTTTTGAAAAAAGCGGACAGTCTCTCAGTAAAAATGAAAAAATAACCGATATAAAGGGTTATGCTCGTGCAGATTTTGAAAATCAGATAGGACTTATGCGAGAAACATTTGAAATTGACGTGCACGATAAGATTATCAATATAAAAAATATCTCAGGAGCCGATATTGATTCTGATATCTATCTCTATTATAAAAAGAAAGATAAAGACGGTAATTATTTCGGCGGAATCACTTTCCGTACAAAAGCAGACGGGCTTAAAGCAGGTGAACTCAAACAGCTTCCTGCATCACATTTTGACCTTTCTGACAGCGAAGTGATTTTTATAGATTATGCAGATAATTAAAAGCATTTTATGATATCTGTTTTTATTGATTGAAGAGTTTAGGGGTGAAAAAATTGGATAACAAACCTGTATCAATAAATCCCGTTCCGGATGAACCGTTGATATCTTCATATCTTCATAACAGGGCAAGGGATATGGGCATTCCCGTTTCGGGTACTTTTGAAATCACTGGAAGATGCAATTTCAACTGCAGAATGTGTTATGTTCATAATCAGCAGAGTAATCTGATGCAAAAAGAAGAACTTTCTGCCGAGTGGTGGATTGAAACAGGAAGAAAAGCAGTTGAAGCAGGTATGGTTTTTCTTCTTATAACAGGCGGAGAACCTCTTCTTCGTGATGATTTTCCCGAAATCTATAAGGCTCTGCACGAAATGGGGCTTGTTATTTCAATTAATTCAAACGGATATCTTCTTTCGGGAAAAATAAAAGAACTTTTCAGTAAGTATCCGCCCAACCGAATAAACATTTCACTTTACGGGTCGGATAATGATACTTATGAAAAATTTACGGGTGTACGTGCTTTTGATACAATAATCCGTAATATAGCAGAAATGCGTGAAATGGGAATAAGTATGCGATTCAATTGCAGTATTACGCCCGATAACCGTGATGATATGGAAAATATCTTCAATGTTGCCAATGAACTTGGTATGCATATAAAAACAACATCATATATGTATCCTCAGACAAGACTTAACGGTACATTCGGTGAAAATAATAACAGGCTTTCACCTTCTGAGGCTGCCGAATGCCGTGTAGGGTGGTCACGTCTTCGTTATTCAACTGATGATTTCCTTTCACGTGCCAGAGGAATGAAGAAAACTATTGATGAATTCCTTGCGACAGAACGTGAATGTGAAGAAGAAAACGGAATTCGTTGCAGAGCAGGCAGAAGCAGTTTCTGGCTTAATAAAAAAGGTGAAATGGCTGTATGCGGAATGATCGACAAATCATTTGATATTAAAGAACTCGGATTTGTTGAAGCGTGGAATCAGGTAAAGAAGCTCTCTGCTTCGATAAGGTTGCCTGCTGAATGTCTGAATTGTCCTTACAGAAGCATTTGTAATGTCTGTGCAGCAGTATGTTATACGGAAACAGGGGATTTTTCAAAGAAACCCGAATATGTGTGTCAGTTCAGCCGTGAAACAGCAAGACTTACACAAATTGAACTTGAAAGGCTTACAAAAAATGGAAATTAAAAAGAAAGTTATTCTGCGTTCGGTTGCAGGTGAATATATGCTTATGCCCGTTGGTGAAACCGTGTCAGAGTATAATGGCATATTTATGCTGACTGAAAGTGCATATCTGTTGTGGAAAGCAATAACTGACGGCGGAGAAAAAGAAGACCTTGAAAAAGTTCTTAAGGATGAATACGGAATTGACGATGAAACTGCAGAAGCAGATGTTACTGAGTTTATCGAAAAATTGCATTCATACGGAATTGTCTGATTTTAAATTAAATACAAAAAAGGAGCTTAACTTCTGATTTAAGTTAAGCTCCTTTATTTTATTGCATTTTTGCTTTACCGCCGTCACGGTAATACTGTGTTCTTGTTTTGGGATGAGGGTTGTTTGCCCAGATTTCTTCTGCGACGGGTTTCCATTCAAGGGCAAATTCATCACATTTTCTGCAGAGTGTGTCAACGTCTTCTTCAATGATAAGGTCTGTTGACTTTGCACCTGTCTTTCTGATGATTTCACGGAGTTTTTCGGGGTTTTCAAGCATCGGACAAGGTCTGAGATGATTGTCATTGAAGGGCTGTCCTTTTCTGTATTCAGTGAAAAGAGGATTTTTAAGGCCTTCAAGAAGTGTATGTGTATGAATATTTGCGTCTGAGTAATGAATGAATACGCAGGGCTCCATATCACCTCGTGAGTTGATGTGAAAGTAGTTTCTGCCTGCTGCAATACAGCCGCCGACAAATTCACCGTCATCCTGGAAGTCAAAAATAAACATCGGTTTGCCCATCTTACTGTTTCTGATTCTTCTGAGCCAGTGATACATATATTTTCTCTGAGCAGGAGAGGGGATGAGATTTTTGTCAGCTTCGTGACCTACGGGCATATAGTTGAAATAGAAACCGAACTTGACACCCTTTTCTATCATAAGGTCAATAAATTTGTCACTTGTAACATAGTCAACGTTTGTTCTTGTGTAGCATACTGAGATGCCGAAAATGATCTTGTTTTTCTTGAGAAGATCCATTTTTTCAAGAGTTGTCTTATAAGCGCCGTCACCTCTGCGCCAGTCGTTGCTTTCTTCACTGCCTTCGATGCTCAGTGCGAGAGAGAGGTTGCCCACACGTTTAAGCTCATCGCAGAATTCCTGATCAATAAGTGTTGCGTTTGTGTATGCAAGGAAAACGCAATCAGGATTCTGTTCACAGACTTTTATTATATCTTTTTTTCTGATAAGGGGCTCGCCGCCTGTGTACATAAAGATGTGGGTGCCGAGTTCTTTACCCTGAGAAACGATGCTCTGCATATCTTCAAGAGAGAGATTGAGTTTGTGACCGTATTCGGCAGCCCAGCAACCTTTACAGTTGAGGTTACACGCACTTGTGGGGTCCATAAGAAGAAGCCACGGAATATTGCATCTGAACTTTTCTCTGTTTTCACGGACCTGTTTTGTGCCCTTAAGACCTGCTTCGTAGCCAAAAGCATAGACCATCTGCTTGAGGATAGCAGGGTCAGTGTCATTTATTATATTTTTTGCAAGCTGAATATAAATGTTATCGGGGTCTTCAGCGCCTTTTTTCATGCTGTCAAGAGTTTTGCCCGGAAAAATACCGCTGAACAGACTGAATACACAGCCTGCGAACTTAGGGATATTCTTTTCAGGGTCTTTCTTTATATATTTTATTGCTTTGTCGGTAGCTGCAAAAAGCCCCGCTTTTGCAATTTTATCTTTTGCAGACATGGTGATCTCCTCTCTTGTTTGCAAAGTACATAATAGTATAACACATTATTTTTATTGTGTAAACACTTTTATCGTTATTAAGTATACAGATTTTTAAAATAATCTGCTTGTATCATTGTGCATTATATGTTATTATTATTAAATGAACATTAAAAAATGAGGTAGAAATGGATAATAGAAAAAAAGAAACAGCCGGAATAATTTTAAGGGCTGCAGTTGCAATGATTCTGTTTGTTATCGCAATAGTAAATTATGACAAACTGTCGGGGCTTGATGTGGAAGCGCTTCTTTCACAGTTTGATAAAACAGGAGTAATTGTAGCCGTTGTGCTCGGTTTGTATTTTGTAAAGGGACTTATATTTGTACTTCCTGCATCGGTAATTTATGTTGCAGTAGGTGTTATTCTTGATACGTGGCTTGCAATCGGAGTGAATGTTCTCGGTATCATAATCGAGATTCTTGCCGCATATTTACTCGGCAGATTTTTAGGCAAAGACTATGTTCACCGTCTTCTCTCAAAAAAAGAAGCGGGAAGGAAGATTCTTGCAACCAATTTTCAGGATAAGAAATGGCTCATTTTTGTAACCCGACTTCTGCCCGTGTTTCCCATAGACTTTCTGAGTCTGTTTTTCGGGGCAACAAAGAGCAACGGTTTTGTACATTTTATTCTGTCTGTTGCAGGTCTTGCACCGAGAGTAATTCTTTTTACCATAATCGGTGATAATCTCTTTAAATGGATTCCTATGGACAAACTGATTTTTATAATAATCTGCTGTATTCCCGTCGGAGTTATTGTATATCTCGTAAAAAAATTTGTTTTAGATAAAAAGAAAAAGGAGAATTGATATGGATATTTTCTCAATCATCGCCATGATAGGCGGACTTGCGCTGTTTCTTTTCGGTATGAATGAACTCAGCGAAGGTCTTGAAAAAATGGCAGGCGGAAAAATGGAATCTATCCTGAAAAAAGTAACGTCAAAACGATTGATGGGACTTCTTCTCGGTGCCGTTGTTACTGCTGTTATTCAATCATCATCGGCTGTTACGGTTATGCTTGTTGGTCTTGTAAACTCAGGCATTATGCAGTTGTCACAGGCAATCGGTGTTACAATGGGTTCCAATATCGGTACAACAATTACCGCATGGATTCTTTCGCTTACAGGTATTGACAGCTCAAATGTCTTTATAAATCTTCTCAAACCTGCTAATTTCTCACCCATTATTGCTTTTGCCGGCGTTATAATGATAATGGTCAGCAAGAAACCGAAGCATAAGGATATCGGTAAAATCTGCATCGGTTTTGCTGTGCTTATGTACGGTATGACAATGATGTCAGACGCTGTTGAAGGTCTTTCGGAAGTGCCCGAATTTGTTAATATTCTTACATTCTTTTCAAATCCCGTTATGGGTGTTATTGTCGGTATGGTTTTTACTGCAATCATTCAGTCATCATCAGCTTCTGTCGGTGTTCTTCAGGCACTTTCAATGACAGGTGCTATTACTTACGGTGCCGCCATACCTATTATTATGGGGCAGAATATCGGCACCTGTGTATCATCACTTATTGCATCTGTCGGCACATCAAAGAATGCACGTCGTGTGTCTGTTGTTCACGTTCTTTTCAATACAATCGGTACTGTTGTCTGTCTTGCAGTATGGCTTATTGCTGACAGTATGATTGATTTCGCATTTACCGAAACTGCTGTAGAACCCTTTGAAATTGCTGTTATTCACTCAATATTCAATATTGTCACAACAATTTTCCTCTTTCCCTTTGCAGGTCTTCTTGAAAAACTTGCAAAACTTATCATCCGTGATGCGAAAGAGGAAGAAGCAGTTATTCTTCTTGATGACCGTCTTATGACAGTGCCTTCATTCGCTGTTGCAAAGGCTGAAAGTGTAACAGACGAAATGGCATCACTTGCAAAGAAGAGCGTTAAATCTGCAATTTCACTTCTTGACAGATATGATGAGAAGACAGCACAGCTTGTTGAAGAAATGGAAGATAAAATTGACCGTTATGAAGATGAACTGGGCACATATCTTGTCAAGCTTTCAAAGAAAGATGTCAATGAAAACGACCTGAAGAAGATTTCAAAGATTCTTCACACAATCAACGACTTTGAACGTATAGGTGACCACGCAAGTAATATTCTCGGCACAGCTCAGGAAATGCACGATAAGAAGATTGCATTCTCACAGGAAGCGAAGGAAGAACTTGAAAATCTCAATGATGCTATTTCTGAAATTCTTTCAATCACCGTCAAGTCATTCAAGAATGATGATATTGAGCTTGCTGAAATTGTTGAACCTCTTGAAGAAGTTATTGATGAAATAATTGACCACGTCAAGAGTAATCACATTGACAGACTTACAAAGGGCGAATGCACAATTGAGCTCGGTTTCATTCTTTCTGATATGCTTACAAACTACGAAAGAATTTCAGACCATTGTTCAAACATTGCTGTTGCCGTTATCGAGGCACAGAGAGAAATGTTTGATGCTCACGAATACCTGAACAACGTCAAGAAAAACGGTGAAGGTAAGTATTACGAGTATTTTGAAAAGTATAAAAAGCAGTATTCTGTATAAAAGAGGTTTATAAATGACAATCTGGGAGATATTTTTAATTTCGGTAGGTCTTGCAATGGACGCATTTGCCGTTGCCGTGTGCAAGGGGCTTAAAATGCCGAAAATCAATAAGAAACAGACAGCTCTTATAGCTCTGTTTTTCGGCGGTTTTCAGGGACTTATGCCTCTTATCGGCTATTTTCTCGGCAAACAGTTTGAAGAGTACATAGTAAGTATTGACCACTGGATAACATTTGTGCTTCTCGGTTTTATCGGCGGCAAGATGATTTACGAATCATTCAAAAAGGATGAAGACGAAGAAGACAAACCTTTCAGCATAAAGGAGCTTTTTGTCCTTGCCATTGCAACAAGCATTGATGCTCTTGCTGTAGGTATCACATTTGCATTCCTTAAAGTAAATATTGCCGTTGCAGTTTCTTTCATCGGCGTTATCACAGCAGGACTTTCCGCAGTCGGTGTGTTTATCGGTCATAAATTCGGTGAAAAATATAAAAGTAAGGCTGAATTTGCAGGTGGTCTGATTCTTGTGCTTATCGGTCTTAAAATACTTCTTGAACACCTCGGTGTAATTACATTTTAAAAAAACAAAGCCGTCGGAGAAAACTCCGACGGTTATTTTTTGTAAAAAAAGAACACCTTATTACAAAGGTGTTCTTGTTGGAGCGGATGACGAGGCTCGAACTCGCTACCTCCACCTTGGCAAGGTGGCGCTCTACCAGATGAGCTACATCCGCAACTGCTCGTATATAATAGCAGATATAGCCACACTTGTCAAGAGTTTTTTTTAATTTGTGAGAATTTTTTTTGTTAAAGCTTCAATATTCTTTTAATAATAGTCATTTATAATTTGACATTATATAATAAATATATTATAATAACTGTATATGTTTACGAAAGGCGGAATGAAGGATGGTTAAAAAAGCATTATGTGTATTTCTTGCTGTTTTTATGTTTTTGTCTGTGCCGTTTGTTCTGCCTGTAAGTGCCGAAGAAGCTTCAACGGGCACTTATCTTGTTACAGCTTCTCAGGGTGCAAAGTTATATAAAACAAGTATGGAAGAATACGAGTTTGTCAATACTGCTCCCGAGGGGGCTTATATAAACATCATAAAAACTGAAAACGGATTCGGCTACACGGTTTTTGATGCCGTTTACGGCTGGGTTGACCTTTCTTCGGGTGTGGAATTTGTTGACAAAATGCCTTCTGTTACCGATAAAAACAAAATCGAAGGCGCCAAGGCAATCCATATCACAAGAGCACCGAAAAAAAAGACATATGTTGCAGGCGAGGAATCTGCAGACATAACCGGACTTGAAGTTTCACTTGTTTTTAATGATGAATTCAGCTCATCAATGCCTGTTACGGGCTATAAAGTGGCTTTTCCCGATCTCAACACTCCCGGTGTGAAGAAGGTTAATGTCTATTACGGCGGATTCAGCACAAGCTTCGAAATTACCGTTACAAAAGTTCCCGTTACGGGGATTGTGATTAAAAAACCTTCAAAAACAACATATATTGAAGGTGAGCCCGTTTCGTTTGAAGGACTTTCCGTTACCGCATATTTCAGCGACGGCAGAAATGACGGCAGGGGAATTGTACTTGATAAAGGTGATTACACAATCAGGGGAGTAAAAGAAGGCGACACAACACTTGCTCCCGGAACTTATGAAGTGACTGTTGAGTATATGTATCCCGAAATAACAGCCACATTCAATATTTATGTTACCGAGAAATCCGTTAAATCGCTGAAGCTTCTGAAAATTCCTTCATCACTCAATCTCTATCAGGGACAGATTTTCAACCCTTCTGATTTTCAGCTTCAGGCAACCTATGATAACGGTTCAACAGAAATTATAAAAGACTTCTATATCGAATATGATAATATGCAGGTCGGAACAGGCTATACGGCAAAAATTTATTATATGGATAAATATGTTGCTTTTGAATATGACGTTCTTGAACTTAAAGAAACAGGTATTGAGCTTGGTGATACAGCCCGTGTAGGCAGTTATGCAGAGGATGAAATAAGTTTTCAGAATCTTAAAGTGTATATTATTTATAACAGCGGTGAAAAAAAACTGATAGAAGATTATGAGCTGACTCATAATATTGATATGTTCACGGTCGGCAAATATCCCGTAAAAGTGACTTACGGCGATTTTTCTGCTGAATTTGAATATACTGTTGCAAAACGTAATGAAACAAGAATCGGTGACGTTAACCTTGACGGTGTTGTAAGGGCTGCAGATGCAAGACTTGCTCTCAGAGCCGCAGCAAAACTTGAAAACTTAAGTGCAGAGGCTTTCCTTGCCGCCGATGTTGATTTTGATGAAAAAGTGACTGCGAAAGATGCAAGAAAAATTCTTCGTGTTTCGGCAGGACTGGAAAAATTCTGATTATGACGAAAAAACAGATAGCATTAAATGCCGTTGAGGCACTCAGAAAAGAATATCCCGATGCAATCTGCTCTCTTACGGCAGACACGCCTTTTGAATTGCTGATTGCAACAAGACTTTCCGCACAATGCACCGATGCGAGAGTCAATCTTGTAACTCCTGCGCTTTTCAGCAAATACAGGACACTTGAAGATTATGCTCAGGCAGATGCTGAGGATATTGCCGGGATAATTCATTCCTGCGGATTTTTCAGGCAGAAATCGAAGGATATCGTAGGAATGGCTCAGAAAATCCTTTCCGAATTTGACGGGAAAGTGCCCGATAACATCGAAGACCTGACAACACTCCCCGGTGTTGGCAGAAAAACAGCAAACCTTATCTGCGGAGATGTATACGGCAAACCTGCCGTTGTTGCGGACACGCATCTCATAAGAATTTCAAACAGACTTGGTCTTGTCGCAACAAAAGATCCTTATAAAGTGGAAATTGAACTCAAAAAGCTTCTTCCTCCCGAAGAGAGCAACGATTTCTGCCACAGAGCCGTGCTTCACGGCAGAGCAATCTGCGATGCAAGAAAACCGAAATGTGACATCTGTCCGATGACAGACTTCTGTAAGAAAAAAATCTGATACTTATATATACTTTTTGAAAGGAAGTAATACTATTGTCTTTACTGACTAAAATTTTCGGAGATTACTCCACAAAAGAACTCAAGAGAATTCAGCCTCTGAAGGAGAAGGTTCTGTCTCTTGAAGAAGAATTCGGCAAGCTCACAGATGCCGAGCTTCAGGCAAAAACACCCGAATTCAAAGAAAGACTTGCAAACGGTGAAACACTTGATGATATCCTCCCCGAAGCATTTGCAGCCTGCCGTGAGGCTTCCTGGCGAGTTCTCGGTATGAAACATTTCCCCGTACAGATTCTCGGCGGTATCGTGCTTCATCAGGGTAGAATCGCAGAAATGAAAACAGGTGAAGGTAAAACTCTTGTTGCTACTCTTCCCGCATACCTCAACGCTCTTTCAGGCAAAGGTGTTCATATCGTTACAGTCAACGATTACCTTGCAAGACGTGACTCAGAATGGATGGGTAAAGTATATCGTTTTATGGGGCTTACTGTCGGTCTTATCATTCACGGTGCAGATCACGATGAAAAGAAAGCCGCATATGAGGCAGACATCACATACGGTACAAATAACGAAATGGGCTTCGACTATCTTCGTGACAATATGGTGCCTTACAAGGAAATGAGAGTTCAGAGAGGTCATAACTTTGCAGTTGTGGACGAAGTTGACTCAATTCTTATCGACGAAGCAAGAACACCCCTTATCATTTCAGGCAGAGGCGACCGTTCATCTGACCTTTATAAGCGTGCAGATGATTTTGTAAGAACTCTGCGTGAAAAGAGAATCAAGGAGCTTGATTCAAAGCAGGAAATCGAAGAAGTTGCAGACGAAAATATTGATTACATTGTTGATGAAAAGGCAAGAACAGCCACATTCACAAAGCAGGGTATCGCAAAGGCTGAAGCTTACTTCAACCTTGATAACCTTATGGACGCAGAAAACCTCACACTTCAGCATCACCTCAATCAGGCTCTCAAAGCAAGAGGTGTTATGAAGAGAGATGTTGACTACGTTGTAAAAGAAGGCCAGATTCTCATTGTTGACGAATTTACAGGCCGTATTATGCTTGGCAGACGTTACAACGAAGGTCTTCATCAGGCTATTGAAGCAAAAGAAGGCGTGAATATCCGTTCAGAGTCAAAGACTCTTGCAACAATCACATTCCAGAATTATTTCAGACTGTACACAAAGCTTTCAGGTATGACAGGTACAGCTATGACTGAAGAAACTGAATTCCAGGAAATCTACGGTCTTGACGTTATCGCAGTACCCACAAACAAGCCTCTTATAAGAAACGATATGCCCGACGTTCTCTACAAGACAGAGAATGCAAAGTTTGCGGCTATTATTGACCTTATCAAGGAATGTCACGCAAACGGTCAGCCTGTACTTGTTGGTACAATCAATATCGAAAAATCAGAACAGCTCAGTAAAGTCCTCAAGAGAAACGGTATTGCCCATAACGTGCTTAATGCGAAGTATCACGACAAGGAAGCTGAAATCGTTGCTCAGGCAGGTAAATTCGGTGCTGTTACAATCGCAACAAATATGGCAGGCCGAGGCACGGATATTATTCTCGGCGGTAATGCTGAGTATCTTGCAAAGGCAGAAATGCGTAAAATGGAAGGCATGACCGAGGAGCTTATTGCAGAAGCTACAGGTTTTGCCGAAACAGATAACGAAGAAATCCTTGAAGCAAGAAGAATATATACAGAGCTTGAAGCAAAGTTCAAAGAGGAAATTTCAGGTGAAGCAGAGCAGGTAAGGGCTGCAGGCGGTCTGTTTATTATCGGTACATCAAGACACGAGTCAAGACGAATCGATAACCAGTTAAGAGGCCGAGCAGGACGTCAGGGTGACCCCGGTACAAGCCGTTTCTTCCTCTCAGCTGAAGACGATATCATCAGACTTTTCGCAGGTGACAGATTCTTCAACATTCTTGATACATTCAAGAGTGTAGGCGACCTTCCTCTTGATGCAAAGATGTTCTCAAAGACAATCGAAAATGCTCAGAGCAAGGTTGAAAGCAACAACTTTGCAGTACGTAAGAATGTTCTTAAATACGATGACGTTATGAATATCCAGAGAGGCGTCATCTACAAGCAGAGAAATCAGGTGCTTGACGGTGTTGACCTTGATTCAACAGTACGCAAGATGATTATTGACAGCATTTCCGATGCAGTCAGCTTCTATTGTCCCAAGTCAAACAATGCAGAAGACTGGAACATCACAGGTCTTAAGAGTAAGTATTCATGGCTTCTCGGTGAAAATGAGCTTGAAAGTGAAACAGACAGCGGTGTGATTCTTGATCAGATGCTTTCTCTTGCAGATGCAAAGCTTGATTCACAGAAAGAGAAGTATGGTGAGCAGATGCTCAAGGCTCTTGAACATAAGGCTCTTATTGAAAACGTTGATATGCGTTGGATGGATCATATCGATGCTATGGATCAGCTCAAGAGAAGTGCAGGTCTTAAGGCTTACGGTCAGAAAGACCCCGTTCTTGCATTCAGAGAAGAAGGCTCTGATATGTTTGACGAGATGATAACAAACATCCGTGAAGGTACTGTTCAGTTCGTTCTCTGTGCTGTTCTCAAGAGTGAAGAAGACGTAAAACGTGAACAGAAAATGAAGCCCACAGAAACATCAGGCGGTGACGGAAGCGAAAAGAACCGTCCCGTAAAGAAGGGTGAAAAAGTCGGCAGAAACGACCCCTGCCCCTGCGGAAGCGGACTTAAATATAAAAAGTGTTGCGGAAAGAATATGTAAGACAAACAATAATTTGTCGGGCTGATTCAATGAACAATTTACAATTTACAATGTACAATGATTTCAGGAAAAACAAATTATGTAGGGACCGATGCCCACATCGGTCCGATTGTGTAATGAAATGGAGCAATAACGGTGGTACACCGTTCTATTGCAATAAATTCAATGAATCAATTTGTTCATTCTGCGGAAATCAGAGATTTCCGATTTGTCTTCGACAAATGCGGACCGATGTGGGCATCGGTCCCTACACATTATTCAATCAGCTCTACAAATTCTGATTTATACAAAAGAACAGCCCCCTCCTTGCGGAAGGGGCTGTATTATTGCTTATTTATACTGATATACTCTTACATAGTCAACGATGAATTCAGCTGTTTCGCCGGGTTCCATGCTCATGGGACCTACACCGTGTCTGTCGGCATATGCAACACCGTTTTCACCTGCAACTTCACAAGAAAGAAGAAGCCATTCGGGATTCTGTGAAACACCGCCTGTTGAAAGTCTGCCTGTTTCAACACCGTTGATATAGAAAATGTATTCATTTTCATTCCATTCAAGGCCGTATGTATTGAACTCTTCATAGGGGTTGTTTGCATACCACTTGTCGATGCTGTCACCGTTGTGACCTTCACCGTATCCGTCATAGTGGATACCGCTTATAACTGCATCGCCATAGCCCCAGATTTCATCTTTGTAATACATTGATTCAAAGATATCAACTTCTGTACCGTCTTTACCTGAGCCATCAACATTGTAAACGCCTTCATTCATCATCCAGAATGCAGACCACATACCTGCTGACTTGGGAAGGATACAACGGCATTCATAGTAACCGTATGTCTGTTCAAACGTGCCGTTTGTTGTGATACAAGCAGAATACCAGCCGGGTTTGTATTCTTTGAAATCGATTTTGTCGCCCCATTTGTCAAGATAACGGTTTTCAAGGGGTTCGTCAAAATATGCTGTTGTGATGATAAGGTTTCCGTCTTTAACATCAACCATATCTTCGTGCCAGAATCCGCCTTTGCGTTCTGTAACCCACCATTCTGTCTGCCATACTGATCTGTCAAGCTCGTCACCGTTGAATTCATCTGACCAGGTGAGCTCAAATCTTTCATCAAGATTGAGGTCCTGACCTGAGGGAATTGCAGGTAAACCGAAAACATGGGGAAGTGTGGGCGAAATAATCATAAGAAGTGAAACGATTGTTCTTAATAATTTTGCAAACATAGCAAAACCTCCTTTTAGTTTAATTGCATTATATCAAAAAGAAACAGGGTTTGTCAATAAATAATGATTTATCATTCAGCGATAAATTCTGATTTGTATAACAAAAAGCAGTCTTGCGACTGCTTTTATCTTTATTTGAGCATTTTGCTTTTCATAAACACAACCATCGCTGTGAGTGAAATCACAAGAGCGCCTACAACAACGATGAGGAAACCGAGCGGATTTTCGGCAAACGGGAGATTCAGATTCATACCGAATGCGCTGAATATAAGAGTGGGGATTGAAAGCACGATTGTTATAACCGAGAGCACTTTCATAACGATATTCAGGTTGTTTGAAATAACCGATGCGAACGCATCCATTGTGCCACTTAAAATACCTGAATAGATATTTGCCATTTCGATAGCCTGTTTGTTTTCAACAATAACGTCTTCAAGCAAGTCAATATCTTCGGGATATTTTTTTATAATTTCAAGACGGAGCATTTTTTCAAGGATTGCTTCGTTTGAACGCAGAGCTGTTGTGAAATAAACAAGTGATTTTTCAAGCTTGAGAAGTTCAATAAGCTCTTTGTTACGCTGTGATTTATGAAGTTCATTTTCAACGTTTTCACTTTTTCTGTCGATGTGACGGAGATATGTCAGGAAAAGTGATGAAGTCTTATAAAGTATCTGAAGGATGAATCTTGACTTCATATTTGAGTAAAAATCTTTTACCTTGCCGTTTGAAAACTGCTTGAGAATAGGTGTATCCTCACTGCATACGGTAATAACGGCATCGTCTACAACAATGATTGAAAGAGGAATTGTGCTGTAAAGCTCAGTTTCCGTTTCTGTTTCCAGACAGGGGATATTAACAAGAATCATTGTGTAGTTGTCTTCAAGCTCGATACGTGAACGCTCATCGGCGTCGAGGGCAGCTTTGAGGGCATCAATATCGAGGTTGTATTTGTTTGAAATACGATTGATTTCAGATTCTGTGGGGGCAACAAGGTTGACCCAGCAACCGGGTTCCGGTCCTGTTAATTCTTCAAGGTAGTTGTTCCTTGTGATGTAACAGTTTGTCATTATTATCAAATCCTTTCACGGCCGAACAAAACAAAGCCGTGAAAAAATGTGTTTCAGGGTTTTGTTTTATTCAGCGATTCTTCGTTTGGGGGGTATACCGGTTTCCGGACACGCGTCAGGAACCATTAAGAATCACTTCCTTATTTTATGAATTTCAGAGCAAAAACAAAAAACGCTCTTTTATTATTTTATACCATTGGTGTTTGATTTGTCAAGAAATATTAAAAAAATAACAGGGAGTTTTTTTGCTCCCTGTTGATGAAGTTTTATTTTTTAGGAATCAGTCCTGCTAATCCGCCGGGGAAAAGCTGTTCCAGACCGCCGTTGCCTATAAAGTCACCCACACCGCCGAGTACATCGTCAATCATCTGGTCGGTTGAATTTATAGGTCTTGTTGTGGTTTCTGTTTCGGTGTTGTTGCCGTTCTGATATTTGTCTTCATAAAAGTCCTGAAGTTCTTTCTGAGCCTCTTCATCCTTTACACTCTGATATGCCATAAGGATTACAAGAAGGTCACCAATATGCTTCCGGGTGGCTTCACTCTTCTGATATCCCTTGATTCCGAGCGCTTCTTCCGTTGTGGGAAGTTCAATTATTGAAGCAGATGCTCTGAGAATCTGTCTTGCGTCAGCAGCAAAAATGTAACCGTTGCTGTCAACATCGCAATAGGGAAGATCTTCTTCAGAACAGGTTTCAAGCATTGATGCAATTCTCAGAACAAGTCTTGCGTCTGAAGAATTCACCTTGCCGTCACGGTTTGCGTCACCCATCTGTCTGTGTGAGAAATCGAAATTGCTGTATTCTGTTGTTACCTTGTAAATAATGCCTTCTTCTTCAAAGTCAACATTGAGGAAAGGCATTGTTGAACTGTATGAACCGTCTTCCTGAGGGAAGAGGAATGTAACACCCATATTTGTTGTAAAGCTTGTAAGTTCACCGTTACGGTTTACTGCACATTCAACATAGTTGCCCGTATATTTGAGCATAACATATGTATTCATAGCTGCTGTGCCGAAATTGAGTGTAGCATAAGCCTGATCTTTTGTATCAAATACGTGAGAGAGACCTGAATCAGCCGCTGAGCCTTCAACATCGTGAAGGTCAATATGCATTCTGTATGCACCGCTCTTATAGATTGAAATTGTGTAATCCTTTATATCATCTGCAGTAAGACATGCAACATAATCCTTACCCGAAACGGGAAGATTATTTTTTATATCATTACCGGGGTTATAAACGGTTCTTACCTGCTGTGATTTGTTTGTGCCGTCAATAACACTTGCGAAAAGGTCTTTTGTGCCGACGAGTGACTCAACGATACCTGTAACGGGACCGAGTCCTCCCTGAAGCTGTGAGGAGAGTTTTGCATCCATTGTTGCAGTCTGTGTCTTTACAAAACCGGGAGTGCTCTTTTTGAGCTCATTGACTGTAATATTGAAAAGAGTTGCAATATTTGATGCCTCAGCCTTATCAATAACAATGACTTCTTCTTTGTCGTCTGTTCCGGGGTCGTCTGATGGTTTATTCGTAGTTCCGTTCCACATATCTTTGAAGCTGTCAGCAAGGTTATCAAACGGACCTTTTTCATTGATTTTTTCTTCAAGCCAGTCACCGAAAGATTCACTTATGTTGATGTTTCCTGAACTTCCGCCACCACCGAGCATACCCGTAATTATATCAGTTATATCTATTGCAGCCGATACGGACAAAATGCTTCCTGTTATAATAGTCAGGCAGAGAATCACGGAAACGGCTGCTGATATGTAGCGTTTTTTCATTTTACTCTTCCTTTCTTATGTAAGTAACAATAAATCAACTATATAATACCACAGGAATAATGATATGTCAAAGGCTTTTTATGGAAAAAACCTTATATTATTGCTGTGTAACAAAAAAATGTGAGTGTGAAAAAGCTGTTCTTTCATTCTTACACACTCACATAATTTTTATATTTTTATTATTTTAGTATTATTCTATGATGTAGTATATACATACAAATGATCTGATAAGAGAAGTTATTGTTTGTTAACCTTCCATCCGTCAAGATTGCCTTCAATGCAGTTTATTGTACATTTGCCGTCTGTGATTTTAACTTCTGCAAGACAGTTGCAAAGGCAGAGGGGAAGTGTTGCATTTTTTACAACGGGTGAGAGTGAAATTGTTTTT
Source organism: Clostridia bacterium (assembly GCA_017549285.1). Classification (GTDB taxonomy): domain Bacteria; phylum Bacillota; class Clostridia; order Oscillospirales; family Acutalibacteraceae; genus UBA1081. The sequence continues at coordinate 36,609 of JAFYVE010000006.1, forward strand.
TTGCTGCTGTTGACTTTAAGACCGAGAAATGCATTGAGTGTTGCGAAACTTGACATAGGTCTTGTATAGTGATGTCCGCATTCCCAATGGTCCCAGAAAGCACCGAAACGTGCCTGATTGTTAGGGATTGTTTCTGCAATTGTGTCTGACATTTCTTTAAGTCCTACAGAGAGTGCCATTGCTGAAATAACATAGCCGATACCTGTCCATACAGCTTCTGCCTGACAGTTTCTGTATGTGTGGAGTGATGTCTTTTTGCCTTCGGGACACGATGCATTTATAAGGCCCGATTCCGGATAGAAGTTGTTTTTAAAAATGACTTTCAGAATATCAGCCACTTTTTTATCTTCAAAAATGCCTCCGATACCGGAAACACGAAGGAACCATTCACCGTCGAGCTGGTCAGTCATAAGGCATTCGTCTGTTTTGTTGCCGTCATTCCAGAGGTTGTAGTATTCGCCGTTCCAGAGTTTTTCTTCGAGTGAAATTTTTCCTTTTTCAAGAAGAATTGACCATTTTTCTTTTCTTTCTGAATCATTCATTTCATCTGCAATCATTGATGCAGCTTTCAGAGCTGCAAGCCAGAGAATGCTGATGTATGCAGGTGTGCCCGCAAAGTTCCATGCATCGTATGTGTTGCGTTTTGTGTCTGTATCGGGCAATCCGTCTTTGTCTGAATCGAGTGTTTCAATCGAATCCATCGCTGCCGAAACATTTTTCCACAGACTTTCAAGATAATCTCTGTCACCCGTGAAAAGATAGTCACGAAGTACCATAAGAACAAACTGCATGTTCATGTCAACACGCTCAAAGCTGTCATCAACATGTTCAAGGTCGGGAGCGAAAGAATGATGAACTCTGCCGTCTTCACGCTGGAATTCGGCACCCATTTTCATGTGCTTCTTCTGAAGGTCGGGGAAAAGTGCAAGCAGACCGAATGATGCATGATAAGTGATGTCTGTTGTATGGAAACCGCAGAAACCGAGACCTTCCCAGAGTCCGAATTTACCGTTTTTGAGATAACATGAACTCTTCACAATTGTTGCAAGATGCGATGACCAGCATTCGGGATAAACGGGATTTACATCCGTATTGAAAAGAAACTGAGAAAATGCATCTGCCTTATTGAAAATATCTGTATTTTCCGTAAGGAATCGGTTTGCTTCAAGTGAAGATTCAAACAGATTTTCATAGTAATGACCGAGCTTTTTTTCATCATTACTCAAAAGGTTGGGGAAATACCATGAGAAAACAAATCTGAGTGTTTTCTTTTCACCTGCTCCGAGAATGATTTTGCCGTTGAGGGCACATGCACCGAATTCACCTGTCATTCTTGTAAGCTGTCTTCTGATATAGCCGAGAAAATCTTTCTTCTGAGAAAAACCGTCAGGATAATTCTCCGTATAGCATCTGATTCTTTCAACAAGAGGAGTGACAAATGCATAGCCGAGATATTCGTTGCAGAGTGCGTTAATCTGTTCTTCGGAAAGCTCATCAATGTTTTCGGGGATATCAGACGGCTTTGATGACGGAACGGAATCGGGCAGAGTGCCGTTTTTGTGCCAGTCGAAAAGAACCGATTCCTGAGTTACTCCGTAATCGTTTGAATATGCAATGTATTCTTTTATGTAGCTTGTGAATTCAGCTTTGACAAATGATTTTTCAGCATCACCCGTAAGTGAGAGTGTGAAGTTACCGCAATCGGGTTTGTCATTTTTTACTGCTGAATCAGAGAAAATACAGACTGTATTGTCGCTTTCCGAAACTGAGTTTATTCTGCCGTTTTCGTTATCTGCAAATGTAGGCGCAAGTGTACCCAGAAGGCTTACTTCAAGAGCATTATCTGTCGGATTTTCAAGTGTGAAATCAAGATAAAAACCGGGTGTTGCAGATGTATCGGAATTGTGAGGCACAAACGGAGCAACCGCTTTTAATGAAACGTTGCAGGGGAGTGCGGAATCAATATAATCAAGATTGCATACGGGGAATCTGCCGTCGAATTCAATTTTTTCAACGGGTTTGTTCCAGCCGAACATACGGTATGTAAAATCAGTCGGCTCTGTTTTCATTCCGAGCTTTCTTACCGTGATTTTACCGTTTTTATCTTTGCTTCTTATATAAAAAGAGAGTGCGCCTGTGCTTCTTTCACCGTCATCTGCTTCTTTTTCAAAGCATACCTTTGTGATTCTTTCGCAGTTTGAAATCTGCCAGTAATGAAATTCACCATCGGGAAGAAGTTCAACCGTACCGCTTCCGATACCGCCGAGAGGGATACCGCTGTTCTGAACTTTTGTTGATGTAAATTTAGCCATAATGTTCTCCTTAAAGGATTTTTTTGTTATTATACATTATCTAATAGTATAATTCAATAAAATTACTGTTTTCTATTGCAATATTTTTTAACTTATCGTACAATTAGAAAAAAGAAAATTAAAGGAATGATTTCTATGAATATGCGTATGCCTCTTATACCGCTTATTACGGTTGACCCGTATTTTTCGGTATGGACAGAAAATATGACAAAGAAAACTCCCGTACACTGGACACACAGCGATAATACAATGCTCGGCACTGTCCTTGTTGACGGTGAAAAATACCGTTTCCTCGGTGACAGCGACGACAAGGCACTTGATGTTGTTTCAGTTGACTGTGATACATTCTCAACTGTTGCAGTTTATGAGGGTGCAGGTATAAGACTTACTGCAAAATTTACTTCCCCTATGCTCGTGACTGACCTTTATTATGCATCACGTCCGGTTTCATACCTTAAACTTTCTTATGAGGCGCTTGACGGCAAGGAACACCTCGTTTCTGCAAAGATTTCAGTCAGCGAAGAGCTTGTCCTCAACAAAAAAGGTGAGGGCAGAGCGTGGTCAGAGTCTGTTTCAACAGATGAACTCACATGGGCAAGAATGGGTAAAGGCAATCAGAAAATCCTGTGGAGAAGCGGCGATGATGTCCGTATTGACTGGGGTTATTTCTACCTTGCAGTCAAGGGTGAAGCCGTAACAGGTAACGAAGTGCTTGAAGACGACCTTTATGCAGTTTTCGCAGAAACAGAGCTTGATACAGATAAACTCTTTATGTTTGCTTATGATGATATTGACAGTATGGTTTACTTCAACGAAAATCTGAAAGCATACTGGAATAACGACGGAAAGACAATCGAAGAAGCAATCCTCGAAGCAAGTGAAGATTATGATTCAATCGTTGCAAGATGTGAAGAATTTTCACAGAAACTGTGTGCCGAAGCCACAGAAAAGGGCGGCGAAAAGTATGCAGAGATGCTTATGCTTGCTTACAGACAGGTTATGGCTGCTCACAAGCTTGTTGTTGACAAAGAGGGGAATAACCTCTATATTTCAAAAGAATGTTTCTCAAACGGCTGTGCAGCAACTGTGGACGTTACATATCCCAGTGCTCCTATGTATCTTCTTTACAATACAGAGCTTCTCAAGGGTATGCTCAGACCTGTTTTCCGTTATGCTGCAACACCCGAATGGACATTTGACTTTGCACCTCACGATGTCGGTCAGTATCCTCTTGTAAACGGTCAGGTTTACGGTCAGAATAAGCTTAAATATCAGATGCCCGTTGAAGAATGCGGAAATATGATTATTCTTGTTTCTGCAATCTGTGAAAAGGACAATGATTATTCATTTGCAGAAGAAAATATGGAGCTTCTTGAAAAATGGAGCAAATACCTTGTACAGTACGGCAAGGACCCCGAGCATCAGCTGTGCACAGACGACTTTGCAGGTCATCTTTCACATAACTGCAATCTTTCACTCAAGGCGATTATGGGTATGACAGGCTTCTCAAAGATTCTTCGACACTTCGGCAGAAATGAAGAAGCAGACGAGCTTTTTGCAAAGGCTCAGGAATATGCGGATTCATTTATCGCAAACGCAAAGAATCCCGACGGAAGTTACCGTCTTGCTTATGACAGAGAGGGTACATTCAGCCTTAAATACAATTCAATATGGGATAAAATCTGGAAGACAAATCTTCTTCCCGAAGAGTTCTTCAGCGCAGAAATTGAAAGATACAAAAAAGAGGCTCTGCCTTACGGTGTACCCCTTGATTCAAGAGAAAAATATACAAAGTCAGACTGGCTTATCTGGGCAGCCTGCCTTGCTGATAATAAGGAAGATTTTGAGTTTTTCGCATCCCTTCTCTGGAGTGCTTACAACACAATGAGAACAAGAGTGCCCATGACAGACTGGTATTATGCCGATACATCCGAAATGGTCGGTTTCAGACACAGAACAGTTCAGGGCGGTCTGTTCATAAAGCTCATGATGTGATAAAATTTACCGCTTGTAACGGTAATGATTGTTATGATATGATTGAAAAGGGTGGTTACTATGACAAATATTGCACAGCTTGTTGATGAAAAGAATTATGCGTACGTTATGAAAAATGAAGTTGAACCATTTCTTGAGGGAATAAGAACAGACGGATATTTCAATACATTTGACGGCAAAAGAATCCATTATGAGGCACACACGGTTGAAAATGCAAGAGGTAATGTTGTTATTGTTCACGGCTTCACCGAGTTTGCCGAAAAGTTCCGTGAAATGGCTTATTACTTCGTAAAGAACGGTTTCAATGCATTTGCAATCGACAACAGAGGTCACGGTCATTCATACAGAATGGATAATGAGCTTCACACCGTTAAACTCGGTAAGTTTGCAGATTATGTTGAAGACCTTGATGTTTTTGCAAGGGAAGTTGTAAAACCATTTGCACCCGATATCCCGATGTATGCTTATTCTCATTCAATGGGTGGCGGTATTGTTGCAAGATATATTCAGGTGCATCCTGCAATGTTTGAAAAGGCAATCCTTTCTGCTCCTATGATCTGTGCTCAGCCGGGTACCCCCGTACCTCTTGCAAAAGCCATTATGGGCATTACAGCAAACCTTGGGCTCAGAAATGTTTCCGTACCCACAATGTGCAATTTCAATCCCAATGCATCTTACATAAACAGCTCCGACACCTGCAAGGAAAGATTTGAATATTTCCTTGAAAAAAGAAGAAATGACTCCGATTATCAGACTGCAGGTCCTTCTTTCGGTTGGGTGAATGAAGCATTGAAACTTACAAATCAGCTTCTTGATGATAAAAACTGCAGACGTGTTTCAGCTAAAGTTATCATATTCCAGCCTGAGCAGGATGCCAGAGTTATTTCATCATATCAGGATAAATTTGTTGATAAATTAAATGATGCAAGACTTGTACATATAAAGAACTCAAAGCACGAGATTTTCGGCTCAACAAACGATGTTATGAAAATCTATCTTGAGAAGATTTTTGAATTTTTAGGCTGATGATTACTACAGTTTTTCTTGATGTTGACAATACGCTTCTTGACTTTCATTTATGTGCTCTTGACTCCATAAAAAGAGGTTTTGACACGTGGGGAATGAATTACACAGACGAAGTGTTTTCTGTTTTCAATGAAATCAATGACAGTCTGTGGCATAAAATCGAAAAATGCGAAATGACAAGGGATGAACTCTTTCACACCCGATGGAGCCTTATTTTTGAAAGGCTCGGCATAGAAAGGGAAGGTTATGAATTTGAAAAAATGTTCGTAAGTAATCTTGCAGAAAGTGCAATCCCCGTTGAGGGAGCAAACGACCTTGTCAGATATCTTGCATCGAAATATGACCTCTATGTCACAAGCAATGCCATTCACAGACAGCAGATTGTAAGGCTGACTGCGGCAGGGATGTATGATTACATAAAAGAAATTTTTACATCGGAAGTTTTAGGCTTCGCAAAGCCTACAAAGGAATTTTTCGACGAATGTTTCAGAAGAATTCCCGATGTGAAAAAGGAAAATGTCATAATCATCGGAGACTCTCTGACAGCAGACATAAAAGGCGGAGTTGATTACGGCATAAAAACATGCTGGTTCAATTTCAAGGGCGAAAAATACGATGAACGTCCCGAAGGCGACTATATTGTCGACAGACTCTGTGAAATAAAAGATATATTATAAAAATAATCCGGAAAAGAGTTTTTCTTTTCCGGATTTGATTATTTTATTTTGTTATCGTTTCTTCTGCTTTTTATTTCGTTTCGGAAACGTGTGTCGGAAATTTCCATTCCTTCAAACATACCGTCACAGTAACTTTTCTTTGAAATAAACTCAATATACTCAGTTACAAGATATGCAAGTTCTTCAAAAGCTTCACGCTGTTTTTTATCAAGCGTGCTTCTGAAGTTTATGATTTTTTTATCCAGTATTATAAGATTGTCATCATCTGCGTCACTCAGAGCTTTTAAAAATCGGGGTAAACTGCGGCTATTGATATTGTTGTTGTAATCCATATTTTATCTCCCAATAAAAAAAGGTGTACATGCAAAGCAGTACACCATAAAAATGTATGCTTCGTATGACGCCAATCACAACCTAACTTTTTACATTCAAAAAAAAGTAGAATAAAGCATACACTTTTTACAAAGAGTAAATAGTGTCTACTTTTTTTTTGAAAATGTAAAAAGATAAAATTAGTTTTGATTGGCACCTATTAGTGTATCATTTTTTTCTTATAAAATCAAGCTTTTGTAAAAAAACATTAATGTATAGGGACCGATCCTTACACATTAATGTAGTAATAAAATAAAAACGGAATGCAGTGTTGCACTCCGTTTAATGTTATTTTACTTATGATAAATAAGGTGGCAGATATCGTCACCGTTGCCGATTGTCTTGGGAAGGTCAAGGACAGCCTTGTATTTGTCGCCGATACCTCTGTCACCGCACATTGCAAGGTCGCAGAGAACTCTGATTTCTTCGTCCGTGCATCCTGCTTTCTGCCATGCTTTTACGAGGGGGCAGTAATGGAATTTAAGTTCAAATCTGTCATCCTGAACATCGATGATATCCATTTCAAAAACCCATTGTGCGGGTTTTGTGAAAAGCGTTTTCTTGAGTCCCTTGAGAGAATCGGTATTGCCCTTATCAACAAGATTCTGACCGTTGAAGTGACCGCAACGTCTTATTGCATCTGCTGCAAAATCATAAGGGTCAAGACCTTTTTTCTTTGCTTCGTCTGTAAGATAGTAAAGCCAGAGAGCTCTGTGTTCAAGCTGTTCTCTTACGGCTTCGATTAATTTGTTTTTGATTTTTGCTTCGTTTTTAATCATTTTCAGTCATCTCCTGACAGTATTATATCACAGTAAAATTTTATTTTCAATTAATAAACGGGAAAATGCGATATTTTTTTTACAGATGTCTTATTTTTGTTTTATATTTTTCAACAAGCGCATTGTTGATTTCGTCACCGCCGTCTATATTTGACGATGCAAAATGGTCGGGGGTGAATCCCTTTTTGACGCAGATGTCAACACATTCGGCAACTATTGCATTGAGAATAATCGCACCGCATACAGTTGACGTAGGGCAGATTTTTCCGTCGATGCCGTCAATTTCAACACATGCATCTCCTGTACAGCCACCGTTGTCAAGAACAATATCTGCAATTTCACAGAGCCTTTTTCCGCTCTTGTGACGGGAAGATCCCGAATATGTATGCTCAAGGTTTGTAAGAGCAATAACGTTCAAGCCTTTTTCTTTGCACAGAAGTGCCATATCAATAATAACACCGTTTCTGCCCGAATTTGAAATGATGACGATTGTGTCGTTTTCTTTCATATTGTAGTCACGGAAAATTCTTTCAGCCATACCTTCTTCACGCTCGCAAAGAGTGCTTTCGGATGCAGAAATATGCAGCATAAGAGGTTCAATAAGTATGGGCTGAATATTCACAAGCCCTCCTGCTCTGTAGAAAAGTTCCTCTGAAAGCATATGAGAATGTCCTGTGCCGAAAAGATAAATCTGACGGTCGTTTATGAGTGTATCGGCAAATATTTCTGCCGTTTTAATGATTGCACCGTTTTCATCCTTTTCAATTTTTTCGATTATTTTTTTTACGTTTTCAATGTATTGAGTATATTTTTTCATTACAAACCTCTCGCAAGCTCAGCCGCAGTTTCTGCAGGTGGTGTTTCAATAAGCTTGATTTCTGTTTCCGGGAATTTATTTTTGATTGCATCTGAAAATTCTTCTCTGAAAAGGCTGTTGTGCTGAAAAACTCCGCCGTAAAGACCGAGGATATCGCATTTTTTTACTTTATTAAGAAGCATTCCGACCGTAAATGCAAATCTGTTTGCTTCATTTCTGATGATTTCTTTTACGGTTTTATCATTTTCATCAAGATGTGATGCAAAACGGGCAAGCCTGTCCTTTGTCATGTCGGAGGAATAGATAATATCAATAGCTTTTCTGAAATCGTCAACACCGAAAAACTTTTCCGCACTTTCAAGAAGGGGCGTTTTTTTATTTTTGTCACACATCTGACAGCAGATTTCAAGAGCCTTGACGGCAATTGAATAAGCTGAGCCTTCGTCACCGAGAATGTGTCCCCAACCGCCTGTTACATGGGGGTTTCCGTTTTCGTCTTCACCAGTTGCAATTGACCCCGTACCGCATATTGCAACACAGGGACACTTTGCATTTTTTACCGATTTAAGAGCAATATGTACATCGCTGTGCATTCTGATTTTATCTGCATTTATTATGCCGTCGCAGAGTTTTTTTGTTGTTTCCTTGTCTGATTCACAGTCAAGTGCCGAGCAACCGATAAATGCACCCGAGAAAGAGAAAATTTCTGTTTCAGCCGTGATTTTATTCATAAGCTCAGACAGGTTTTTTCTTGCATTTTCATATCCTACGGAATAAAAATTGATTGTGGCACCCGAAACGGTTGTTATGAGTTTGCCTTTTTCATCTGTTACAACAGCTACGGTTTTTGTGCCGCCGCCGTCAATACCGAGATAATACATTATTTTACACCTCTTATAAGGTTATGCATCGCATCAAGAATTGTACGTGCAGTTTCCGGACCGGTTGAATTTGTTTCTTCGTAATGGTTTCTGCCGAAAACATCCTTGCCCGAATCAATGTAGGGGAGCTTATCGTTAAGGAAAAAGTCGTTGTCGGGAATAATATAACCGAGCTCGTCGTTACAAAGTCCTATTACAAAAGTGTGCTTTGCATCGGTCATATCTTTAAGGATTGTGTATTCGGCACGTTTACCCGTCGCAGACATATATTCTGTAAGGAATTCACCGTTGTAAAGCTCAGGGAAAAGCTCACCGGGAATCATAAAAATGCCGATTTCTCCGTTTCCGAGCTCAATGTAACCCGTTTCTGAGTAAATGAAAGCTTCACTTCTCTTTGAGCTTCGGGCGATATCATTATTGAGGACCTTGAGAAGCCTTGCGAGAATAAGCACGAAGTTTGAAGCCTTTATTCTCAGAGGAACCGATTTTATGTTGATACAGCCGGGGAGTTCTTTTTCATCGGTCATTGAGTTGACTATTTCACCGAGCATTTTTCCGAATTCTTTTGTGTAAGCTTCGCAGTCAATTGTTTCTCTGTAAACCTTTTTGATTTCTTTTGCAGAAATCATTCCGCCGATAGCACCGTTTATGAAAACAACATCACAGTTTTCGTTATTGGCTTCAATTTCTTTAATCATATATGCAGGGAAATCAGCACTTACTGTCTTTGTGCAGCCACCGAGAAGTTCTGCGTGAGAAGCAAAATTGACAATAACGATATTTTTTTCACCATCGGATGATTCAAAACGTATTTTTGTGAGATTAGAGTCAAATGTATCGGGTGTACGGCAGTCAAACTGTAAATCTTCTGTCTGCTTTACCGAATAATAAAGTTTGCCGTCTTTTCTGTTTTCATAAGAACGGATAATTGCATCGGCAGTTTTCTTACGGAGGGACTCCATAAACTTTTCATTTCTTCCGCAACTGAAAAGCTTTTCACCCCATAAGCCTTGTGTATCGATTGCTGAATGGGAGTGTGTTGCCGAAATATTGATTGACTTGAGACAGGGGATTTTTCTGCTTTCAATGACAAGCTTTCTTATAAGATTTATGTCGTGACGGCTTAAGCCCACAGCATCAATCACGCACATAACAACTCCGCCCGTGCCCGTGTTGTCATCAATGTAAAAGGCACGTGCATACATATCGTCAAGCACACCTTGGGCCGGGTTGTTTGAACCGTAGCCTGCTATGTAATATTTCTCTTTTGTCACATCATCGGGAGTCAGAACAGATGAAGCAAAACCGCAGGTGAATTTTTCTCCGTTACGGGATGTGAATTTACTGTCACCTGTGAGCATATATCTGTCTGCATCAGATTCTTTTGTGAAATAGCTGTCGGGCATACCCGAAATAATTGTTTTTGCAAGTGTTCCTATTGATTTTGCCGTCAATGTTCTGTATTTCATAATCAGTTCTCCCTTATTTGAAAAAAGCATTGATTTTTTCAAAATAATTATATATCATATAAAAAGGTGATTTGTTATGATAATGATAAGAAAATATGAAGAAAAAGATAAAGAAGGCGTAAGATTTACTTGTCTTAACAGTGAGGGAGCACCTCATACGGGCAACCTCGGTGAGTTTATTCTTCACACTTTCTGCGATTACTATATTGAAAAAGAGCCTGAAAACTGCTTTGTGCTCTCCGATGACGGGAAGGCAGTAGGCTATATTATATGCACCGAAAATTATGATGCATATAAAGAGGTTTTTGACAGAGAGTATCTCCATCTTAATAAGGATTTAGGTGATGAACTCTATAAATGGGCAGCAGAGTCAACCGTTCTTCAGGAAAAGTATAAGGCTGAGTATCCTGCACATCTTCATATTGATATTCTGCCTGAATATCAGCGTCAGGGTTGGGGCGGAAAGCTCGTTGAAGCACTTTGCGGACATCTTAAACAGAAAGGTATCTGCGGAGTTATGCTTACAGCGGGAACTGAAAATGAGAATGCAGGTAAATTCTACCGCAAATACGGTTTTGAAGTTATAGAAATCTATAACACAGATGTGGCATTCGGAAAAAAATTATAATTTCGTTTTTTCAGAGGACTGTTCCGTTCGGAACAGTCTTTTTTTTCTGACATACCGATACAATATATCCGTTATCAATACTGAATGTTTCAATGTCATAGTTGTCGTAATTTTCATCGTGAATAAGCCCTGTGCTCACGCATTTTCCCACAGCTTCGTTTTTTGTCCACAGTTCAAAAAAACGGCTGAGTATTTCCGTATTATCAGTATTTATAAATTCTTTTTCTTCGGGAGTGTGGCCAAAAAGATAGTTGATTTCATTTTCTGAAAACACTTTTTTTGCAGTTTTTAAATTAACGGGGCGTATTTTTTCAATGTCAATTCCCACAGGTGCTTTATCAACGGCACATACAACGATATCTTCCGAATGGCTGATATTGAATTCAGCAAGTGAAGTGTAAGGTTTGCCGTACCGTGTTCTTTCAAAAGTTATATTTTCAGGGGCAATACCGCACATTTCTGAAATCGCCGTGCGGGCAAGCATTTCGCCCGCAACCGAGCGTTTTCTGTCATCTTCATAACGGAATGCATCAACACGCTTTTTTCGGTCATCACTCATCATTGAATACCATTTCCGGTATTCGTCATTATTCAGTTTACGGATATCGTAAGTATAAATCTGCATTTTTGCATCTCCGTCTGAATCACGGATTCAGATTGAAATAAGCCCTGAGTCTTTCTTTTGAAATAACGGGGTTTATTTTTCTGAATCTGCGGTGTTTATATTCTTTTATTTTCTCGGGGAAAAGTGCTGTTCTGAAGTATGCATCGGGCGTATCAGTTACGGTTGCTTTTTCACCGCAGAGAGGACATACCGAATATTCTTCACCGATTCTTACATTACATTTTCCGCACTTTTTCGGGGCTGTTACGGTGTTTTCTTTAATTCCGTTTTCCATTGAACTTTCAATTCTTACGTCAATACCCATTGAAGAAAGAATTCTGAAATATTCGGTGCATAAGCTTCTGTCCTTACCGCTTAAACCGAAAATGATGTTCATGTAGCCGTTCATTGAAATGATATAGAAGAACATCGGCATGCCGTAAACCCTTGAGTCACCGCTTACAACTTCAATTCTTTCAATATGATTGCTCATAACGGGAGGCAGAGTAAAATTACCGATATTTGACATAATGATTGTCATTTCTTTTGTGTGGTTTTTCATCTGCATCATATTGAGAACGGGCTTTTTGATAAAATACGGAATAACCTGAAGCACTTTATTCTGAGTGAGTGCATAGTTTGAATTAATGAAGCCCTGCTGAGTTTCTTTTGTGTTGACGGATGCGAGTTTACCCTTGATTTTCTGAGCAATTTCATCGAAAGTCCAGTCAGTACGTCCTTCGGGATTAAATTGCAGAGGAATTGAAGAAGTGAAGTTTCTTACAGTATCAGACGGGAAGAAATTTCTGACATTTACAGGCACATCAACAATAATTGTTTTTTCAATCGGTTTTTCTGCTGTACGGATTATTGCAAGAATAATTCCCGTTGCGAGAAATTCACCTATTGTGATTCCTTTTTCCTTGCAGAGCAGTTTTATTGTATCGATTGAAACAAAACCTGAAATATGATTCTGATAATCGGGAGTGTATGTATAGGGGATGTTATATGCTTCATCCCTGTGAGGTTTAGGGAGCTTTTCACCGTTCTGATATCTGCCGAAGGGGTTTTCAAGCTCTGTATCGCTCGGCTTTTCGTCAGCAAGTCTTATACCCTCAAAATCACTTCTGTCAGCTCCGCCGAGAATCATATACTGTGCAACAACAGTTTTAAGCAGTTCAATGCTTCCCGCTCCGTCACCCAGAACATGTGTTGTTTCAAATGCAAGTCTTCTTTTGTGATAAAGAAAAACAATTTCGGGTTCACCGTCGTTGCCGAGTCTTCTGAGCTTTGCGGGGGCATATTCTTCGGGCAACACGGGAGGCAGGCCCTCTGCTTTTTCAAGATATGTCCAGAAAAAACCTTTTGTGTTTCTGTAAAGATAATGGGGATAACGGTTGACAGTCAGTCTGACAGCTTCTCTGAGCCTTTCAGGATCAACTTCTTCATCCTTGAATATGGCTGCAATTCTGAAAAGTCTTGATGTTTTATAGGTGTCAACAGCTGAAAACATTATTGATACCGTATCATTTTTCATCCATTCGTATTTTTTCATTTTTTCACCTTGATTTTATTTTTTCAGTACGGGCATTTCCGTCATTCTGAGTTTTGCACTTCCGTAGGGATGAAGTTCACATTTTTCGGTTTCCGAAAGGGGAACTCTTGACTTCGGAGTTTTTCTGGCAATGCTTCTGTAAGGGAATTTGAGCCCCCAGTTGATTTTCTGCATATTTGCAGTTACCGTTACGGGCGGATTTTCTCCCGAAAACGGATATTCACCGACAGTATTGTAATTTACTTCAAAATTATCATCTGAGAAAGCGTAATTCCAGTCTGATTCGGGAATAAAATGATAATCGCAATAGGGGAATTTACGTTCCACACCTTTTCTTGTGCGTTCAAGGATTTTCTTGCTGAATTTTATCGGCACGGAGAAGAGAATTGAACCCATCTGTAATGCATAAAGTTCATTGGGTCGTTTTTTTAAGAAAGGCTCTGCCGTGAATTCAATTTCAATTTCCGTCTTGCCCTGTTTTACATTGAATTCAAGGTCTTCGGTTGCATTTTCTTCACCGTTTACTTTAAGATTTTTTGCAAAAGAAGGAATACGGATACGGAAAGTAAAATCCTTTTCCGATTCAATATAATAATGCATTCTGTTGTTGAAAGGATAGTCTGTTTCAAGTCTGATTTCAACACCGTCTGCATTGAGTACGGACGGGAGCATAACAGCGTTTATTATTGTGTTGCCGTTGTGCATAAATGGAGTGAGTGCAAATTTCGGCCAACCCTGATTGAAGTTTGCAGTACAGCAGCCGAAATTAGGTTCAAGACCGAAAAGATGTGCTTCGGGACCGTTTGTGCTCCACGGAGCCATAATCATTGTCTTCTGACATGCAATCTGATTGACTTGCTGAACATACTGATGTGTCCACATGTCTTCGCTCAGCGTTGCGGGAAGGGCGTTGAATGCAAGCACTTCAAGACGTTCTGCCCATTTATTATCTCCCGTGTGAGCAAAGATTTCTTCATAAGAATACATCTGTTCAACTATTGCACAGCACTCAGTACCTCTTGTGGGGTCAAGACCTGACAAAACTTCGTCACCCGTAAAGCCTTCAAATGCCGTACCGTTATATCTATCAAGGATTTCACGGAGCTTTTCTGCATTATCCGTGTATTCATCACCCAGAAGATTATGTGAAACCGCTTCACTTTTGAGCATCATTGCAAGATTTACAATGTGAGTATTAAGAACCCATATATGACGAGGCTTTTTCCAGTTTTCGGTTGTTGTGTTGTAGTCAAAGCCCTGCTTTTTCAGAATTTTTGCAAGGTCTTTTATCCACTCTTCCTTATATCTTTCATAAAGGAAATTGAGTGAAATAAACGATTCAAACCATCTGAATTTACCCCACATAAACAGCTTGATTTTGCCGTCTCTGAGGAGTTCATAGTAATTTTTCATTACTCTGTATATTGCATCGGGGATTCTTTCATCACCCGAGCAATCATAATAGACCTTGAGAGTTTTGCAGATTAACTGAATTGCCCAGGTGTCATAAGTTGCTCTTTTTTTCTCAGAGCAGGGGCAAATCCAGCCGTCTTCTTCCTGAGAAGACAGAATTGCATCAATATATTTTTTTGCAGTTGCAATCATATCTTCATTTTCAAGAAGATATGCAAGGGGAATAAAACCGTCAAGCCAATAGGGGACTCTCTCCCAGCCTTCACAGTTTCCGCCTATCCATTTGCTGTCACGGATATCGGGCCATATTTTATGTAAATTACCACTTAAGCCCTCTGCCTGTATTTCAAGCTGACGGCGGAGCCACCCATCGGGTTTTATCTCTTTTGAGGTGTAAAAATTCCATTTATTCATTTTCTGTAACCTCGGTTTTTTCTGTGTCAAGGCCTTTTTTCATAAGGAAGAAAAGGGGGATAAGAGCAAAAATACATACAATACCTGCCCACAGGAACATATCCTTTGCAGGAACAATAACTTCTGCCCCTACTTCGTTTATGATTGTTCGTGCGGCATACTGACATGCCTTATCACCGATAACGGGACCTATAACCATAGGAATCATTACGACAAAAATCATTCTTATACCCTGGAACATACCTGCTTTGCCTTCGGGAGTGAAATCCTTGACTGTTGCGCTGAAAAGAATGTTGACAAGGGCATTGCCGAGTACAACAGGCACAAGACTTGCAAGAATAACGAAAATTCCCGTGCTTGTTGAAAGAATGAAGAAGCCCAATGACAGCACAATAACACCTATTAAAAGGCATAAGCCTCTTTTCTTTGTTGAAAGTTTCAGAAGAGTAACAATGCATGCAAGAAGAATGATAACAACAACCACGGCTGTTATAATAACAGAGGGTTTGAGAATGTTTTCAACACCGCCGTTGTCGGGTATGACAACATACTGCACATAAGTAAGAAGATAAGGATAGAAAACCTGGAATGCAACGATTGCCAGACAGAATGACAGTAATGAGAGATAAAGTCTTGAATTTTCTTTGATTACAGACGGTCTGAAACCGTAGAAAAGGTCTGCTATGTAGTTTGATGAAGACTGTGCCTGTATTGTGCGGGGAGGGTCTTTGAGGAGAAACAGTCCTGCTACACCGCAGAGTGTTACCACAAAACCGAGTCCGCCGAAGAAAAGCTTGTAGCTGATTGTACCTGCCTGAGCAAAACTTCCGATACCTGTTACGGCAAGGGATGATATTGTGCCTACAACAGACAATACGGTTTCAACAACAGGTCTTTGTTTGGGCACGGTGATATCCGTTACCCACGCCTGAAAAGCGGCATCGTTACTTGTAGAGCCCATAAATGTCATTACAATATCCATAAGGATTACAAACCATACGGTACAGCCGAGAATCTTTGTTTCGTCTGAAAGATTGAAAAGAGCTGCAACGTTATCCTTTGAAATAAAACCGAACATTGCTGTAACTATACCCCAGAGAATATATCCCACAGAAATAAACATTTTTCTGTTTTTAAGCTTGTCGCTGAGAGCGCCCATTATGAATGTTGTGACAACAGCTGCTATGGCTGAAAGTGCAACCATACGTGCAACGGCAGTTGTGGCTTCCATTGTGCCGAGAATCGCAGCCTGAGATACGTCTGCATATATTTCGTTTGTGATAAATGTGTTGAAATACATGTTTTCCGTATTCCACGCAACACCGCCCATAAAACTGAACAGAGTTATCAATAACCAGTTCTTTTTGCTGAGTTTTTCTTTATTCATATCTTTCACCTTGCACGGAATTATCCGACTTCTTCACAGGAAATGATTGTTTTGTCTGAATAAGATATCGCTACTTTATCACCGGCAGACAGCAGAAGCATATTTTCGTGTTCACCGGCTTTTGCCCTGAAAATGTTGTTGTCGGTGTCAATAATATAAATATAGGTATTTCCGTCAATGTCAATATATTTTATTGATGCTATTGTGATCGTTGTTTCTTTTATTTCTTTGTCTGTGTCTTCGGTCTTTATACCGAGAGTTTCTTTGTATTTTCTGATGCATTCATCCTGAGTTGAAGCGGTTGTGACAATGTTATATTGCTCCACATTGACTGTTGCATAAAGTTTTACAAGTCCGCCTGAGTCTTTGAGTACCATTATGTAAGTAGGATGACCGTCAATGTTGATAAGTGACGGGAATGAAGCCTGATAGCCTTTTTCCTGAACTTCCCCCTCGGCTGCCGCCATTGCTGATTTTTCGTCAGCACCTGCGATTGAATAGTAACGGCTTTCGCCCGTTCTTTCATTTGCAAGAAGGAAACCTATGTTTGAACTGTCACCGTTTACCGATGTAACACCCGTATAAATCCAGATATCACCGTCTTTTGCAACATATCCGTAGTCAGAAACGGGTGTTGCATCTCCGTCATCGGACTCATCATCACCGGAATAATATGTTGTTACTTGTTTGCAGTCTTTTTTTGCAAACATACTGTTCATATATCCGTTACTGTACATACCGGACCAGTTGTATTGTCTGCATATCAGATCACCGTAAAAAACTACATCTATCCAATTGGGGATGTCTGCTGCTTCATATCTCTCGGTTTCACCCGTCACGGGGTCAAGAGTAACACAACCGAGAACAGTTGTTCCACCGAATAGTCCTATTGTATTTTCAATAACGGAGGCAATATAGTAAGGCTTTCCGTTTTCGTCAATTTCAAAATGGAGATTGTCAAGCATAAGCGTGGGATATTTTGTCCATAGATATCTGAACGCATTTTCAGAAAAATGAGCTGAGGGAACATATTTCATTCCTTCAGTTTTTTCAAATGATGCTGACATTGTAACAGGGTTGACAGTTACATATCCTTTTACACCGTTGTCTTTGTTATTCTTCCATTTGAAAAATCCCGCATATTCGAGAGGTGCAACTTTTACGGGTTTGCCGTTGTAGTCTATCTGCGTGTAATCATAAGAAACATTGAATTGACTGACCACATCGGAAAGTGCGCCTATTTCACGGTCACCGAGCATCTGTGCGGATGCTGTATCCATAAGTGCGATTGAATCAGTACCGACCGATTCTGCAAGGTCTTGCGAAAAATCAGATTCTGTGACTTTCAGTATTTCTGAATATGCTGTTGCATTGAATACGGAACTTCCGATAATACCTATAAAAAATATCAGAACCGTAAAAACAATCGGTGCTATGTAGTATTTTGCGTTGAAACGGGGCTTTTTTATCGTTACGGTTTTGTTTTTGTTGCCTTTTTTCTTTTTGATCGTGACGGTTTCAGTTCCGAAATCATTGAAGCCCATTGCAAGACGTGTCACAACGGTAAATGTGAGAATTGCAATGTCAATAAAAATCCACAGATCAATATTATGAATATTGAATGCAGGACAGAAAATATAAAAAAGCAATCCTGTGACAATCAATGCAGAAACAGCACCGATTATAAATGGGAAAATTTTGATTTTTTTCATAATCTTCAACTCCTTTTTTTTCAGTAAAGATTATATCAGTATGCCAATTGTAATAATTTCAAAAGGCTTGTATTTTATTGTGTCTGTTTCGCCTTCAACATCTTCAAGGAAATTGAGAATTTTAACGGGATTGTCAAGCCTGAGTGTGCCTCTTTTTCCGTTCTGTTCCGAAAGACGGACAACAATCATATTTCCTTTTTCGCTCATTTTCATAGCCTGCATATAAAGTCCGTCAAAAGTGTTGCCGAAGCTTAAATCAGCCTTTGAAAGTGGGATGTTATATTCAAAAGCGATATTGTTGATTTCAGCTTTTACAAAATCGTCACCGTGGGGATAAATCATATAGCTAAATTCGTGGTGACCGAGGTCGCTTGTGACATCGGGACGCACCGTTGCTCTGAGAAGACTCAGACTCATTGAATTTTCAAGCAGTCCCACACCGTATTTTGAATCGTTGATAAGGGCAATACCGCCGTCGGTTTCTGCCATATCAACCCACTTGTGATGACATACCTCAAAACGAGCCTGCTGCCAAGTGGTGTTTCTGTGAGTTTCTCTTTCGATAAAGCCTGCACTCGTGTCGCAGACAGCTTTTCGGGTCAGCACATTACAATCAAACTGTGCTTTTGCAAGCACGTGTTTTTCGTGCCAGTCAACGATGTTTTCAGTTTCAATGCCTCTTGACTGACGGAAAACTCTGATAATACGTTTCCATGTGCTTTTCTCTGTTGCAAGAGTACATTCAAATGATGCAACTTCACCGTTTTTCTCAATAAGAGTGAGGGGAGAAACTGTTTTTATTTCAACTTTTCTGTCGGTGTAATTGGGAAGAATATCCCATGCATCATATACACCGGGGTTGTCCTTGTAAAGAATAAGCTTGTTGAATTCGCCGTCTGTCCATTCACGGTCAAGCTCTTTGTCATAAAGACTTATGATACTGCCGTCATCGGCAAATGTGATTTCATAGAACGGAGTGACAACCTTTTCACCGATTGCGACCCATTCATCCGTATGATTTTCTTTATGTATTTCTCCGCTTGAAAGGGCAGGAAGAGAGGGGATTGCCCAGTAACCTTTTTTGCCGTAACGGATGCTGTCACCTGATTCATCGGGAACAAAAGTAAAATGCTTACGGGAGAAATTGAGTGAATTGAAATATTTTTTACCCGTGCCGATAAGCTTGTTTACTCTCTCTTCGATTTCTTCATAATCAGCTATAGCATCACGGTAAACGGGAGTGATATGACTTCCGGGGAGAATGTCATGGAACTGATTTACAAGCAATTTTTTATATATATCACGGATTTCGTCGTAAGGATATTCTTCACCATTTAAATGACGGAGTGTTGATAAAATTTCTGCCTCACGGAGCTTATATTCAATCTGACGGTTATATCTTTTTATGTTTGATTTTGTTGTGAATGTGCCGCGGTGCATTTCAAGATAAAGCTCACCATCCCATTTTGAAAGATTCTTATTGTCTTTAAGATTCTTTTCAAGGAATTCCTGACCGCTTGTATGCTCTGTCTTCGGCATAATTGAGAGCTTATCGAAACGGTGCATCATTTCAATCATTTCTTCGGTGCATCCGCTTCCTCCGTCACCGTAACCGAACATTGAAAGTGTCTGTCCTCCCTGATTCTTATCCTGATAAGCTTCCCAGTTTTCCTGAATCTGTGAGGGCATATTCCATGTTATGAAATGTGTGGGAGGTACGCAGGCATAAACTTCACTGCCGTCAATACCTTTCCATATGAAGTTGTTGTGAGGGAATCTGTTTGTATCATTCCATGTTGACATCTTGTTAGAAACAAAATAGTCAACACCGCTTTTTCTGAGAATCTGAGGCAGAATCCAGCTGTTGCCAAAAACATCGGGTAACCAGCAATTCTTTACCGTTATTCCGAATTTCTCGCGGAAATAGTGCTGACCGTAAAGAAGCTGACGGATAAGACTTTCTGCATTCGGTACGTTGCAGTCGGGTTCAACATACATCGCACCGACGGGTTCAAACTGTCCCTTGGCAACCTTTTCTTTCAATTCTTCAAAAACATCGGGATAATATTTTTCAAGCAATTCATAAGTATATGCCTGAGTGTGTGCATATCTGAAATCGGGATATCTGTCCATAAGACGCAGCTGAATAAGAATTGTTCTCAGGTTTTTCTGAACACTGTGGATTCTTCTCCAGTAATATGCAATATCAAGATGGGAATGGGCAACAAGAGCAACATCACCGTTGCCTTTGTAATCGTCATTTGCAAAAATCACATCATCGACATATTTTTTTGCATTTGCGACATCTTCATTTTTTACATCGTCAAAGTCTATGAGATTGAGTGCATTATTGATTTCACGGTTAAGGAAATTGCGGTAATCCTCATTGAAAGCATCACTTTTTGCAACATCAAGAAGAAGTTCAAGGTCGTACACAAGGTCAAGAACAGTATGATTGATTGTTGCAAGATAAGCGCCTTCAAAAATCTGACGGCAGCCGCGCACGGAAAGTGATTCGGGATTACGTTCATCATCGGGCTTTGAACGGTTATAGCCCTCCATTTCAAAATGAAGAACATCGGAATCGATGTAAGGAGTCAGCAGAATTCTGTCACGGTTGGGGTCAACACCGCCCACATATTTGCCGTTTACTTTTACAATGATTTCTGCTGCGGTTTTAAGTGAAAACCACAGTTCTTTGTTTCTGAGATGTTCGGGAACAGTTACCTGAGCTTCAAAAAACGCAGTTCCGTCGGGAGTGAAATACATATCACCCTTACGGAGAGTTCTCCATCCTTCGGGATAGAATTCATACTGCATTTCAGCCACCTGACGTGCATCACGCACCATAAGGCTGTCTATTTCATATTTCTCATCGTATATGTACCTTTTAAGCCATCCGAAGCGTAAATCAGTCCACTCCTCGGGGCGCATACTTCTTCTTACAACCTTGATATGAGCCATTTCTTCACCGCCTTATTTATCCCAGAAAAAGGGCTTTTTCTTCTCTGCAACAATTTTTACCTTTTCGCCTTTATCACGGAGTATTTCACTTTCTATCCAGGAAATACAGCGCTCAACAATAAGACATTTTGAGCATTCACCCTGAAGAAGTACAGTGAGAATTCCGTCATCATAAGATACAAAATCTATTTCACCGCCGTCACCCTGAAGTTTCGGCTTTATTATACTATTGATATACTCTTTCATAAGGAAACCTCATTTTTTGATATTAAAACCTATTGTATTTAATTTTATAATAAAATAAAAAGAGTGTCAACCGAAAATTATATATATTAAACTAATTTTATATAGAAACGGCTTGTCTTGTGATGAAAATTATGGCATAATATTTCCATAATATTGAAAAGGTGTGGCAGATATGACAACTCAGGAATATCTTAATCTTATTGATAAAGTAATTGAAAACGGGAAATATAAGGCAGACTGGTCTTCACTTGCAAAACATAAAGTGCCTGAATGGTATATGCACGACAAATTGGGTGTGTTCATCCATTGGGGAGTATATTCCGTACCTGCATACGGTAACGAGTGGTATTCAAGAGGAATGTACGACAAAAACGTCCGTGAATTCGAACATCACAGAAAAGTGTGGGGACCTCAGGATAAATTCGGTTATAAGGACTTCATCCCTATGTTCAGGGCTGAGAAATTCGATGCGGAAAAGTGGGTTTCACTTTTCAGAAAAGCCGGAATGAAGTATGTTATGCCCGTTGCAGAGCATCACGACGGTTTTGCGATGTATGACACGGAATTCAACCGTTGGAACGCAGTTAAGATGGGTCCCTGCCGTGATGTTACGGGTGAAATAAAAGCTGAATGTGAGAAACAGGGACTTGTTTTCTGTGCATCAACTCACCGTGCAGAGCACTATTTCTTTATGAATCCCGGCCGTCTTTGCGACAGCGATGTCAATGATGAAAAATATGCTGATTTTTACGGTCCGGCTGTTTATTCGGAAGAATTTGATCCTGAAATTATACATATTACAACTGCAGACACTTATTCAACGGGTGCAAGTAAGGAATGGCTTGATGACTGGCTTGTGCGCACCTGTGAGCTTGTTGACAGATATCAGCCGTCAGTTCTTTATTTCGACTGGTGGATTCACAATCATTCATTCAAGCCTTATCTTAAAAAACTTGCCGCATATTATTATAACCGCGCAGATGAATGGGGCAGGGAAGTCACAATAAATTACAAGCACGAGGCATTTCCGCCGAATGTAGCAACATTTGATGTTGAAAGAGGCGCACTTACAGGCATTTCACCTGTTTACTGGCAGACAGACACGGCAATCGGAAAATGTTCGTGGGGTTACAGAGCCGATAATGAATACAAAAGTGCAAGACAGGTCATCTGCGACCTTGTTGATATCGTTTCCAAAAACGGAAACCTGCTTATAAATATCGGTCCGAAATCTGACGGCACAATAACCGACGAAGAAACAGAAGTTCTGCTGACAATGGGTGAATGGCTGGAAATCAATGGTGACGGAATTTACGGCACAACTTTCTGGAAAACATTCGGTGAAGGCGAAGTCAATGCCGAGGACGGATTTTTCAAAGACGGTGACGAAAAGGCATTCACAACAAGTGATTTCAGATTTACATATAAGGATTCATATCTTTATGTATTCCAGATGCGTCCTTCAAAGAGTGTTGAGATAAAAACACTCAGAAAGCACAATCCTCACGATTATCTCATTGAGAGTATTGAGCTCCTGGGAAGTGACGAAAAAATCGATTTCATAAGAGATGGGGAAGCTCTTAAAATCAACCTTAAAGGTGATTTCAGAAATGACCTGCCCATCTGTTTTAAAATTGCAATAGGATAAAAAAGAAGAAGGTGAAAAAACGGAAGTTTTTTCACCTTCTTTTATAGCTTATTATTTAATTTCAACCATCTGATGAATATTGACTTCGGGCACAACAAACTCTGCTTTACCGTTTTTGTATTCAAACGGAATGTCTTTTCCTTCGGGAACAAGTGAAACAGATGTCGGTTTATCGCACTTGACGGAGCATTTTACGTTATAAAGAGGAACTGTATCTTCAATGACTTCCGTATTTCTTCCTCTGACAGTCGTATGGGCAAAGAGAAGATGCATGATGTTTCTGTTTTCCGCATCCTGTCTTGTGTATGTCATAACTGCCTTATCGGGGATATCTGCCTTTGCGGTGAAACCGTCACCCATAAGTTTTTCTGCAACTTCGGTGAAAAGTTCCTTGAAGAAAAGGTGTCCGTGCTGTGCATAAGCTGTGAAAATATTCCAACCAATGTAAGCAACATTATTCCTGATAACAGCACCTGCAAATTCTTCTTCGGGGTTATTGGGTGTATGTGCGTGTGAGCAGAAATGCTCTGCAGTTCTGTTGAAATACGGGTTCTGCATCTTTGCAACAACTTCACCGTCTGTGACTTTGATTTTGTGAGAATCGCAACGCATAACATATTCTGTATTGCCGTTGACTGTTTCAAAACAAGGAACAAAATATGATGGGTACATTTCATTTCTGCCCTGATATTCTGCACCTGTGTCAAGAATAAACTTACCGTCTTTTACAATTGATTCAGCCGTTGCGATGATTTTGCCGCCATTTTCGGCAAATGCCTTTATTCTTTCAGCTGTTTCGTCGGAATAGCCGTTTACATCAGGAAGAATGAGCATTTTATAGGTAGAAAAATCAGCTGTTTCGTCAATGAAATTATAAAGATAACTGTTTTCAAGGAGCATTCTGTTAGCTCCCACGTCGGCATCTCTGTCTCTGCCGTGTGTGACGGCTTCACCGCTGAGCACGGCAATATCAGCTACGTTGACGGCACCGTTGAGCCACGGCTCTCTTTCTTCAACACGTGCATATGCCTTGCCGATGAGGTTATATGTAGCCGTATTCATTTCGCCGAGAGGATGCATCTGGTCACCGATTGAACAACCCGCGCCGTTTGCGATGCTGAGAGCTGTTTCATAAATGAGTGCATTGGGATGCTTGAAACCACCGAATTCACCCCAGCTGTGATGGAATTTACCTGTCATGCCAAGGAATTCAACATCTTTGACTGTACGCACATAAGCCGCAGAGAGAGGGAAATGGTCATAACCCCAACCGCCTGTGGGAAGGCTTTCAAGTTCAAGATGCGTGTTTGCGTCAATATATCCGTAATCACCCTTTGGCACATGTCCCTCGTTGTGATAAATCGTTGCGGTGTCGCTGTATTTTCTTACTGATTCGTTTGTTCTTCTGAGGTAGTTTGCAAAAACGATATCACCGAACTTTTTCACATCTTCTTCATTTTCGGGGTCAAAACCTGCATTTTTCATATCTGCAAGGCACTTTTCGCAGTAACATTTTCTCGGTGCAATGATATCAAGGAAAATACCGCAGGGGTTATACTTCTGCATAACCTCTTCAATCTCTGCACAAAGAACATCAAGATATCCCGTATTGAAACAGAGTGTGTGGAAATGCACTTCGTTTCTGTATTCTTCAACATCTGCCTTGTCTGTTGACCTGATGTAATGCCATTCGGGATGCTTCACATAGTCCTTTTCGTCGTAACCCGCGGAAATATAAACGGGAGCATTGACACCTATTTCCTTACACGCTTCAAGCTGTGCTGCAAGAAGGTCAAAATCAAGTTCAGGATGCATTTCATTAACATCTGTAGGATGATATGACCAACCGTGATGACATTTTGAGAAAACAGTTATTGAATCAACATGACCCGCTTTAAGGGCTGCCTGAAACTGTTCTTTTGAGAATTTTTTTCCTACGGGCAGAAGTCCGCTTGTATGAAAATCAAGATGTACCTGTCTTTTTCTGAGCATATTAAACACCTCATTATTTTACTGCTTTGATATTGAGAATAATTGCTTTTTCGCCATCGGGTAAGGGAATTGTCAGACCGTCTGACATAAGCTCGTTACCTGTAGCTTTTTTAGTTTCGATTATGCCGTCGAAATCGGAAATTTCATACTTTGCATCGGGAGAAAGTCCGTTGAGTGTGACGTTGTATTCATTCTTGTACACTTCTTCTCTCTTATAAATCAGAACAACGCCGTCTGCACCGTCTTCTGACATATACTGCATTGAGAGCATCTTATTTTTGTTGTAGCTGCCGAAATCGAGGGGGAAGTAATTGCCTGACATACATTCTTTCTGCTCATGGTGATAGTCAAAATCGGGATGTGTATGTGCATAGAAATCCATAAGCATAAGAGGTGTAATGGCAGATCTTGATGAATATTCACTTGTCATATTGTGTGCCGTGCCGGACATTGGAAGCCAGAATGAAATGCCGTAGGTATGTGACTGTGTTGCCTCGAAAAGGTCTGAATGAACGGCACAGTTGTAGTCACTTCTCCAGAAAGGAATACTGCGGTATGTCATTTCAAGGTCAAGACGCTTACCGCCCGAAGCACAGTTGTCAATAATAAGCCCGTCGATGTTTTCGGTAAGATAATCAAGATATCTGTAAAGATTTGTGACATAATGGTTTTCGCATATACCCGTTCTGCCGTCATAATATTCATTATCGGCTTTCTGCCAGTATTCAAGAGGTGCAAAGTTGAAATCCTGACGGTAGATTGTAACACCGTTTTCAATCATTGATGCTGTGAGATATTCACAGTAAAACTCAAGTGCATCTTCATTCGCAAGATTCCACATAACATTGTCGTCACCGGTATCAATAATCCATTGTTCATTTTCCATACCTTTTTTATGGAAAACTGTGTCACGGAAAATTCTTTCAGGCTCATACCACAGCACGTGACCGAGCCCTTTATCTTTTGCATAGGTTGAAAGTTCAATAATGCCGTTATCATATCTTTCAGTATCAACTGTCCAGTTGCCTACACCGTCATACCAGCCTTCGTTATAGCTGTACCATCCCGCATCCATCCAGAATGCATCGGTATGCTCAAAAACGTCATCATCAAGACTGTCAAGGATTTCAATAATCTCATCCGATGTTCTTTTTGATTCGGGACCTGCAACTTCCATTACAAGATACTGATTTTTTGTTATATTTTCGGGATATACACAGTCGGTAATCCATTTTCTGAACTGATTGAAGCCCTTGAGGGCATTATCATTATCATAGAATGTGAGTGAAACAAGAGGTGAACGCACTTCTTCACCGGGAAGAAGATATGCATTGAAATTCTGCTGTCTGACCTTTACGGCTGTTTCTCCGTTTTTCTGAGAGAATTCAGCTTCCCATTGTCCCGTCCAGCCGATGCCGAATACAATGCCCGTTTCCTCACCGTTTACATTGAAATAGGGAAGATATTTTTCGGTGGGTTTACCGTCATTTGCTGAGAATGTTTTCTTTGAAGAAAGTGACTTTTTAACGAGAGAGAAGTCACCTGCATTTGTATCACTGCCGAGTGAGTAATAAATATCAGCTTTGCCTGTTACAAATGATGAATCGAGTGCATAGAAATCGCTGATTACACCTGAATTGGTGTTGCCTGTATTTTTAATAAAAACTTTCCACTGAGCCGAAGCATTATTTCCGAAAACAGTCACTTCGGCTGTGACTTCAAGGCTGTCTTTTGTGAATGTTATGTATTTTGTTTTTCCGCCGGTGTAGATTTCTTCCGAAGCATCAGTTACTGTTTTTGTCCATTCTTCGGGATTCCATTTCACACCGTCAACTGTGAATGTGAAGGGATAAGAAGATGCAGAAATAAGGTTTTTGTCTGCCCATTCACTACTCATCTTCTGCTCTTCATCTGTAATACTCATTTCGTCTGCAGTAAGAGTGCCGAACTGCAGATTCTTTTTATATTCAAGAGCCTTGATGTTTTCTTCGTTGATCACAGCAAAACCTCCGCAGGAAACAACAAAATAAACAACTGCAAAAATCACGTTTGCAACCTTGTATTTCTCTTTTGCTCTTAAAATGAATGTTACAAGCAGAAGAATTGCAGATGCAATAAAAACAAAAGAGAATGTTTTTACAACAACATATCCGCTGTCATTACAGGTCTGATTAATCTTTGCGTTAACACCCCATATGATTCCGTGAACAAGTCCGTTGCCTGCAACAAATGCAAGAATTTTACCGATAATACCCGATTTCGGAAGAACTGTCTGCACAAAAAGAAGCATAAACCAACCGAGCGCAACACCCGTCATGCCTGTATAAAGATGAACATCAGCACCGCTGTTTGTGCCGTGGAATATGTACCAGAGTGAATATGCCGAATAAATCACAAGACCGAGAAGGATGGTGGTGATAACAAGTTCAATTATCTGGCTGTTTTTTATTTTTTTCATAAAAACATCTCCGGAAAATATACTTTTTATCTAAAAAGGACGCCCGGCAGGACGCCCTTTGGAATTATTATTTTTTGAATGCTTTTTTCTTTGCAAGAACAAGCATCGGGATAAGAACGAATACAGCAACAATTGCAGCATAGAAGAACATACTTGTTGAAGGAACAAGTTTTTCAACACCGTATTCAACAATTGTGATGTTTGATGAACGGCATGCAATGTCACCGAGTGCAGGACCGACAATCATGGGGATAAGAACAACGAAAATCATTCTGATACCCTGGAAAAGTCCTACCTTGTCTTCGGGAATGAAGTCACGCATTGTTGCAACAAGCTGAATCTGAAGAACAACATAGCCTACAAGTGTGGGTGCAATACCTATAAGAACAACAATAATGTTTGTTGATGTTGAAAGGATGAAAAGACCGACAATGAAGAGCACGATTGTGCACATATTTGCAACAAATCTCTTCTTATCGGAAGCTTTGAGCATGCCGATAACACCTGCAGCAAGAGCTGCGACAGCAATAACTGCGACAATGATTGTTTTTACATCAAAAACTGCATTGGGGATAATCACGTTTCCGAGGTAAACGAAAAGATAGGGGAAGAAAACCTGAATTGCGATGTTATAAATGCACAGTGCTGCAAGAACAAGGTAAAGGTTTGCGTTTTCTTTTATAACTGACGGTCTGAAACCGTAGAAAAGGTCGCTCCAGTAGCTTGTGTTTGTTTTTTCACCCTTGATTTTGGGATCTTCAAGTGAGAAAAGACCCATAACACCGCTGAGTGTAACAATAGCGCCGAGAATGAGAAAGAATGTTGAATATGACATAGCTCCGCTCTGTGCAACACTTCCGAGTCCCATAACTGCAAGCATTGAGAAAAGACCTACAAACATAAGCGCTGTTTCAACTTTGGGTCTTACAAGGGGATTTGTAACGTCATTGAGCCATGCATTGAAAGCTGAGTCATTACTTGTTGAACCCATGAATGTCATAACCATATCCATAATGATTACAACCCAGACTGTGATTGCAAGAATTTTGACTTCGTCTGAAATACCTAAAGTTTTTGCAATAACATCTTTTGAAATAAAACCGAAAGCTGCTGTTATGATACCCCAGATTATGTAACCGACAGAAATGAAAACTTTACGTTTTTTCATTTTTTCGCTGAGTGTACCCATAATGAATGTTGTGACAACAGCTGTGATTGCCGAAAGAGCAACCATACGGCTTATTGCTGTTGTGGGTGCCATTACATTTGCAAGAGCATTTGCAGATGCACCGCCGTAAACTGAGTCATAGAGGAATGTATTGAAATACATATTTTCAATATTCCACGCAAGACCGCCCATAAAACTGAATACACAGATATTCAGCCATATTCTTTTGCTGAGTTTTTTCTCCATTGTAAGAACCTCCGTGTGAACTTTAGCTTAATTATAACAGACTTTCTTACCAAATTAAACACTTTTGTAAAATTTTTTTCATAATGTAAATAAATTTTTCTGTTAATTTTTATGTTGAATTAAAAAAATACAGCAGTATAATACAGAACTCCTTGTGTTATGTTAATTTATGCCACTATTTTTTATGAATGTGAAATAATTTTATATGAATTTACAATATATTAATTGAAAAAAGAAAAAATAATATGTATAATATTATATCAGAAGCAAGAAACGGTTTGAAAGGAGATATGCGTCCGTGATTTATCCCGTACCCCGTAAAAACAATCTTAACGGTGTGACTGTCTGTATTTCATCCGTAAAAGTTCAGGGCGAATGCAGCGCAACGGCAGAAAAAATACTTTCGGAATATGATGTTGATATAACGGGTGTTTTTCCCGTTGAAATAAATATTTCAGATAGCAGAAGAACCACATATATTGAAGAGCTTTCAATGCTCAGTGATGAAAAATACTTCATTACCGTAAGTAATGAAAAAATAGTCATTGAAGCATCCTGCCGCAGAGGTGTTTTCCGTGCCGTTCATACTCTTGCAAAGCTTATAAAGAAAAATGAAATCAGAACGGGAACACTTGAAGATTATCCGTTGTTCTCACGCAGAGGCTATATTGAAGGTTTTTACGGTGCTACATGGAAACAGGAAAAACGACTTTCCGTTATGAGACTTATGGCTGCAAACGGAATGAACAGCTTTTATTACGCACCCAAAGATGACGAATACCACAGGGCAAAATGGCGTGAAGTTTATCCTGAAAAAGAACTTGCTGAGCTTAAAAGCCTTTTTGATACAGCCGCAGAAAATGAAATTGATGTCTGTTGGTGTGTGGGTCCCGGTCTTACATATAAATACACAAGCGAAACCGATTTTGAAGCACTTATAGCAAAGTTTATGAATGTGTATTCAATCGGTGTCAGAAATTTCGGTCTGCTTCTTGATGATATCCCCTCGGATTTTCAGTATGAAGACGATGCCACAGTTTATGACAGCGTTGTTGATGCTCATATTGAACTTATCAATAAAGTTTTCAGAATACTTAAAAATGCAGATTCAGATATAACTCTTACAGTCTGCCCGACGCAGTATTGCGGTGAATGTGACGATTATTACATCAGTAAATTCGGCAAGGGAATACCCTCGGAAATAAAGATTTTCTGGACGGGAAGACAGATTTGTTCATCATTCCTTACCTGCCGTGAAGCTGATGATTTTATGAGAGCAACTGCTCATATGCCTCTTTACTGGGACAATTACCCCGTAAACGACGCCGAAATGTTTCAGGAAATGCATCTGGGTGCAGTAAAGGGCAGGGATAAGGAGCTTTACAGACACAGCGAAGGGCTTATTTCAAATGTTATGGAATATGCTGAGTGTTCAAAAATTCCTCTCCTTACAATCGCAGATTATCTCTGGAATCCCGTGGCATATGACTGTGACAATTCTCTTGTGAACGCACAGCAGGAAATCCTCGGTGAAAAGGCTGAAATCTTCAAATATATTGCAGACCATCTGTGTGTATCGTGTGTTTCACGTTACGGTTCAGAGCTTATGAGTGAAGTGCTTTCACATCTGAGCTTCCTTGTTGCAACGGGGGATACCCAAAAGGCAATATGTGAATTTAAAGAATATAACAAAAAAATGCGTGAATGCCTTGCAACGGTAAGTGACACATCCGTTGAGCTTTTTGCAGAAATGCAGAAGTGGGTAAAAAAATTCTCACTCTGTTGCGATGTGCTTGATGCAATCCTTGCCGTATGGGTTGAAAATACACCTGAAAACAAGACAATTCTCTCGGAACTTATTGAAAAATATAATTCAGATGCTGTCGTTCTTGCAGGATTCTGCCTTCGTGAAACTGCAGAAAAGACACTTGAATTGTAATAATAAAAATAAAACTGAAAAGGTGGTTTTTTTATGAAAAAAATTGTTTCGTGTATTCTCTGTGTTGTGATTGCATTATCAATGCTTTCTGTCTGCGCATTTGCAGAAACAAAAACAGAATGCGGCGGCAACTGTGACACCTGTCCTGCAATTGTTGTTCCCGGTATCGGTCAGTCAAACGTATGGGCACTTGAAGAAAACGGTGACTATATGCTTGATGACAACGGTAACAGAATTATGTGTTTCCCCGCTGTTCTTGATATTAATGCAATCATTCCCAAGGCAATTCTTCCTGTGCTTACATCACTCATTTCACAGAAGGACGCAGGTCTTTCTGATGCTCTCTGCGGTGCGGTACGTGATGCATTTGCAGTTAATATGTGTGACAAAAACGGTAAGAACACAGGTAATTTTGTAGTTGAAAAGTATCTCTATTCAGTTGCAGAATGTTCAGAATATGAAAAGGAACAGATTTACAGAAATATTCCTCTTCAGAATTATGCAAAGATGGCAGGTGAAGACCACCTTTACTACTTTGCATATAATTCATTCGGTAATAATTACGACATCGTAACAGAACTTTACAACTACATTCAGATGGTAAAGGCTGAAACAGGTCATGATAAAGTAAACATCGTACCCATCAGCATGGGCGGTTCAATTGCAAACGGTCTGTTTGAATATTATCCTCAGGTTATGGATGACCTCCAAAAGGTTGTTTATATCGTTCCCGCGCTCAACGGCTCAACAATAGTAGGTGACCTTTACACAAAGAATTTTGCATTCTTTGACACAGACTTCCTTTATAACGGTTTCCTTGAAGCACTTATGGATGAAGAAGATGCAAGAATGATTGAAGTTATTGCAAGAATTCTTCCCGATGAAGTTCTTACATCAGTTCTCAGAAACGTTGCTGACTGCCTCGTTGAAGAAGTTGCATCCAATATAACAATGCTCTGGGGGCTTTGTCCCAAGGAATATTATCCCGAAGCTTCAGCAGCTCTTCTCGGTTCAAAACCTGAAATCAAGCGCCAGACAGATATGTTCTATCAGGCACAGCTCAATTCAGATAAGAACATCCAGACTCTTGTTGATAAGGGCGTAAAAGTTTTCAATATCGTAGATTACGATGTGCCTATGTACCTTATCGGTAACTCATGGAATAACGACAATGCGGATGGTGTTATCCATCTTTCATCAACAGCTATGGGCGTTCACAGCGCAATTGTAGGTGAAACACTCGGTGAATCCTATGTTCAGGCCAACACAAGTGTAAACTGTGCAGACCTCTCACACAACCACATTTCACCCGACAACGTTGTTGATGCTTCAACAGGTCTTCTTCCTGATCATACATTCTATTTTGACGCTCAGGGTCATGAACAGACAGCAAGAAATGACGCTATCATTTCACTTGCAACAGTTCTTCTTGCAACAGACGATATCAAGGATGTTTACTCAACACCCGATTATCCTCAGTTCAATGCAAAAAGAGACCCCCGTGCGCTTAAGAACACATACATTCCCGAAGCAAAGGCTGTGGATATGTCAGCACTCAGCGCAGAAGATGCAGCTGAACTCGCAGCAGCAATTGAAGAAGCTGAAGCTTTCGTAAACAGCACAGCCTGTTATGAAGGGCAGCAGAAGGAAGTTGAGGACAGACTTGTAAATATCCTTGTAAAAGTCGGTGCAAGAGAACCTTCTGTCAAGGAAGAACCCAAGACACTCTTTACTAACCTCAGCCTCTGGCTCTATGATAATTACGGAACAAACGGTATTTTTGAAGTTCCCGGACTTATCGTAAAGGTATTCTTCAAACTTATTGAATTTGCTCTTTGATTCTGATACAAGAAAAACGCATCCGTCGGGATGCGTTTTTTTAATCTGTCTGATATTCAAATGTGTGGTTTTCAAATCCTGAAGAATACACTTGTGTACCGTCGGGGAGTACCCACATTGCTTCTGTATTTTCAATTGATTCAATAAGCGCTTTGCCCTCTGCTTCATCCATAAGGAATAATGCAGTTGACAATGCGTCACCCATACCTGAATCGGGAGTGATTACGGAAACAGAGTTGTATTTTTTGCCCGGCATAAGTGTTTCGGGATCAATGATGTGATGATAATTCACACCGTTGACTGTATAGAAACGCTGATATGAACCGCTTGTTACAATTGAATTATCGCTCAGCTCAACAAATTCAATATAAGGTGTTTCTTCGTTTTCTTTGTCGGGATTCTCAATTCCTGCTTTAAAAGGCTTGTTTTCACCGTTAAGACCGATTGTACGTATATTTCCGCCCACATTGAGAATGAATGATGTAATGCCCTTGCTTTCAAGATTCTGAGCAACTTTTTCAACTGAATAGCCCTTTGCAATTGCACCTACGTCAAGAAGCATTTCAGGATCAGCAAGTAAAACTGTGCTGTTTTCTTTATCAATGATGACATCGTTTATATCTGTATGCTTTTCAGCTTCCCTGAGTTTTTCCATATCGGGCAATTCTGCTGTGTCGGGGTCGTCAAGTCCCCATGTGCGGTAGTTATGCCATATTCTTAAAACACTGCCCATTGCAACATTTACTTTGCCGTTGGTTTTCTCATACATTTCTTTTGAAAACGTAAGCATATCAATGATTTTTTCATCAACTTTGACTGTCTGATGAACACCGTCTCTGACTTCATTTATTGTCACAAGGTTATTGAGTCCCTCATAACGGGTGTATATATTGAAAAGACGATGGTATTCATTGAGAAGACCTTTTATTTCTTCACAGACTGCATCAAATTCTTCTTTTGTTTCTGTGTAGCCTGTAATTGTTGTTGCTGTATCAAAATAATCGAAATAATGTGCTGTGTATTTGAGTTTCGGAGTTTCTTTCTGGCAGGAACTCATAAGAAAAATCATTGCAAATGAAAGTAAAAGTGCCGTGAAACGAAGAAACTGTTTTTTCATTTTAATCACCGCTTTTAATATTAACAAAAAACGGGATGTTTTGCAACATCCCGTCAGCTTTTTATAAAACTTAAGCAACTGTTGCTGCAGCTGTTGCAGCCTTGATCATGTCGCCGATGTTGATTGTGCAACCTGCTGTAGCAAGGTCGCCTGCACCGTAGCCTGTTTCGTCAGCAAGTGTTGCGAAATCAGCAGCTGTCTTGCCTGCAAGAGCTGAATCGAAAGCAGCAGCCTGAGCGTACCATTCAAGAACCTTGCCTTCGCTGCCGTCATGCTTTTTGCCGAATGCAGCCATGTTGTATTCATCACCGAGTTCGCCCTTTGTCTTGATTTCTGCAGCAGCTTCTGATGTTGCTGCACCTGCAAGATCAAATTCAACCTTTGTTGATACAACGTCTGTCTTTGCAACTACAACTTTGCCTGCAGCATCTGTAACAGCAGCAACGATTGTAGCATCAACGCCTACAGAACCGCTCTTTTCTTCTGTTGCATCAGTATTTGAAACTGATGTAGCAAAAGCGAGCTTGAGTGTGTCGTTTGCTGTAGCAGATGATTCAACTGCATTAGCAACAGCCTTATCAAATGCCTTCATGATGCTGCCAACGCTGATTGTGCAACCTGCAGCTGCAAGATCACCTGTTGTGTATGTGTCTTCTGTCATGAATGCCTTTACTTCTTCAGCTGTCTTGCCCTTTGCTGTTGCAGCAAAAGCGTCTGCCTGAGCATACCATTCAAGAACTTTACCTTCGCTGCCGTCATGCTTTTTGCCGAATGCAGCCATGTTGTATGCATCGCCGAGTTCATACTTTGTCTTAACTTCTGTTGAAGCAACTGCTGTACCTGTTGATGTCCATTCTGTTGTTGCAGCAAGTGTGTCGAGTTTAACGTCAACGATCTTGCCTTCTGCATCAAGAAGAACAGCAACTGCAGTAACTTCTACGTCTGCATCGCCGTTTGTGTCACCGTCTGCAGCCTTAGCTTCGCTTGATGAAGCTACAATACCGAGACCGAATTTAAGTGCTGATGTGTCTGTTGTTTCTGTGTCTGATGTTGAGGGTTCATTGTTGTCTGTTGTTGCCTTGTCACAAGCTGTGAATGCAAACATTGAAGCTGCTACAAGAACAACGAGGAGTAAGCTGATGATTTTTTTCATTTTGGGTTTGCTCCTTTTTTATTATTTTTTTCTATTTTCGCCCTTGTTATTATTGCAAAAAAAAGAGATTATGTCAATAGGTTTTTTTTTATAATGACATAATCTCCGAAATGTTCAAATTTTAAGTGATGAAGTACGTTTTATTAGTATATTTGCTCCAATTCCGATAAATACGCCTGCAATTGTTCCTGTAATTGCAAGGATAATCATATAATATCCGAGCTGAATTGTATCAAAAAGGAAAACTGCAACGAGAATCTGACCGAGATTGTGAGCAACTGCCCCCGTAACACTTACACCGATTGTTGAAAAACTGTTTATCTTTTTCAACAGAGCCATCAGTATCAGGCTGAGCACCGCACCTGCGGCGCTGTATGCAAGTGTCATAACGTTTCCGAATAATAATGCGACTATAAACAGTCTTATTCCCGAAACAGCAACAGCTTCTTTGAATCCAAATTTATATAATACAAATATTATAACAAGATTCGGCAATCCCATTTTTACACCGGGCACCGATGCCATAAGGGGAGGCAGAAGAGCTTCAAGATAAGCCAGAATCAGCGCTACTGACGTTATAATTCCGAGTACGGCTGTTTTTTTAGCTGAGTTTTTCATTCGATACATTCCTTATGCAACAGCATCCAGGTCGGGAACGGAATTTTCTGCTGTTATTTCAATTACAATTCTGTGGGGCAGGCATACGATTGTTTCGCCTGAATATGATATCGGTCTGTGCTCTTTGCAGATTTTATCGGGGCAGTCGGCATCGGACATATAAGCTTTACCGTCTTCAATAACCAGGGTGTTCATAAACTCATTATTATCGCCCGTGACAATATCAACAGTTCTGTTTTCATAGAGTGAATAACTCTGTGTGACATTACCGTCGATTTTTACAAGCACCATATTGCCTTCAAGTCTGGTGAGATTTGCCACCAGTAAACCTGCTGCCGCTATCAGCAGGATAACGGCAACAAGGATAATATCATTTTTAGTTTTTTTACTGATTTTCATACTTATGCTTTGTTCAGGTTTTTGATGCACTTTGTGGGACAGTTGTCAATGCATACACCGCAGCCTGAGCACTTTGAATAATCAATAACAGCAACATTGTTTGTAACTGTTATTGCGTTTTCAGGGCAGTTGAGCTGACACTTCTTACAGCCGATACATGCATTTTTGCAGTTCTTACGTGCAACAGCACCCTTTTCCTTGTTACTGCACATAACAGCAGTTGTTGCATTCTTGGGAATGATGCTGATAATGTGCTTCGGACAGGTCTTCACACATTTACCGCAACCGATACAGAGTTCAGGGTTAACGTGTGCGAGTGAATTGCGTACACAGATTGCATCAACGGGGCAGACAGCAGCACAGTCACCGCAACCGACACAGCCGTAGATACATGATGATGCACCGCCGAATAACATACCTGATGCTTCACAGGTTTCAATGCCTTCATAAACAGCTTTTTTGCTTGTTGCTTCGCAAGTGCCGTTACATGCAACGAATGCAACACCGGAATCTTTAGTTTCAACGGAAACTCCGAGAATTTCAGAGAGCTTATCAGCAACAGCAGCGGCACCGGGAATACAGAGATTGGGTTCTGCTTTTCCCTGAGCTACAGCCTCTGCATAGCTGTCACAACCTGCATAACCGCAGGCACCGCAGTTTGCACCGGGGAGTGCTTCTCTTATTTTTTTTACGGTTTCATCTTCTTCAACTTTGAAGAAATGTGATGCAACTGCAAGAAGTACACCTGCAAGGACACCTATAACTCCGACTACAAGGAGAGCTGTTAAAATATTTTCAACCATAACTTACTCCTCCTTTAAGCAAACAGATTGTCAACAATACCGGCAAATCCGAAGAATGCCATTGACACGAATGATGCGGCTATGAGTGTTACGGGCAGACCTCTGAGAGCCTGGGGAATTTTGCTTTCGTTGATCAATGAACGGACACCTGAGAAAATGACCATTGCAAGAAGGAAACCGAGACCGCAACCGAGTGAGCTGACCATTGATTCAACGAAATTATAGCCGTCGAGAATGTTGTTGATTGTAACACCGAGAACAGCACAGTTTGTTGTTATAAGAGGAAGGTAAACACCGAGACTCTTATGAAGAGAGGGAATGAACTTCTTGAGAACAATCTCAATAAACTGAACAAGTGCTGCGATGATAAGGATAAACACGATTGTCTGTGTGTATTCAAGGCCGAATTTTTCAAGAATAAATGTCTGGATAGGCCATGTAACCGCTGTTGCTACGAGCATAACGAAAATAACCGAAATGCCCATACCTACAGCCTGATTGAGTTTCTTTGAAACACCGAGGAAGGGACAGATGCCGAGGAATCTGTTGAGAACATAGTTGTTAACAAGTACGGAAGACATAAGAATAACAACAAGACTTTTGAAAGTATCCATTATTCTGCCTCCTTTTCTGCTGTTGCACAGCCGCCGTTACAGATACCTGCTGAGGGACAGCCTGCACATGAGAATTCTTTTTTCTTTATAGCTTTACCCTTTGTGATAATGTTCACAACTGCAATAAGAAGACCGTAAACCATAAGTCCGCCGGGAGCCTTTATAAGAATGTCGATTGTATGAGTGCTGAGGAATGGAATTTCAATTCCGAAGAATGTGCCTGCACCGAAAACTTCACGGATTGTTGCCATTGCAAGCATTGCAATCGTAAAGCCCAGCCCCATACCGATACCGTCAAGGATTGATTTGCCTACGGTGTTTTTACCTGCAAACATTTCAGCTCTGCCGAGAATGATACAGTTAACGGTAATAAGAGCAAGATAAACACCGAGAAGTTCATAAAGCTCGGGAAGAAATGCGTGCATAATCATCTGAACGATTGTAACAAAACCTGCAATAATAACGATGTAGCAGGGGATTCGCATTGAATCGGGAATGATTTTGCGTAAAAGAGAAACAACAGCATTTGAGCAGATAAGAACAGCTGCTGCGGCAAGTCCCATTGCGAAAGCGCCTTTTACGGTAGTTGTTGTGGCAAGTGTAGGACAGGTGCCGAGAATGAGAACGAAAACGGGGTTTTCACGAAGTATGCCTTTGAGCAATACCGTCATATTTGATTCTTTGTTCATAATCAGACCTCTCCTTTCAGAATTTTTATAGCTTCAAATGTCTTTGAAACAGCTGTTTTGTATCCGTTTGTTGTGATTGTTGCACCTGCGATGGCATCAATATCACCGTAAGTTTCAGCTGTTTTTCCGTTGAACTGTGAATAGAATGCTTCATCTGCACATGCAGAACCGATACCTTCGCTTTCGTTCTGGTATGTTGTTTCACAGTAAATGATTGTTCCGTCTGCTGTGAGTGACATCTTGATTTTAATGTGTTCGCCTGAGGGATAATAGTATTCGTCACCGTTGATGCCGAAACCTGCAGCTTTGAGTTCGAATACATAGTTGCCTGTAGCTGTTGTGTATGCTTTTTCAATCTGCTTGGGCATTTCGTAACCGCTTAAGTCAACTTCTGTGAGTTCTGAGTTGATGATAAGCTGAGCATTTGCAGCAATCGTTGCTGAGAGTGTTGCGTCAACCTGTGAAACAACCGTACCCTGAGCATCTGTGCCTACAAATGTTTCGCCTGAAACGAACACATAACCTGAACCGTTTGTTGCTTTATAAACAGCTGAAACATCTGTAAGAACTTCAGTAATGAATACCTTTTCAAATGCACCTTCGCCTGCGGGAAGAGCCGCTGAAAGGTTATCAGCAAGAATCTGGGCTTCATCTCTTATATCAACAGAACCGCCGCCGAGAATAACTGCTGTGTTGAGAGCATCTTTAACAGCATTTTTATAAGCTTCTGTTGTTTTTGTTGCTCCTGCAATTGTGTCAAGCGAATCAATTGTGTCTGCAGTCATACCAACGGTGCTTTCACCGTATGTTTTTTCATAACCGAGTGTTTCGTTACTTGAAAGACATACTGCACCGGATACGCTTCCGTCAGCTTTTATACCGACCATAACAACCATATCCGAACCGTAGCCTGAAGTTTTGAGTTTTACAACAACGCCGCCGTTGTTTTCTGTGAATGCCTCAGTTACCGTTGCGGGTAATTCATAAGTTGTAAGGTCAACAGGTGTAAAACCTTCACCTTCTGGTAAAACAACGAGGAGTGCTTCGTCTGCAGCGGCTGCTGCATTTTTTTCAATAATCGGGGCTGTTATTGCGTTTGTGACTGCAAGAAGAACAGCAACCACGGAACAGATAACAGTCAATGCAAGAATGCTTGTTATATTTTTTTTCATTTTGCATTACCTCCGAAAACTTTCCGAGCAGTAAGTTTATCAATGAAAGGATTGAGAATGTTCATAAGAAGGATTGCGAATGAAACACCTTCGGGATAAACACCCCAGAAACGGATAAGTGAAGTGATAAGACCTGCACCAATACCGAAAATGATGCTTCCGAGAGGTGTTGTGGGAGATGTGACATAATCGGTAGCCATAAAGAATGCACCGATAAGAAGTCCGCCTGAAAGTACCCATGCAAGTGCAGTTGTGAAGTCAAAGCCTTCAACACAAAGTGCAAAAATGAATACTGTAGCAATAAAGCTTACGGGGATGTGCCATGAAATAACCTTTTTTATAAGAAGGTATGCGGCACCGATAAGAAGTGCGAGTGAACATGTTTCACCGATTGTTCCGCCTACATTACCGAGGAAGAGGTCTTTGAGCGAAGGAACGGTGCCTGCTGCAAGTTCAGCAAGGGGAGTAGCTCCTGCAACTGTATCAAGAGCTTTGGGGAATGCAGATGCTGTCATTGAACCGAAAGCAATAAGCATAAATACTCTCGCTGTGATTGCGGGGTTAACAACGTTGCAACCAAGACCGCCGAAGAAACATTTAACGATTATTATTGCGAAAACAGAACCGACAATTGCCTGCCAAAGAGGAACATTGACAGAAAGGTTGAGTGCAAGCAGTAATCCCGTTACAACAGCACTCAGGTCACTGATTGTCTGTTTCTGTTTGAGAATGAGGTTGAATAAGAATTCCGATACTACACAGGTACCTACACATACTGCAATAACAAGAAGTGCTTTTGCACCGAAGATTACAGTACCTGCAATTGCCGCAGGTAAAAGGGCAAGAATTACATCAAACATGAATCCCCTTGTGGATTTTGTTCCGTGAATGTGAGGTGAAACTGAAATATGAAGAAGATTTTCCATTATTTATTCTCCTCCTTATTTTTATTTGTCATATAATCTCTGTAAGCAGCTTTTGCTAATTTGTTTGTCTGGACAAGAGGTCTTGCTGCAGGACAGTTGAATGAACAGCAACCGCATTCCATACATACCTGAATGCCGAGCTTGCCGAGAACTTCAATATTGCCTGCTTCATAATTTTTTGCTATAGCTGCAGGGTCAATGCCGAGAGGGCATGTGTTTGCACATGTTCCGCATCTGATACATGATGTCTGTGCAGGTATACGTGTTTCTTTTGCAGTAAGTGCAAGAACAGCATTTGTCTGTTTGAGTACGGGTGCATCAAGTGAGGGGACTGTAATACCCATCATAGGACCGCCGTAAAGAACTTTTGACGGCTCAGTTGTGAATCCGCCGCAGAAATCAAAAACATCCTTTAATGATGTGCCGATGGGGGCTGTAACATTCTTTGGTTCTTTTACAGCACCGCCGTCAACGGTGATTGTCTTTGCAACAAGAGGCATACCTGTTTTGATAAAACGTGAAATGTAAGCCATTGTTGTGCAGTTGAACACGAGAACACCTACGTCAGCGGGAAGGCAACCTGCTTTTACAACTTTTCCTGTTGTGTTGTAAATGAGAACCTTTTCACCGCCCTGGGGATATCTTGAAGGCAGAACTTTTACTTTTACCTTGCTGTTGCTTTCAGCAATTTTTTTCATTTCTGCAATTGCTTCTTTTTTGTTGTTTTCAATACCGATGATATATTCTTTGATATCAAAGTATTTATCAATTATATTGATAGCATCAGCAATTGAATCCGCATCGTCAATCATTGTGCGTGTGTCACTTGTAATGTAAGGTTCACACTCTGTACCGTTGATGATGAGCTGTTCAACGGGCTTGTCCGTTGCAAACTTGAGATAAGTGGGGAAACCGGCACCGCCTAAGCCAACAAGACCGCTGAGTTTCACAGCCTCAATGAAAGATTCCTTTGAATCAACCTGAGGGGGAGTGATGTCGGCTACGGTGTCTGCACCATCAGATTCAATAACAATTGCAGGAACATATCTGCCTGCAGAAGTGAGAAAATCATCAATTTTTTTGACAGTACCTGAAACACTTGAATAAACGGGAGATGAAACTGCACCGTTTGCAGCAGCAACAAGAGTTCCGATGTCAACGTGATCACCGACTTTTACAACGGGTGTTGCGGGAGCACCTATATGCATAGCAGTCGGAAGAACTACTGTTGCGGGTGAAGCCATCTTAACAGCAGCTATATTTGCGGTGTTTTTTCTGTGAGGAACTTTTACACCGTGAAGAGAAAAAGCCATCGTTTGACCAACCTTTCTGAATTGCACCGATTTGATATATATGTTAAACAAAAAATATTTCGCACAACATATCTATTGTATTATATCTTATCACTTCGGATATTGTCAATAGTGAAGAATTAACATATTTTACATACAATTTTATATATAATATTGAAATCGTTTATATATAATATTGAAATCGGTTTTTTTATGGATAAAAGTAACGGTGGGCTGTATTTTCAGGCTTTACTTTTTGCCCATTTTTGATATAATAAAATCAGGTGAATGATTTGCCTGATTTTATATGCCACAGGAGGAAATAAATATGTCAGAATTAAGAATTGCAATTATCGGTAACGGCGGAATCTGCCGCGGATGTCACGTTCCCCATTATTATGAAGATGACAGGGTTGAAGTTGTTGCATTCTGTGATATTATCGAAGAAAGAGCAATCGCACTCAGAGATAAATATTATCCCGAAGCAGCTGTATATACAGATTATAAGGAGCTTCTCAAGGATGAAAGTATTGATGCTGTTGATATCTGCACACCCAACTATCTTCATTCAATAATTGCGGTTGATGCATTTAAAGCAGGGACGCACGTATTGTGCGAAAAACCCGATGCAGTTGATGTTACGGAAGTTCTTAAAATGAAAAATGCCGCCGAAGAGGCAGGCAAGGTGCTTATGGTTATAAGAAATAACCGTTTTGCCACAGCATCACAGTATGCAAAGAAGTTTGTTGAAGACGGTAAAATGGGTGAAATCTACTGCGGCCGTTGCGGCTGGCAGAGAAGAAGAGGTATCCCGGGCAAGGGCGGCTGGTTCACAACAAAAGCTCAGTCAGGCGGCGGTCCCCTTATCGATCTCGGTGTTCATATGATTGACCTTGCAGTATGGCTTATGGGCAATCCCACTCCCGTTGCGGTAAGTGCAAATACATACACAAAATTTGCAGATAATGACACAAGCGATTCTGTTAATTCAAAATTCGGCGATGCAAAGGCTGAGGGCACATTTGACGTTGAAGACCTTGCAATGGGTATGATCCGTTTTGATAACGGTGCCGTTCTTCAGATAGAGTTCAGCTGGGCATCAAACATCAAACAGGAAACACGTTATGTTGAACTCAGAGGCACAAAAGCCGGTCTTAAATGGGATGAAAATGAAGTTGAATTTTTCACAGAAGATGACGGTCAGCTTCTCGATATCGTTCCTAAGGGAAAAATGGAAACAGACGGACATAAGTACAACATCAAGAATTTTATCGATGTTCTTGTTGACGGTGCAGAGCCCGTTTTTAAGCCTTCTCAGGGTGTTGATATGATAAAAATTCTCTGCGCGATTTATGAATCAGCAGAAAAGGGCAGAGAAATTACACTTTAATTCAGAATAAAATAAAAGAGCTGTAAAAACTTCGGGTTTTTGCAGCTTTTTTTATGGGACAGAACCGTAGTTGTCGCTTCAGACAATCAAAGCAATGGCAGAAACTGCACTGTGGAATATAAAGGAGATAAATGAGCACAAGCGTATTGTTGAACAGAAGACAGGAGCTTCAGAAAACACAAAAGTCAACAAGACACGTGAGAATGTGAAGACAGCTTCTGCAGAAAATAATGAATCTGAAGAAAATGTCAAGACCGAAAATAACACCGCCAATGATGACGGTGTTGTTAAATTTAATTTTGCTGAAATGGGTATGGAAGAATTTAACCGTCAGACATTAAATAATATCAAATTGCGAGGCGGTATTCTTATTAATTCAATAACAGAATTAATTGAAAATATTGAAAATGCGCTAAATGGTAATAACAAGGTAAACATGTATTTTGGAGCAATTTCTGAAGAAGTCAAGGATAGAATAGTATCC
Organism: Clostridia bacterium; assembly: GCA_017549285.1. Classification (GTDB taxonomy): domain Bacteria; phylum Bacillota; class Clostridia; order Oscillospirales; family Acutalibacteraceae; genus UBA1081. Next base: position 79,807 of record JAFYVE010000006.1, read on the forward strand.
GACGTCGGACAACAAATTTTCAAGGATAATCAATATGCAATTGTTGTGTCGTATGATGATATTGTTCATATAAGTGAGCATTTTGGATATGATGTAAACAAAATTGCAGAAGAAATATTGAAGTTATACGATATCATAAAGAATTATGATACTGTAAATCTTGAGATAACAGATAAGAATATGAAAAAACTTATATTTGATAAAAGTTACTCAGATTATGATTACAGAACAGTAGAAATTGTATCAAACAAAAAGAATACATTGGACCTTGTAACATTTTTTGTTACAAAAAACAATAAAAAAAATAGAAGCCAATCTGTTCCACCTGCCGTAGATAACGGCTTGCAGTGGGGCTCGGCTTCTGACAACAGTATATCACAGGATGATACACCTGTCAATACTCAGTATATGCAGGAATTGAATAAAAAGTATATTACAGCAGTAAAAAACGACAATTTTGAAGCTGCACAGAAACTTGTTGATAAAGCTGCTGAACGAGCTGGATATACAATAAGAGCTTATCACGGTACTTCAAGAGGTGACAGAGTAGGCAATGTGTTCCTGCCTGAAAGGGCTACGTCAGGACCGATGGCTTTCTTTACGAGTAGTAAAGATATTGCAAGTAATTATGCAAAAGATAAAGCTGATACATCTCTTGCATATGATGAAGAATATGAAGATTATTATTCTCAGTTCAGAGTGAATTATAATGGCAAGAGTATTTCTGTTTCTGAATACTGGAATAAGCTTTCTTTTGTTGAAAAACAGAAGATCAAAGAAAAGGCAAAGCATGTTACATTTGATGATGAAGCTGAAAATATTATCTATGATGAGAATGTAGAGTACGGTGCCGGAGGCTTTATGCATACAGACTCAATACAAATAATGGAAATGCACTTGCTGCGTTGACTGAAGAGTGGCTTGTTGACGGTAATCTTTACGGAGATGAAGAAAAATTCCTTGATGTAATGAAACTTGTCGGTATAGATAATGTTGAATACAGAAATCCGAATGCCAGACACGAGAAGGTTTATGATACCTATCTGAAAATTGAAAATCCGTTCAGAACAGAAGATGTTGACAGTTCATTTGCAGACAGTTTTCTTGAATGGTATGATAGTCAAGATTCCGAGAAGTATGAAAGAGAAACTGCAAATGCGGACATGTGGGATAAAAATAATATAACTGCAGAAGAATGGGTTGAAAATAAGCTTAGAGATGATATTGAAAACGGTACATCACGTGCATGGACAATGATACCTGATGCAGTTACAGATTTTCTCAAATCACTTGGCTATGACGGTATATTTGATGCCGGTGGTAAAGGTGGAGGAGAATCTCATACTGTGTATATTCCGTTCTCTTCATCTCAGATTAAATCTGCTGAAGCAGTTACTTACGATGACAACGGAGATGTAATTCCTCTTAACAAGCGATTTGATTTAACTAAATCAGATATCAGGTTTTCATTCCAAAGTGTTGATAAAAAGAATAAAACAGAGTATAATAAAAGAAAGAAAAAAGGTTCATATTACAATGAACAAGAAACACAATTCAATATCTGGCAGAACAGTGCAAGTACACCTGTCGGTGCTATGAAAGCATTTACTCGATTTGATAAAAAAATACATTTTTATCAGAAGATAAAGGACGGTTGTATTGAAATTGCCGAGTGGGAATTCAATGAAAGGAAGTATAGTGAATATGTCGAAGACCTTGAGAGAGCAAAGACAAGAGTTAATGTCTTATCTCCTTCAAATGGAAATGGAGGAAGACGAAATTCTAAATATGATTCCGTTTATAGATACGCCGGAACTGATACAGGAAATGATTTCGGCTCTGAAGGAGAAGGACTTCAGAATGAGCAATCAGGAAATCTGGAACGTGGCCGGGGAGATAGTGAAGAAACATCTGAAATAAAACTCAGCCTTCAGGAAACGGCGCAGGCGGGGGAAGTCAAGGAGAAGCTGATTCAAGAGAATGACAATCTGAGGGTTGCAAACAAGCTTCTGAAGAGTGAGATGCAGTTGACAAAGGGCAGGATGATTCCCTTCGATTGCCTGTTGAAACAATAATATTTATCGGATAATTCCAAAAACGAATTCCCGAATAAAAAAACCGTAAGTGGCGTATTATAGCCATTTACGGTTTGTTTTCCTGGTGCGGATGTTCATAACACAAGTAGTTCTCCGGCAATACATATTCTTTACTTCGTACTCTAATATATTTCCTCAGATACGGAGGAATACATAATGTCAAATATCATTGAAGATTTCTATTATGGCAACATCGAGCCACAAGAAGTAAATACCGAATTAACAGCTAAACTTAAAAAGAAACTGAGTAATCTCGCAGAAAAAGAAGAACAACTTACTGCAAGGCTAACCGGTGAGGATAAGGAGCTGTTTCAAAACTATGTAAGTGCTTATATTGAATTTTCAACTACAAGTAATGCTGACAGCTTTGTATCAGGATTTAGGTTTGGAGCAAAATTCACATACGATACATTTGTTAAAAACACGAAAGGATGAAGAATCATGGCAAGCATTACATACAGACAGGTCAATGATTATATAATACCAAATCTCACTCTCCCACCCGAAGAATCAAATATAATCCTCGGTAAATGGGGTATGTTACATAAAGATTATCTTCTCAAAAATAAAAAAGTGGTATTTGCAAACCTAATTGCCGAAGGTAAACTTTGGCAGTATCTTGCAGAGATTGATACTCAGGCACAACAGATGTTTGATACACTTGTGGAGCAAATTAAAGAAACTGAAGGTGTAACTGAACAACTGAAAGAACAAGATCAGTTTGAATGGGTGCATAGAATGGGCAACATTCAGCAACGAGCGAGAGAATTTGTTTGCAGTGAGTTGATTTACACATAAAAGATAAGGCAGGGAGATTTATTCTCTCTGCCTTTTTCGGTGACTTGTTTTATAATATTTTTTCCATTCCTATCTTCTGTGGAACAAGCCCTTGTGCTTCGTAAAACTTCATTGCAGAGGGATTGCAACTCCATACATTAAGTGTGAGATTATAGCATCCGTTTTCTTTCGCAAGTTTAACAGCTGCTTCATATAATTCTTTACCGATGTGATTTCCACGGAGTTTTTCATCGACACAGAGGTCATCAATATACAAAGTTTTTATATCTGTCAAAACAGAATTGTTTATGTCTTGCTGATAAATGCAGAAGCAATATCCCATTACTTCGTCATTTTCGTCTACCGAAACAAGTATAGGGCGCCCAGTATCCTTCAGAAGTTCTTTTAACTCAGAATCTGAATATTTTCTACCGATTTTAAAGATGTCGGGTCTGCCGTTGTGGTGTACTAAATCAACCTGAGATAAGAGTTCTCCGATTTTAGGAATATCTTTTTCTGTTGCGAGTCGTATCATTTTATTGTTTCCTCATCAAAGTATATCAGCCAAATCGAGAATAAGCTTTTCCGTTTTATCCCAACCAAGACACGGGTCAGTAATTGATTTTCCGTAAACGCAATCTTCAGGTTTTTGTGCTCCGTCTTCAATATAACTTTCTATCATCAGACCTTTCACTAATTTTTTCACATCAGCAGAATGTCTGCAACTGTGAAGAACTTCCTTTGCAATTCTTGGTTGTTCCATCCATTTTTTGCCTGAATTTGCATGGTTTGTATCAATTATTACAGCAGGGTTTTTGAGGCCTGATTTTTCATATGTTTCTGCAAGATGAATTAGGTCTTCGTAATGATAGTTAGGCATTGACTGTCCGTGCTTATTAACATATCCTCTTAAAATAGCATGAGCAAGAGGATTTCCCTGACTTTCAACCTCCCAGCCTCTGTAAATAAATGTGTGAGAGTGTTGTGCCGCAGTTATTGAATTCATCATTACTGAAATATCACCTGCAGTGGGGTTTTTCATACCTACAGGAATATCAAAACCGCTTGCAGTAAGACGGTGCTGCTGATTTTCAACAGACCTTGCACCGATTGCAACATATGAAAGAACATCAGAAAGGTATCTGTAATTTTCAGGGTAAAGCATTTCATCGGCACAAGTAAAACCTGTTTCCTGCATTGCTCTGATGTGCAGACTTCTGATTGCAACAACACCCTTTAACATATCTTCACCCTTGTGAGGGTCAGGCTGATGAAGCATGCCTTTGTATCCGTCACCTGTTGTACGGGGTTTATTAGTATAAATTCTCGGAATGATGAGGATTTTATCGGAAACTTTTTCCTGAACGCCTCTGAGTCGGGAAATGTAATCAATTACGCTATCATCGTTATCGGCTGAACAAGGACCGATAATAAGAATGAATCTGTCATCTCTGCCTTCGAAAATAGATTTTATTTCCTGGTCTCTTTTTTCTTTCATCTGCTCAAGCTCATACGTAATAGGATACTGTTCTTTTATCTCCATAGGGATAGGTAATTTTCTTTTGAAATTCATATTCATTTTTATTGCCTCCAATAATTATTTTTTATCAAACAATGCTCTGCGTTCAGTTGAATGACGCATCATTTTTCGCATCGAGTCAACATCTTCAGTTTCAAGCATTGATTTAAGTTCATTGAATTTATTTATAAAAAGATTCATCTGTTCAAGAAGTGCTGTTTTATTTTCTATAAAGAGTTCACTCCACATAAGGTCATTTATCCGTGCGATACGGGTAAGGTCACGGAATGAGTCGCCCGTAAACTTTTCCATATTCTCTTTATCATTACAGGTCATAAGAGTTATGGCAATGCAGTGAGTAAGCTGCGAGAGAAAACCTATCATTTCATCGTGTTCTTCAGGTGAAAGCGTTGTTACGTTTGAAAATCCGAGTAATCTGCCAAGCTCCATACAAGTGCCTATTGCTTCGGGAGTGTTTTTATCGGTAGGAGTAACGATATAGTTTGCTCCCGCAAACAATTTATCCGTACTGTTTTCAATTCCGGAAACCTCTCGTCCTGCCATCGGGTGAGCTGCAATAAACTCAACATCATGACGAAGCATTTCCTGCACTTTATATACTATACTGCATTTTACACCGGTTACATCGGTAATAAGAGCACCGCTTTTCAAAAGGTTCTGATTCTGTTCAATCCACTCTATGAAAATGTGAGGGTACAATGCAAATATAACTATATCTGCTTCACCGATTATCTTTTCATCGAGTTCTGTAGAGCCTTCATCAATCAGGCCTTCTTTGAGTGCATAGTCTATTGAGCTTTGCTCTTTTGTTATTGCGCTTATGTGAAAGCCGAATCTTTTGAGCACTCTTGCATAACTACCACCCAAAAGACCAAGACCGACTATGAGTATTTTTTTACTTACATTTACTATCATTCTAATTTCACCTCTGCTCTGAGATTTTTTATATCATCAAAAAATGAAGGATAACTTTTTCTTACTGCTTCTGCACCATCAATCGTTCCGCCGTACTTTGAAAGTATCAGAGACAAAGCCATAACAATACGATGGTCGTTATGCCCATCAAGAACAACTTCATCATTTTTAAATTCAAGCTTCGGAACAGTTATTGAGTTTTCTCCGAAAACAAGTCCGCCGCCGAGTTTACAGAGTTCTTCGTGCATAACCTGTCCTCTGTCACTCTCTTTTATTTTCAGACGGTCTGTGCCTGTAAGGATTGCACCGTTTTTAAGCGTCGCAAGAGCAATAAGCACAGGTCCGAGGTCGGGACAGTCTGAAAGATCCAAAGTCGGTGTGCCTTTTGAAATCTCATAAAAATATTCTTTATATATTTTGTCGCCCTGAAGACTGTTATCGTTGAGATTGCTGATTTTAATATCAGAATCGATATGATTGAATGCATCAAGAAAAGCGGCATTTGAATAATCACCCTCTACAGAGCCTGAAAATGAATGCAGCTTTGCTTTTTTGATTGCAATGTTGTGTTCATCAGTAAATTCAATATCTGCTCCGAATGATTTTAAAGCAGAGATTGTGAGATTTATATACGACCTGCTTTCAAAGGGCGGAATAATCTGAATTGATGAATCTTCGCCCAGGTGCACAAGTGCAAAAACAAGTCCTGTGATGAATTGACTGCTTATATCACCATTGATTTTGTATTGTCCGCTTTTAAGATTACCGCAGACAGTTACCGAATCTTGGCTCTTTCTGAATTTAAAACCATTGTCAAGACACAGTTTTTCATAAACATCAAGAGGTCGCTGGAAAAGTCTTGTGCCGCCTTGCAATGTGATTTCTTTTCCCGTACACAATGCAAGAGGGATAAAAAATCTTAATGTACTTCCGCTTTCTCTGCAATTAAGTGCAGTTGATGTTGTTTTCATAAAGCTTTCAGGATTTACGGTTACTGTGTCTTTTTCAATGTGTATTTCGGCACCCAAAGCTCTAAGACAATCAATAGTTGCAAGAATATCTTCGCTGTAATCAACGCCCGATATAACCGATGTTCCTTTTGACAACGCAGCACCTATCAGATATCTGTGTGCCATACTTTTTGAAGGCGGTGCATTTATATTTCCATTAAGTTCGCAAGGTTTAAAAATTGCTTTCATATTATTTACCTTCTGTCAGATAATCAATAGCTTCAAGATATCCGTCTGTGCCGTGACCCGTGATTGTTTTTACGCACGCAAGCCGTACATAGCTTATCTGTCTGAAATCTTCTCTTTCTTCGACTTTTGAAATATGCACTTCAACAGTCGGGATATTTACCGACTTCACGGCATCGAGAATTGCAATGCTTGTGTGAGTGTATGCACCAGGGTTTATAACGATTCCGTCTGCATTTCCGTAAGCTTTCTGGATTTCATCAACAAGGTCACCCTCGTGATTGGACTGATATATTTTAACATCCACGTTTTTTGAAGCACAATGTTTTTCAATTTTAGCCACGAGGTCGGCATACGTTTCTTTTCCATAATGTTCAGGCTCTCTTATGCCGAGCATATTTATATTGGGTCCGTTTATAACAAGTATTTTCACATTATCAGCTCCGTTCTTGCTTTAAGAATGAATTCTGCTTCCTCTTCGGGGGTTGACATATCGGGAACAACAACATCAGCAGTAGTTTTGTAAATATCTATTCTTTCATCGTACAGATTTTTCAGTTTATCCGCTGTATCAGACAGGGGTCTGTTGTCCGTCGGGCAAAGTCTGTCAGGGTCTGCATTTATAAAAAAGATTTTTCCGTTTCTTTTAAGGGCAATAACATTTTCTTCACGAAGAACAGCTCCGCCGCCCGTCGAAATAATCTGACAAGCCTTTGGAGAAATATCTTTTATAACTTGTGTTTCAAGGTCACGGAAATATTTTTCGCCTTTACTGCCTATGAGTTCTTTTATCGTGCAACCGCAACGCTTTTCAATCTCTTCATCCGTATCAACAAAGCTGAAACCGTCAATATTCAGCAGTTTTCCGACTGTGCTTTTTCCGCTTCCCGGCATTCCTGTAAGAATAATGTTTTCTTTCGATGCAAAAACAGAAGCAAAGACATTATCTGCTACTGTTTTGGGAATTTCGGTATCAAGAAACTTTTCAACCGCAACAACTGCCTGCATTACAAGCATATAAAGTCCGCCTTCAGCTTTTACACCTTTTTCTTTTGCCTTTAAAACAAAATTTGTGCAAAGGGGATTATATACCGCATCCATCACACCCTCAAGTTCATTGAAACTTGAAATATCAATAGGGATACCTTCGCAGTCAGGATACATACCTGACGGTGTTGTGTTAATAATTACATTTGCATCGGAATGCTCATTTACGGCTTCTTCATAGGTTATATAGTTTTCTGTTTTGCTTCTGCTTACGGTAATTATCTCAGACGCACCCATATCTTCTGTTAAAATACGAGCAGTTTTGCTTGTGCCGCCTGTTCCGAGTATAAGAACTTTTTTGCCATTAAGGTCAATACCGATTTTTTTTATAAGAGCTTTCATCCCATAATAATCGGTGTTGTAGCCGTAAAGTTTGCCGTTTCTGTTTACAATGGTATTTACTGCACCAATACGTCTTGCCACATCGCTCAATGAATCAAGATAAGGTATAACCGTCTGTTTATATGGGATAGTGACATTTATGGCATTGAAATCCTTGCTTTTGAAGAAATCTTCAATCTCATCTTCATTCAGCTCGATGAGTTCATACTCATAATCAGCGAGTTTCGAATGAATCTCTTTTGAAAAGCTGTGAGTCAGTTTTTTGCCTATACATCCGTATTTTGCCATATTTTATTCACTTCCTTTAAGCCAATTCGTACCGAATCTCAATGAGAGCATATCGCAAAGTACGATAGCTGTTGCCGCATCCTGAACAACTCTTGCTCTGTGAACAATAGCAGGGTCGTGTCTGCCTTTTGCTTCAAGAATAGTCTCTGTCATATTCTGAAAATCTACTGTGTTCTGTGGCTTGAATATTGTGGGGGTAGGCTTGATTACAGTTCTGAAAACTATCGGCATCCCGTTTGTGATACCGCCGTTTATACCGCTGTTATTGTTTGTTGTGGTAACGATTTTTTCGTTTTCAACTTTCAACGGGTCATTTGCTGTGCTCCCTTTCATATTAGCAAAGCAGAAACCTGCACCGAATTCAATTCCCTTTACTGCCGGGATTGAAAACATCATATGTGAAATAAGGCTTTCAGCTGAATCAAACCACGGTTCACCCACACCTTCGGGAATACCGATTATTGCTGTTTCAAGAATCCCGCCAACGCTGTCGCCGTCTTCTGCCGCTTCAAGAATTTTATTCTTCATAGGTTCTTCTGCGGCTTCATCAAGCACGGCAAAGGTTTTTTCATTTAATGCCTGAATATCAGAAATATAATCATTGAAATCTCTGTCAGAAACTCCGCCGCAGCTTTTTACATGAGTACCGATAAAGATGCCTTTTTGCTCTAAGGCTGATTTGCATATTGCTCCTGCGGCAACAAGTGCTGCAGTTATTCTTCCGCTGAAATGTCCGCCGCCTCTTGAATCCTGAAAGCCGTGATATTTACACTGTGCTGCATAATCAGCGTGAGAAGGACGGGCAACGGTTTTAAGTTCCGAATAATCTGAACTTTTCACATTTTCATTTGGTATAAGAATGGTTAAGGGAGTTCCCGTTGTCTTGCCGTTTATAACACCGCTGACAATTCTGAATTCGTCTTTTTCTTTTCTCGGTGTGGAAATCTTTCCGTCAGGCCGTCTGAGAGTGAGCATATGCTCTATATATTCTCTGTCAATTTCTATTCCCGGTGCAAGTCCGTCAAGAACAGCACCTATATATTCACCGTGACTTTCACCAATCAAGGTGATTGCAACACTGTTTCCGAATGTGTTTTTCATTTATTTCACCCTCCCAGACAGCTTTTTGCCATATCAATAACCTGACTGCAGTTCAGAGTTTTTATTTCATATTTTCCGATTTCATTGACCGTTGTTACGGCAACCGTATCACCGTCTGCTTTTTTATCGTGAAACATAACTTCACTGATTTTATCCCAATCAAAATCTATAAGATTATACAGGTTGCATTTTTTCAGAACATTCACAACTCTCGGTCTTGTTTTTTCATCACACATCGGGATGAGTCCGAGGGCAACGCACTCTCCGTGAAAAAGCTCTTCCATGTTTACGCTGCTTTCTATACCGTGACCGATTGTGTGTCCGAAATTCAGTATTTTTCTGATGCCGGATTCTTTTTCATCCTGCTCAACAACATTCTTTTTTATATTGAGTGAACGGATAATAATTTCGTCGATATTATCTTTTATATCCTTATTTTCAAACATCTCGAAAAGTTCTTTATCAGAAGTGAGTGCCATTTTTACAGCTTCCGCAAGACCGTTTGATATCTGTCTTTCAGGAAGTGTTTTCAGAAGCTCAGGGTCAATGAGAACTTTCCTCGGCTGATAAAAAGCACCGACAATATTTTTTATACCGCCGAAATTAATTGCTGTTTTTCCGCCGATGGATGAATCTATCTGCGAAAGAAGTGTTGTGGGGATATTATAGAAATCAACACCTCTCATATATGCCGATGCAACAAATCCCGAAAGGTCGCCCACAACTCCGCCGCCGACTGCAACAACACAGTCTTTTCTTGAAAAGTCATTATCAAGCATTATGTGAAGAAGCTTTGTGAATGTTTCAATGCTTTTTGAAGCTTCACCCGATTCAACTGTGCAGATAATGGGAGATTTACAATGTTTGGCAAGTGTCTGTGCATAAATTGCTGGGACCCCCGAATCTGTTACGACAAGAACACGTCTGTTCAAATTGAGGTGTTCTCCTGCTTTTTCAAGAATTCCTCTTTCAACAATAATATCGTAGCTGTTATCTTTTAAATCCAGATGTATATTCATAAATATGCTCCTATATCTCGCTGTGAGGTGCGAAAGTTCCTGCTATCTTCAGTTTGTCGCACACATTATTTAATTCCGCTATCATTTTCTGACCGTCTTCAGTGTCTGTTGTGCCGTCGATTTCAATATAGAAATAATACTGCCACGAATGTTTCCTCAGAGGTCTGCTCCTCAGAGCAGTCATATTGTAGCCGTATTTTCCGATAATGCTTATTGCATTTGCAAGAGAACCTGCTTCGTTTTTAACTGTAAACATCAGAACGGAGCTTGTAAGTGTCGGTGACTCTGCTCTGACTTTTGAAAGAACTGCAAATCGGGTTGTGTTTTCACCGCTTTTATTGATATTTGCTTCAAGAACTTTAAGTCCGTAAATCTGAGCAGTTTCAACGCTTGCAATAGCCCCAAGAGATTTATCATTCATTTCCGCAACAGTTCTTGCAGCAATTGCGGTGTTGTTTGCTTCTTCAACATCAAAACCACGAAACTTGATATAGTCATGACATTGACCGAGAGCCTGCGGATGACTTGTTACTTTCTTAATATCGTCAACAGTCGAACCCTCAACACCGAGAAGATTCTGATGAATTTCAAGCTCATAAATTCCGTTTATAAAAAGACTGCCCGAAAAGATAAGGTCAATGGTCTGTCCGACTTCACCTGCATAGCTGTTTTCAATAGGAAGTACCGCTATATCAGCTTCACCTTTTACAACTGAATCATATGCAGATTTGAAATCTCTGAATGAAATTCTGTTGCTGTCGGGAAATATTCTTCCTGCAGCTATATGAGCAAAAGCTCCTTCAACTCCGCTATAAGCAACTTTCAATCCATTCTGCATACGGTACTGATATGCCCGGGAAATTGCCATAAGATTTTTAATATAATCAATATAATAGTCTTTAATTACAGGGTCTTTTATCAAAGCTGAATTATTTTCAATAACCGCTTCTTCTCTTTTCGGGTCTGAAATCGGAAGTCCGAATTCCTTTTTATATTCAAAAACCATCTCGGCAGCTCTCATTCTCTCTGTAAACAATTCAGCCATCTGAGAATCTACTCTGTTTATAATTTCTCTTGCTTCATTTAACTTATCTGACATATCCGGACCTTCCTTTCAAATAGAAAAAAGCCTCACTTGCTTTCGTTACAAGTGAGGCTTTAAAAATACTTTCAAATATAAATTCAAGTAATTTCTAAAAACTTATCGGAGCTCTCACAAGTAACTTTTCCAAAGCAAAATAAGCATAGCCAAAATAAAAAGCTACGCTAAAGCTAAAGAAATATTTACTTGCACTTGAAAGAGCTAAGTTCATATCTATTACCTTCAAAAGTTAATTTTTCACAATTATATTCCTCTGAAAATCAAAAGTCAACACTTTAAATCAAAAAAAGTTTATAATTTTTTTCTCGCTTCATTTCAATCAAAAATGAATTTGGCTGGTAAATTTAGAAAAACTTTTTTCAACACGAAATTTTATTTTCAAAAATCAGCACACCGGAGTGAGTTTTATAATGACGACCGTTGAAGATTATTTTACAAATATCGAATCATATCAACGAATATCCTTCTTTAATTAAAACGTCATCTGATGCTGGTTGTACTTTTGAAAATATCCCATTTGGATATAAGGTGTAGAAAGACTAAAATTTTAGACAGTAAAGTGAATGTGTAGTAACCCACGGTGTCGCTAAAAACCGACACCATCTTTCTTTTTTCAAAAAAGTTCTTGACAAGCAAACAAATGTTCTGTATAATAATAAATTGGTAAATAATGTATTTACCCTACAACTAAATATAATCTGAAACACATATTTTTACTTATTGGCTTTATGCCAAAACATATTATCTGACCGAAGAAAGTATAGTCCGATACTCGGTTAGTAACACACGGACAATCAGAGCTTAAACTTTAAGCCGTTACATAGTTTCAGTGCAAACTGTGCGAGAGGATGAAATGTCCTCCCGCTATTTGTGCTGTCTATGTGACGGCTTTTTTGCTTTCTAAAAACTTTTTCTGAAAAGTAGGAACATTTTTATGTGGTTTATTCCTATTACTTATAGCGGCAATTTATTTATATAATAACTGCCCCCACCAAAGCATTTTGGTATAAAGGATACTACAGCCACCCTGAAAACATCAGGAACATTTTATATATAGAGCAAGTTTTATCGTTTTCCTGCGTACATACGTACACTTGTACGCACGTACGCAGAGAAATCACATAAATCTCATATATATTTTTTCTGCATTATGGTGAGCAAGACATAAAAATTTGTGCGGTATATAAGTGGGACATACATACACTGACCTACCTAACGGCAAGGAGGTTAAATAAAATGAAAGGAGTAAAACATAGGAAGCCGAAGATAGGAGGAATAAGAAATGAGTAAAAATTCAGATGACAAATTTTCACCTGATGAGTTTGGTGTTGAGGGTCCTGCGTGGGCAGACGGAAAAATAATCAACGAGGCAATATTCTGTGAGGAGTTTCTGAGTAAGCATAAAATTCTCTTCTCGGGTGGTTCGTTCTTTACTGCTGAAGGCAGAGTTGTTGATGAAGTGCCTCTTAAAAGAATGGTGTTCGATGAGCTGAAAATCTGCGCAGTATCAAATGTACCGCAGAAGATTTCAAATATCGTTGAGCTATTGAGAATAGAGGCACTGGATGAAACCTTTGCACCCGAAACTGACAGAATACACCTGCAGAACGGTACACTATATATTGATGGCACTTTTGATGAAAGCAAATCGGAGATCGTAAGAAGCAGACTCCCCATAAACTACAATCCGAATGCACCGGTACCAAAGCTGTGGCTGTCTTTTCTCGGTGAGCTTCTGTATCCCGAGGATATCCCCACACTTCAGGAGTTCATAGGCTATTGCCTGATACCGAGCAATAAAGGTCAGCGAATGATGGTTATCAAAGGTAACGGCGGTGAAGGTAAATCGCAGATAGGTGCTGTTATGACAACTCTCTTCGGCAGCAATATGAAAGACGGAAGCATCGGCAAAATCTCAGAGAACAGATTTGCAAGAGCAGACCTTGAGCATATTCTGCTGTGTATAGATGATGACCTTCGTATGGAGGGTCTCAAGCATACAAACTATGTCAAATCTATTGTAACCGCACAAGGAAAGATGGACCTTGAAAAGAAAAACAAGCAAAGCTATCAGGGATATATGTATGCAAGACTTCTTGCTTTCAGCAACGGTGATCTGCAGGCTATGTTTGATAAAAGTGACGGCTTTTTCAGACGTCAGCTTGTACTGACAACCAAGGACAAAAATGCAGAGAGAATTGATGACCCGCATATAGCAGATAAAATGCGTGAAGAAATTGAAGGTATATTCCTGTGGGCATTTGAAGGTTTGCAGAGATTACTCTCAAATAACTTTCAGTTTACAGAAAGTGAACGTGCAATAAGCAACCGAGAGACCGTCAAGCGTAATAATGTCAATGCAGTTGAATTTATGGAGTCAGACGGCTACTTTGTATTCGCAGAAGATAAGTCCGTAACCTCAAAGGAATTGTATGAGATTTACAAGCTGTGGTGCGAAGAAAATGCTCTGTCGCCTATGAGTTCAAGAAGCCTGAGCGACTTTCTGATTACCAATGAAAATAAGTACGGTATTAAAAGCAGTAACAATGTTTACAACAGAGAACACCGCAGAGTAAGAGGCTTTATTGGCATAGAGGCGACGGCATCACCGTTTATGAATAATCTGTATGGTTCATAAATGGTGAGAATAAAGTTTTACGGGATACAGGGTGGTTTTACAAAAACAGCCCTGTTGGGTGGCAATTCGCAAATTGCAGGGCAAAGCCCTATACCCCCCTCGGAGAGCGCAACAGCATCTTTTGATA
>JAFYVE010000042.1 GCA_017549285.1 Clostridia bacterium
GTTTTTGCCTTTGGCAAAAATGTCGGAAGCCGCTTTGCGGCTTGAATTATAAAATGGGTAAGGGCGAAGCCCTTCCGAAATGTTTGCCGTAGGCAAACGCATCATTTGACCGTAGGTCATACATCATTTTGCGTAGCATAACATCATAATTTTCCGCAGGAAAAATATATCATTCAGAATTTATCGCTCAGCGATAAATTCTGATTTAACGGAGTGATTCTATGGCTGAAGTTGTTGCAAAACAGACAAAAGTTGATAAACAGCTTGAACAACAGAATAAATTTTATCTCTCACCCAAAGAAATGGCTTCATATATCCTTTCGGGTGTGGGTGACAAGAACTGGGAAACATTCAGCGGTGCAAACGCTGACTTTTATTACAGAACAATTATCGGTGCCGAAGCTGCAACGCTGAGTACGGCAAGTGTTATCTGCACTTTTGCAGATACCTTCGACAACGCTATATCGGGTCCCATAATTGACAGAACAAGAACACGCTGGGGCAGAGTCCGTCCGTTTCTTATTCTTACCCTTCCTTTGTGGATTATTTCAAACTTCTTCCCGTGGATTCTTCCTTCGGGTATTTCGCAGTTTGCATATCTCGGTATTTTCAGCGTTCTTTATTATATCGGTTCAATAGCGAATTCATTTTATAATCCGGCATATTCAGCTCTGCTTTTCAATCTTACTCCCAATGTGAATGAACGCAACAGGCTGATTGCGGCTGATACATATGTTGACCTTTTCGGTGTGTGGATTCCGTCTTTATTCCCGTTTCTTATTGACTTTATGCCTCAGTCGGTATCAAGACAGTCAATTTACATCGGTGGTGCGGTTTTCTTTATCATCCTTGTAATTATATTCAGAATTTACGGATTCTTTACTCTGCGTGAAAGAGTTCCTCTTGCTTCAAGACAGGAAATGAACGAAGTAAGCGTATGGAAATCAATAAAGATTGTTGCAAAATGTCAGCCGATGTGGATTCTTCTCATAAAAGGCTTTTTTGAAGTGGGCAGAGGTATCAGCTCTCGTGTTCAGAACGATTTCTGGCTCAACTGTTACGGTAAAGTGTCATACAGCACAATATCGGGTCTTTTTACGGGGCTCCCGTCATATTTCGTTCTGCCTCTTGCTCCGAAACTTACAAGAAAAATGGGGCTTAAGAATTTAGGCTCACTCAGTTATGCCGTCGGTGGTATATCATATCTCGTTATGTGGGTAATAGGTTATAATCCGTTCGGTGAAGAACATCTTGTTCTCAATCTTATTTATATTACGGTTATGCTCACATTTGCAGGTTCATTCAACTCTGTCCAGAGATACTGCAACACAGCTCTCACAGGTGATATGTATGATTATGTTGAGTGGAAAACAGGTATCAGAAACGAAGGTATTATGAGTGCTGCGATGGGTTACATCAACCTTTTTGTAAATCAGGTTTCAACTCTTCTCAGCGGTGGACTTATAACATTTCTTGGTATTAAATCAAAATATATCGGCGGTCAACTTGTAAGACAGACAGACCCCGTTATGCTTCGTAATATCTGGGGATTGTTTACTCTTTCAATCGGTCTTGGCAGAACAATCGAAGCAATTCTTCTCCTCTTCTTCAAAGTTCACGGTAAAACGAGAGAAAAGATGATGCAGGACCTTGCAAAAACACGAGCCGCAAAAATAGTTGACGGCGGAGAAGAACAGACTGAATAAAAAATAACGCAGGTGCTCTGATTGACGGCATCTGCGTTGTGTTTTTTTTGTATTCAGTTCAATTTTTTTGTTGCAGTATGTACTGCTTTGCCTATTGCCGTGCCGAGAATTGCGCATACAATAAGTTCAATGGGAGCATTTATTCCGGCTGCTATTGCAACAACGGTGTTGAGCACTGTGTCGAGTCCGCCGAGTGATGCAGCTTGTTCAGGTGTGAATGTCACATTCATGAACAGTAATGCAAGAGCACTGAGGAACAGCACGGTATTGAGCAGCGAACCTGAAATACCTGCCACGAGAAGTGACCAGCTCTGCTTTTTGTCACGTTTTGCACATACGGAATAAATAAGACCGCACAGAAAACCTGTAAGAACTCTGGGGATAAAGCAGACAATAAAGCATTTAAAAATGCTTTCGCTTACAAGAATTGCGCCCAGAGCACTGCCTGTAAAGCACTGAATGAAGCTGACTATTCCGAAGACTGCACCAAGAAATGCACCTGCAGCCTTGCCTTGTGTAACTGCACCGATGATAACGGGTATCATAATAAGTGTCAGTTCAAGAGGTCCGATTCTCAGGAAGCCGATGGGCGTAAAAGCCATAACTGCAATAATAGCTGTCAGCAGTGCTGTTATTGTCATATTGACAATACGCTTACGGTTTGAGTTTTTTGTTTTTGTTGACATATATATTTCCTCCTTGCTGTTGTTCGCTGATGCGATACAACGCAGAATTTAAACGAATGAAATATGTATACTATTATAAATTAATATTAAATTGTGTTTTTTTCAAGTATGAATCTGAGTCCGTCAAGTATCAGATCCGGGTCGTGAATGATATCCATTCTGCAGTATCTTATGATATCACCCGATATGCCGCCTGTGGCAACTATCGTTTCAATTTTTTCACCGAGGTTTTCCTCAAGTCTTGCACAAAGACCTTCGATCATAGCCGCCGCACCGAGAACAGTACCCGACTGCATACTGTCAATTGTGTTTGTACCGATTGCATTCTGAGGAGCATTGAGAGGGATTGCGGGAAGCTGGGAAGTGCCCGAAGACAATGCTCTGAGTGAAATTCCGATACCTGCGGAGATTGTGCATCCTCTGTAATTGCCCTTTGAATCAAGAACGCTGATTTTGTTTGCCGTTCCCATATCAAGCACAAGGCAGGGCATCTTATATTTGTTGAGTGCACCTACCGCACCTGCAACAAGGTCTGCACCCAACTGTGCAGGGTTGTCAATTCTTATATTGAGACCGGTTTTTACACCGGGACCTATAAGAAGTGCTGTCTGTCCTGTGATAATCTGAACGGCATCCTTTACTGCATTTGTGATTTCGGGTACAACGGAGCTGATTATCGCACCGCTGAAGTTGAATGACAAAGCATTGTGGATATCAAGCATTGAACGGAGCTCAACCGCGTACTGATCAGGTGATTTTGTTCTGTCTGTTGCGGCACGCATAACAAAAAGAAGGTCATTTTTATTATAAACGCCTGTTGTGATATTTGTGTTACCTATGTCAACTGTAAGAATCATAAAAACACCACCTTATACTGAATTATATATCCTTTTTCGAGTTTCTGCAAGTATCTATTGAATTTTTTTGAATTTATGATACAATTATTACATTAAATTTTAACAGGAAGCGATGAAAAATGAAAAAAATCGGCTTTATCGGTTGCGGAAATATGGCAAAACCGATAATCAGAAATGTTGCAGAAAAAAATGTTTTTGATAAAGATGATATTTATGTTTATGATATAGATAAGGAAAAACTGCGTCAGTTCTGCGAAGTAAATCACGTGAACGAAGCTGAAAATGAAAATTTCATCGCATCAGCGTGTGATGTTGTTGTGCTTTGCACCAAACCGCAGGTTTTCCCCTCGCTTCTTCCCGCAATAAAAGACAGTCTTGAATTGAAAAAACCTCTTGTTGTTTCAATTGCCGCAGGAAAAACGACGGAATATATCGCATCGTTTCTTGATTATGATGCCCCTGTTGCAAGAATTTTTCCTAATCTAAATGCAGAAGTGGGTGAAGCAGTTTCTGCCTATACGGGAAATTGTTTCGTTTCTGAAGAACAGCTCACAAAAGTGGGGCAGATATGTGCATCATACGGTGAAGCAAAACATCTTGATGAAAGTCTTTTCTCTGTTTTCGGAGTTCTGGGCGGATGTGTTCCTGCATATGCTTTTATGTTTATAGGTGCTCTTGCAAAGGCAGGTAAAGCCAACGGGCTTGATGAAGAAACAGCCCGTGAAGTTGCAGTTCAGGCAGTTCTCGGCTCGGCAAAACTTCTCAAAGAGTGTGGTGGAGATGTTGATGATTGGGTCAGCCGTGTGTGTTCACCCGGAGGCACAACAATTCAGGGGGTCAATTCGCTGAAAGAAGCCGACCTTGATAAAACGGTTGCAGATGCATTCTTTAAATCGTTTATGCGTGATAAGGAACTTTCAGGAAAATGATGCGGACAAAAAATGGTAAAAATTACCGTATATTCGTTATAAAAAGATGTTGACAAAAGTCTGAAAGTGTATTAAAATGTGCTTAAATTGTTATAGATGCTACAATGAAAAAATTGCAGAAGTGTTTATTTTGGGCAATTTTTTTAAGAATAATACTTGACTTATTGCAAGTGATAGTATATAATGACATTGTTCATCGGGGTAGTATGCCCCAAAATAACTATTGGTATATTGAGTCTCAAGGCTCTGTATATAGAAAAATTTCAAAGGAAGGTTCTAAAAATGAAACTTGCAAAGAAAATGCTCGCATGTGCAATGGCACTTGCAATGGTAGCAGCTCTTGCTCTTACAGCTTTCGCTGCTCCCGCAATCACAATGACAGCTACAGAAGCTGTTGTAGGCGAAACAGTTACAGTTACAGTTGCTGGTGTTGACATGGTAGGCCTTGAAAGTGCTGACCTTGTTTTCGGTTATGACGAAGCTGCTCTTGAATTCGTAAGCATCGTTGAAGCTGAATCAGACAACGCTCCTGACCTCACAGAAGGCGACAAGTTCGACGCTGGTCAGATCTCATTCTCACTCCTTTACAAGAAGGGTGCACAGGCTGATACAGCATTTGCTGTTATCACATTCAAAGTTCTCAAGGCTGGCGCTACAGATGTTACTGTAGAAGTTAACTCATGGGACGGCACAGAAACAGAAGCTGCTTCAACTAAGGTTACAGTAGCTGCTGAAGAAGCTCCCACAGAAGCTGACGATGACGTTACTCCTCCCGCAGGCGACGAAGGCGACAAGGATGACAACGGCGACAAGGATCCCGAAGTTATTCCTCCTCTCGGTGATGCAGGCGTAGCAGCTATCGCTGGCGTTATGGCTATCGCAGCTGTTGCTTTCGTAGCAACAAGAAAAAAGGACGAAGAATAATTTCTGAATCCGACAATTATCAAGCATAAAGCTTGAGCATTTAATTGCAAATTAGTTTTTAGGGATTGGTACTCACGTACCAATCCCTTTAACTGTTTATGCGTCTTTTTCTGCTTATTCTGCGTATATTTCATATAAATAATTCTGAATTAATATTAACAAAAAATGTTTTAACTAATATGAAAATATTGTTGCATTTTTTATGATGTTGTGTTAAAATAATCATATTAATCAGTAAATGTTACGGAGGTTGTTATTTTGGCTGACTCCAATAATGCTCCTCAGACACAGACTGCAGAACTCAATACCAATTATGTCTATGAAAACAGACGTTACGTAGGTACAAAGGAAACTGTAGGTTTTGTTCTCTGGGACGCAGCACAGAGCTTCAATATCAACAAGTACTCAGACCGATTCATTACAAACATCGTTCAGGTTGACCTTTCACTCCAGATGATTGAACAGGCAGTCAACGGCGTATGGGATATCGTAAATGATATCTTTATGGGTGCAATTGTTGATAAAACCCGTACAAGATGGGGTAAATTCAGACCTTATCTTCTTGCACTTGCAGTGCCGGGCCTTATCGGTACATGTCTTTACTGGCTTATGCCTCTTATGTTTGCAGGCAGAACCTCAATGGATATGACAAAATTCGTTTTCTATGTTCTTCTGGCATTCCTTCGTGAAGGTATCGGTACATTCCAGAATATTGCAAGAAACGGTCTTCTTTCAACCATTACGCCACATCCTGTTGACCGAACCCGATTGATTACGCTCGCTAACTTCGCATCGGGTACATTCGGTGAAAAACTCCCCGAACAGATAATGACTGTTATCCTTGACCTTATCGATAACAGCGTCTTCAAGGGCGGGGCAAGTAAAAAGAGTCTGTATCTCGCTTCATTCGTCGGAATGGGTATGTTCACAAACTTCGTTGCCAGCGGTATGTCTTTCTGGTTCTTTATGAACAGTAAAGAAAGAATTATGCAGTCCGTTGAAACTCCCAGCATTATGCAGGGTATGAAGTCAATTATCAATAATAAGCCTATGCTGTTGCTCACACTCAGCGGCTTCCTGTCAAGCTTTGGTATCGGCGGCAGTAAGAGTGACTATTACATAGACGTTCTTCACCTTGCATCAATGACAATGATTACCGGTATTGCTGCAGCTCCTGTCAGCCCCGCTTCATACGCATATGTTCCCTGGCTGCGCAGACACTTCTCAAGTAAATTCCTGTATATCTCAACAAACTATATTTCAAATTTCCTCAACGTCTTCGTATTCGGTATCGGTTGTGTCGGTATGAACTGGAAGTCCAAGAAGGGCGGTATTTACCAGAGCACAATAGGTATGCTTATCGTTATGAGTGTTTACGAGCTTATATGGACTCTCTTCTACGGCGCACGTTCAGTTATCGGTACAGAAATGTTCAACGAAGCTATGGACTACTGTGAATGGAAGAACGGTTACAGAACAGAAGCTATGACTTCAGTTGCAAAGGATATTGTGCAGAAGGTATCTGCCAAGTTCTCATCGCTTATCAGTACAGCTCTTAAAAAGCTTGTCAAGTATGACCAGACAGCTTATGTTTCAGGCAGAGAACAGACAGACAATGTTAAGTTCTATATGTTTGCAATGTTTACAATTGTTCCTGCGATTACAGGTTGTCTTGGTATCTTCCCGATGCTCTTCTATGACCTTGAAGGTAAGAAGAAGGAAATTATGTATGCAGAGCTTCTTGCAAGACGTGCAGAGCTTCAGAAAGCAGCTGATTCAGGCGACACAGAAGCACTTGCCAAGGCTGCAAGAGATCAGCTTGAAAAGATTTGATTTCAATAAAATTAAAGTGGATTACAAAAATGTAATCCACTTTTTTTTATGTCATTTTAACTTTTCTTATACTGCCGTCTGCATTGAATTCCATTTTATCGATGGCAAGAATACGACAATGTCTTATTGTTTTATCAAGAGGTCTTCTGTGATAAACGATATAATACTGACCGTCCGTATCAACGAAATAACCGTTATGGCCGGGTGATTTTGCAACGCTGAGGTCTGTTTCGAGCACGGTAGTTGCATTCTGAGCTTTTTCAAGAGGACTGTCAAGGACTGCCGTCACAACTCTGTAGCTGTTATCGCCCCAACCTCCTGCAGACCACATAAAATGATATTTTCCGTCTTTTCTGAACATACAAGGCGCTTCGCAATATTCGGGAGGTGTGATTTCTCTGAACAATTCACCGTCGGGAAGAGGCACAAAACCATCCATAGTATCATTCATAAGACATACGTTGCAATGCCCCCATCCGCCGTAGAAAAGATATATTTTTCCGTCGTCATCCTTAAAGAAATGGGCGTCAATGGGCTGAGCACCATTTATGAATCTGCCGACAAGATGTGTTCCGATGTGATTGACAAAAGGACCTTCGGGTGAAGAGGAAACAGCAACCTGAAGTCCGCCTTCTTCCTCATCATTCTGAATATCATTTACGGCAAAAATCAGATAATACAGTCCGTCTTTTTCAACAATTGAGGGTGCCCATACAGCCTGCCACGCATAAGAAAAAGTAGACATATCAATTATATTACGGATTTCTTTCCACTTTTCACCGTCTTCGCTGACATACAGGTCAATATTGTCCTGCTGACTGTATGCCCTTGATTTTGTAGCGTAAATATAATATTTTCCGTTATATATTCTCGCTTCCGGGTCAGCATGATATGTCTTTGCAATATTGCTTATGGGGTTAATCATAAAAAGACTCCTTTATTAAGGTAAATCAGAATTTGTCGGGCATCAGCCCGACAAATTGTTGTTTATTATATAATCTCATTCATAAATGTTGATGCGCCTTTGCGTCTTCCGTACCATACGGTGAATTTCGCAAAGTCGTGCCACGACTCAAACAGCTTGTCCTGACGGAAAGAATATGAAGTTTCTTTCTTTTCGGGACTTGCTTTTTTGCCCTGCATAAGAAGTGAAAAATATGTGTGAAGGTCATATTTCAGTGTAAAATCATACTCCTGTCTGAAAGGAGTTTTCAGGATATTGTCCTGATATTTTTCAATTTCACCGAACATTTCTTCATCAATTCCGAAGCTTCTGATAAAGGGCAGAATACTCTTTTTATATTCGTCATAATTCTTTATGCATTCAATGAATGCACCTTCTTCAAAGAACCAGATAATATTGCCGAGTTCTTCATTGAAGTAATTCCAATCACCGTCTTCGCTTGTTTCGTATTTATCCCTGAAAGAGGAAAAAAGTGAATGAAGAAAACCTTTATCTGTGTTCATAATGTAGCTGAGAAGTGACGAATAGAAGTCATAATATGACACATTTTTTTCATATCGGAGATACAGCGCAAAGCATCTGAGAAGACCGAGAGAATGGAAAGCCTGAAGGCAGACCGAGAACATATTTGTATCAACCCAGTCATTTCTGCTCATTGTTGATGTCGAACGTATGATGTTTGAATACTCTTCAACCTCTTCTTTGATATCATTAGCGGAGTGAATATGATTGAATTTGACCGTTGCCACTTCGATATCATATTTTTCGAGCATATCTTTCTTGCCCAAGGGGGAGTTGGGAAGCACTTCGCAGTAGTAAACACTTACGGAATTATGCTGCCCGTGGTCAAGGAGTGTGCAAAGACCCTTGCAGAATGAGTCTTTTGTTTCACCGGGAAGACCGAGAATAAGCTCTGAATATGAAGGAATTCCTGCTTCGTTGTATTTATGCAGAAGATCGGAGAAATATTCCATAGAAAGGTTTTTTCTGCCGATGTTTTCAAGCACTTCTTCCGAAAGCGACTGATAAGCAAGAGTAGCGCCTTTGTCCATACCGTATTCGTTAAGCTTTTTACACATTCTGAAAACTCTGTCGTTGCTGTTTTTGGTGTAGCAGCAACGGAAGACATCAGGATAACCCGTTTCCTTTTTATAAGAAATAAGTGTGTCGATAATTTCTTCATCACGCTCCAAAAGCCCGAAATTCGCATCGGCACAGAATATATATTCAATTTTGTGGTCTGAAAGCCATTTGATTTCCGCATTGACCTTTTCAATCGGGAACTGACGCACACTTTTCTTTGCACACCAATCACAATAAGCACAGCTGAAAGGACAACCTCTGTTTGTTTCAAGTACTGAAAGGAAATCGGTGTCGGGATCGTTATCAATTACCTCATCAAGAGTGCCGTCAAGGAAAGGTGAGGGGTAATGGGAGATGTCGTCATAGAACTTTTCATAAGTCTTTACGATTTCACCGTTTTTTCTGTAATAAATATTCGGGCAGTTATCGAAAGTTTCTTCTGTAAGAAGTGAAGCAAATGTTTCTTCACCTTCACCTGTCATAATGATGTCTATACAGTTTTCGTGGCTGAGCATTGAGCCGTCTTCAGGTGTGTTGTGACCGCCGAAAACAATAATGCAATCGGGATATTTCTCTTTAACGGCTTTTGCGAGAGCCAGATTGAAATTTGTGTTCCAGAGATAGCAGGAGAAGCCCATCATATACGGACTATCGAGTGACTCAACAATATCTGAAATCTTATCTCTTTTATAAATCGGTTTCGGAAAATGATACTTTTCTTTTATTTCAGGAATGCTCTTACAGTAAGAAATAATGGTTGCAACGCTGTAAGGCAGATAGACTGATTTATCAAAAGAAAAACCAACCTGTACCATATAAATATTTTTCATCCGGCTCACCTCTTTTTTCATTTTACATTATATAATAAATTTTAATTTTTTTCAACACTTGTTTGACATAAAGGATGTTGTATGATATAATTTTCTGTTGAAAAGAGGGAATTGTATGAAGAATGTTTATCTTGTTCAGGTTTCTACCGTTTATGGTGAAGGCGAAAAGAAAAATGCATATCTTCCCTATGCGGCAGGCTGTTTGGCCGCTTATTCGTGGGCAGATGAAAAAGTGAAGGCTGAGTACAAACTCGGCAAGTTTATCTATACCCGTGAGAATATTGAAAAAGCTGTTGAAAAGCTCGATAATCCTTATCTTGTGGGATTCTCCTGCTATATCTGGAATATCGAATACAATATTGCATTTTCAAAGGTGCTCAAAGAAAAATATCCCGATTGCATCACTGTTTTCGGCGGTCATCATATCGCACCCGACAGTCATCAGCTTTCTGAAATTCCCACAGCCGACATTCTCATTCACGGCGGCGGTGAAGAAGCTTTCAAAGAAATTCTTCTTGCTCTTTCCGACAATACACCTCTTGAAAATATAAATAATATCTCATTCAGAAGCTGTGACGGTTTTGTCACCACACCGAAGAAAAACCCCGAAACAACTGACTACCCGTCACCCTATCTTGAGGGAATTTTTGATAACATAATGGACGACGGAATTTCATTTTCGGCGCTCCTTGAAACAAACAGAGGATGCCCCAATCAGTGTGCTTTCTGCGACTGGG
Organism: Clostridia bacterium; assembly: GCA_017549285.1. Lineage (GTDB taxonomy): Bacteria > Bacillota > Clostridia > Oscillospirales > Acutalibacteraceae > UBA1081. The sequence continues at coordinate 10,550 of JAFYVE010000042.1, forward strand.
GATTTCTTAAATGCAAGGTAAGACTTTTTTCTATGGAAAAAGTAAAAGCCGAGCTTGACTGGATTGCAGAAAAGAAGATTGAATATGTTTACGGCTGTGATGCAAACTTCGGTCTTTTTAACCGTGATCTTGAAATTGCAGAATATATGGCAACGCTTAAACAGCAGACAGGTTATCCGCAAAAATTCAAAGTCAATTTCACAAAGAACAAATTTGATGTTGTGGGAAAAATCAGCAAACTTCTTGTTGACAACAATATGAGCAAGGCACAGACAATTTCCCTGCAGAGTGTTTCTCCCGAGGTACTTGAAATCATCGGCAGAAAAAATCTTGATATGGAGTATTATTCAGACCTTGTCAATTTCTATGCAAAAGAGAATATTCCCACTTATACAGAGCTGATTCTCGGTCTTCCCGGTGAAACTTACGAAAGCTTTGCAAAGGGTATATGCAAGGTCCTTGAAAGCGGTCAGCACAGCGCAATAAACGTCTACCCCTGCGAGCTTATTCCCAATTCACTTCTCGGAAGCCGTGAATATATTGAAAAATATCAGATTAAAACTGTCCATAACAGATTTATACAGTATCATATCAATCCCGACACGGTGAAAGAAGATATCGATGAGTTTTCATCACTTATTGTTTCCACAAGCACAATGAGTGTTTCCGATTGGGAAAAAACTTATCTTTTCGCAGTCACGGTGCAGGCACTTCACGCACTCGGACTGACAAGATATATTGCAGTAGCACTGAGAAAATGCAGAAATATTTCATATTATGATTTCTACAACGGATTTATTGAAAAGGCCCTCAGCGACAAGTCATCGGAATTCATTCATAACTTATGGACTTCATTCCGTGAGCATTTTTCAGGTGTTGCAAACAAAAACGGAGCAATCGGAATGATTGATGACCGTTTCGGACACATTATATATGAGCCTGATGAAATGCTCTTCTCTAAGTGTCTTATTGACGAAGACAAATTCTTCCCCGAACTTAAAATTTACGTTGAAGACATCACGGGTGACAAGAATTTCACCAACGAAATTCTTTCTTTCCAGCAGTTTATAATGAACAAGCCTGTGAAAGAGAATGAAACAAAGGACTTTTCTTACGATTTTGCATCTTTCTTCAATACATTTTTCGGCGGTAATGAAGATATTGACCTTGAAAAGAAAATAACAAAAATCAGCACAAAATGTTGTCTTGAAACAAAAGACTGGGCAGACTTCGTTCGTGTGGCAGTCTGGTATTCAAGAAGAATGGCAAATTCAACTGTCTGTGAATTTTTAGCGGACAATTAATAAATATACTCGGAGGCAAAATTAAAATGAGCGAATGTACACATGATTGCAGTTCCTGTTCAGCGAACTGTTCAAGCCGTGAAGGCGGTATTCCCAAAGAAAAACTCAACGACGCAAGTTCTGTAAAGAAAGTTATCGGTGTTGTCAGCGGCAAAGGCGGTGTCGGCAAGTCACTTGTCACATCAATGATGGCTGTTTCAATGCAGAGAAGAGGTTTCAAGTCAGCTGTTCTCGATGCTGATATTACAGGTCCCTCTATTCCTCAGTCTTTCGGTATTCATGAAAGAGCAACAGGCACCGAAACAGAGCTTTTCCCCGCAACATCAAAAACAGGCATTGACATTATGTCAATCAACCTTCTTATGGAAAACGAAACAGACCCCGTTGTATGGAGAGGTCCCGTTATTGCAGGTGTTGTCAAGCAGTTCTGGTCAGACGTTATCTGGAAGGATATTGACTTTATGTTTGTCGATATGCCTCCCGGAACAGGTGACGTACCCCTTACTGTTTTCCAGTCACTCCCCGTTGACGGAATCATCATCGTCACATCACCTCAGGACCTTGTTTCAATGATTGTTACAAAGGCTGTGAATATGGCAAAGATGATGAACATTCCCGTTCTCGGTATTGTTGAGAATATGTCATATTTCGAATGTCCCGATTGCGGCAAAAAGCATTTCATCTTCGGTGAAAGCAACCTTGAAAGAATTGCTGCTGCACATAATATTCCTCAGATTGCAAGAATCCCCATTGACCCCGATTTTGCTTCTCAGGTTGACCGAGGACTTATTGAACTCTTTGAGGGTGACTGGCTTGAAAAGGTTGCAGACGCCGTGGAGGGTGCATAAATGAGCAAAAGAGACACAGCGATTGCACTTTTTGAAGAAGGCTTCAACTGTGCGCAGGCAGTTTCTGCCGCTTTCTGTGATGAAGTCGGTGTTTCAAAGGAAACAATGGTAAAAATGTCATCAGGTTTCGGCGGCGGTTTCGGAAGACTCCGTGAAGTCTGCGGTGCCGTCAGCGGAATGGTGCTTGTTGCAAATATGATGTTCGGCTATGACAGTCCCACAGACAATGAGTCAAAAATGGACTGGTACAAGGATATTCAGTCAATCGTACTTGAATTCAAATCAAGAAACGGCTCTTATGTTTGTCACGAACTTCTCAATCTTCCCGAAAACGATGAAAAAAGCCCTGTCCCCGAAAAGAGAACAGCAGAATATTATAAAAAACGTCCCTGTAAGGAAATTGTCGGTGAAGCAGCTGATATTCTCGAAAAGTTTATTGCGGAGCATAAATAATGAATAATATTATACTTATCGGTATGCCCGGTGCGGGAAAAAGCACACTCGGAGTGTTACTTGCAAAGGCAATGGGTAAACTTTTTGTTGACACGGATATCATAATTCAACAGAAAACAAAAAGACTTCTTCAGGATATAATTGATAACGACGGTACAGAGGAATTTTTAAGGCTTGAAGAGGAAATCCTGTTGACCGTAAACGAAGAAAACACCGTTATTGCAACGGGCGGAAGTGCTGTATACTCTGAAAAAGCAATGGAACACTTCAGGAAAAACGGAAAAATCGTTTATCTGCACGTTGATTTCAACGAGATTGAAAAAAGAGTAACAAATATCACAACAAGGGGTATCGTGCTCAAAAACGGAAAAAGCCTTGCAGATGCATTCGACGAAAGAAAACCACTCTACGATAAATATGCAGATGTGGTTATTGACTGCACAGGCTCATCTATCGAAAATTCAGTAAAAATGCTTATTGAGAAATTATAAACTGTCGGTTACTCCGGCAGTTTTTCTTTTTTATTGACATTTCGCAAAAAATAATATATTATGAAATTGCAAGTAAATGTATTGGAGGGTATATTATGTTTTGCACATCTTGCGGAAAAGAATTCCAGAATGATATGAACTTCTGTCCTTATTGCGGCACACCTGCAGCGGGTAACGGGCAGAATACACAGAATTATAATAACGGATACTATCAGCAGCCTTACGGCAACGGGCAGTATTACGGCAATCAGCCGCCTTACGGTTATAATCCGCCTGTACCCGATGTTCCTTCGGCAGGTTTTAATGCTCTCGGATTTTTCATTCCCATTGTAGGTCTTATACTTTACCTTGTGTGGAAGGACACAACACCGAAAAGAGCAAAAGCCGTCGGCAAATGGGCACTTATTTCGTTTATAATCGGTTTTGTTTTCTATATAATTATGGTGGCTGTAATGGTGGCAGCATACACATTCACAGCTATGGATCCTATGTTTTATATGTAACCGGAAAAAGACAGGGCAGACTGAAAAATCAGTCTGCCCTTTGAACTATTCAGTATCAAGCAATTTCATTACAAGCCTTAATGTGTCAAGTGACTTCTCATTTTTTGCGATTTTTACTGATATATAGGGTTTTGATGCGGCGCTGACAAGGATTCTTCCACGCATCGCTTTTGCAAGAATTGCCACTTTTTCAGCATCAATTTCATCTGAATAAAGAAGCAGATTGTCATTATTCTGCCTGATTTCATAGATTTTGTGCTTCATCGCAGAATTTCTTATAAGTGAAACGGTGATAAGTCCGTTTACGCTTTCAGGCACGTCACCGTAACGGTCAATCAGCTCATCAATTACATCCTCCGCAGAGTCCTCACTTCTGACGGAGGCTATTTTTCTGTACATCGCAAGACGCTGAGGTACGGAATCGATATAGCTTTCGGGAATGTGAGCATCAATTCTGATGTCAACAAGACACTCACGCTGAGGTTCTTTCACTTCATTTGTCTGCTCCTCGGTTACGGCTTCTGAAAGCATCTGCAGATACATATCATAGCCGACAGCTTCAAGGTGACCGTGCTGTTTTGCACCGAGAATATTACCTGCACCTCTGATTTCAAGGTCTTTCATCGCAATTTTGAAACCTGAGCCGAATTCCGTATATTCACGGATTGCGGAAAGTCTGCGCTGTGCAATTTCGGAAAGCTCCTTACCGCGTCTGAATGTGAAATATGCAAAGCCGCGTCTTGATGAACGACCGACTCTGCCTCGTATCTGATGAAGCTGTGAAAGTCCCATCCAATCGGCATTTTCAATTATCAGCGTGTTGACGTTGGGCACGTCGACGCCTGTTTCGATGATTGTTGTGCATACGAGAATCTGAATTTCACCGTCAATGAGCTGTCGCCATACCTCGCTGAGCTCATTTTCGTTCATTTTGCCGTGAGCAACGGCAATATTTGCCTCCGGCAGGAATGTTCTGATTTCAGCCGCCTTCTCGTCAATATCCTCAACCTTGTTGTAAAGGTAATAAATCTGACCGCCACGGCGGAGCTCCTTTTCCATTGCCTCGGCAAGGATGCCCATATCGTGTTCGAGAACATAGGTCTGAACGGGTGAACGGTCAAGGGGCGCTTCTTCAATTACAGACATATCACGGATGCCCGTCATAGCCATATTGAGTGTTCTGGGAATAGGTGTAGCCGAAAGCGTCAGCACGTCAACCGACGGAAAAACAGTTTTGAACTTTTCTTTCTGCGCAACACCGAAACGCTGTTCTTCGTCTATGATAACAAGACCTAAATCTCTGAATTCAAGGTCTTTTGAAATGATTCTGTGTGTGCCGACAATTATGTCGATATAACCTTTGTTGACTTCTTCAATTATCTTTTTCTGCTGTTTTGCATTACGGAAACGTGAAAGCATTTCAATCCTTACAGGGAAGCCCTCGAAACGGCGCATAAGTGTCCTGTAATGCTGAAGTGCAAGAATTGTTGTGGGGACGAGAATCGCACATTGTTTGCCGTCTGCAATGCACTTGAATGCAGCTCTGAGCGCAACTTCTGTTTTGCCGAAACCTACATCACCACAGAGAAGTCTGTCCATAGGATAGGGTTTTTCCATATCCTGTTTGATTTCATAAATACAACGGAGCTGGTCGTCCGTTTCGTCAAACTCAAAACGGCGTTCAAAGTCACTCTGCATATCAATATCGGGTGAAAAAGCAAAACCTGACGTGTTATGACGCTTTGCATAAAGGGCAAGAAGCTCCTTTGCCATATCCTTTACGGCGCCTTTGACACGCTGTTTTGTCTTGACCCAGGTGTCGGAGCCGAGCTTATTTATTTTAACACCCTTACCGCTGTCGTCGTGGGGACCGATGTATTTTGAAACAAGGTCAAGCTGTGTGACAGGTACGTAAAGCACCTCTGCGCCCACATACTTAATCTTTATGTAATCCTTACGCACTCCTGACATTGTCATATCGACTATGCCGTCAAAAATACCGATACCGTGGACGGAATGAACGACATAATCGCCCTTGTGAAGCTCCTCGATTGAGTGAAGCCCCTGACTTATATCGTGGAATTTGTTTTTCTTTACTTTCTGTTTTATACCCTCTGTCCTGTATCTGCCCGAAGTGATAATACGAATTTTCTCACCGGGATAATCCATACTGAAGCTGAGTGCACCTGCAACAATGTTGACCTGACCTTTTATGAAAAATGAAGGCATCTTCGGGAAATAGTTACAGGCAAATCCGTCATCATTCAGGTCTTCGCAAAGACTCTTTGCCGCCTTGTCGGTACCTGCAAGAACAACTGCCGTGCAACCCCTTGTAATGTCGGGACGAAGGTCATCCGTAAGGACAGTAAGTGAGCCTTCCCAGGGGGATGACTGACGGACATTCATTGTGACAAGTTCTTTTACGGGCGTGTCAAATGAACCTCTGGCAAAATTGTCGAGGTAAACCACACCCATTTTTTCATAATATGAAACGATGTCACTCCATTTGATTGAGAATGTGTCAAGACCTTTGCACAGCACACCGTCTTCAAACATCATTTTTATGTCTTCGTTATAAAGCTTTGTTGCAGATGCGGCACGCTCTTTTACATTGTGGGAATCTGCCGAGAAAAGCATAAAATCTTCGCAGTAATCAAAAATAGTGTCACATTTTTCGTAAGCAAGATTGAGGTATTTGTCGGTTGAACCGAGTCTTACACCGCTTTTGAGCATATCAGCGTCGGCATAAAGGCTTTCTCTGACTTTATCGTGCTTTTTACCCTTGAGTGAGTTTGCAAGTTCTTCAATTTTTTCAGCGAATGCGAGGTTGTCGTCAAAAATAATTTCCGTTGCGGGAGTTATTCTGATTTCATCGGCATTCTCGCCTCTTCTCTGAGAGATAATGTCGAAATGTGCCATTGAATCAATGGTGTCACCCCAGAATTCCACACGCACGGGGGATGAACAATCGGGAGGGTAAAAATCGAGGATTGAACCTCTTATTGCAAACTGACCTTCGCCCTCGACCATATCAGTACGGACATAACCTGCCGCAGAAAGGGCAGAAACGACTCTTTCGGGCTCGGCATCAAATCCGTTTTTCAGCACGACTGACTTTTCCCTGAGCACATTTTTGGGAATAGTCAGCTGCATTGCGGCTTCGATACTGCATACGACGGCATCAACCATACCCTCTGCCGTCAGCGAGAGCACGCCGAGTCTTTTTCTTTCATATTCTCTTGAACGGCTTTCTGTGCTTCTGAAATCCCTGTCTGTTGCGGGGAAAAGCACAGCATTTGTACCCATTGCGTTAAGGTCTGCCGTAATTTTTGTTGCAGTTGCTTCGTCATTTGTAATAACGAGCGCTTTTCTGCCAGTATTCTCACAAAGGGCATGAACAAGGTGAGCCTTCGGTGTCAGGGACAGACCCAGTACGCCCAGAGGAAGACTCTTTTTCTTTATGCTGTATTCTATTGATGCATATTCGTTGCTCCCCTGAAAGAGGGACGAAAAAGAAGACATAAACTCACCTTTATGTAAATTATTTTATCTGGCAGGTCATCATTGCTTTGTCAACGTCACCGCCGACAATAAGCTCAACAGCGTCACAGGCCTTTTCCATTGTCTTTCTGAGTGTTTCCTGCTCCTGTTTTGAGAATGAACTCAGCACGTAATCTTTGAGGTCATAATCGGGATGAGGTTTTGCACCTACACCGATTTTTATGCGGGGGAAATTATCGGAATTGAGATGATAGATAATACTCTTTATACCATTATGTGTTCCTGCAGAGCCTTTTCTTTTTACTCTGAGAGCACCGAGAGAAATGTCGATATCATCAAAGATAACAATACATCTCTCAGGGGGTATTTTATAGAATGAAGCCGCTTCCTTTATGGCTTCACCTGAATTGTTCATATAGGTCTGAGGACGCATAACAAGACATCTGTGACCGTTAATCATAACATCTGCACATACTGATTTATACTTGATTCTGTCCGTTGTGAATCCCTCACGGTTTGCAAGGATATCAAGTGTGAGAAAACCTGCATTGTGTCTTGTAAGCTCGTATTCTTTGCCGGGATTTCCGAGCCCTGCAATGATGAATTCAACGGGTCCCGAAACGGGCATAGAAATTTTCTTTTCTTTTTTCTTGAAAAATGCCATTTTTATTATTCCTTTTGTTTTTATTATACTTTCTTTCTGTAAGGCTGTTTTTCTTTGACCCAGCCTTCTTTGTTTATCTGTCTTTGTCTTGCAAGTGCAAGTGTGTTATCGGGCACATCTTCCGTAATTGTTGAGCCTGCCGCCGTGTAGGAATTTTTACCTACGGTGACGGGGGCTACAAGATTTGTGTTGCATCCGATGAATGCATTGTCTTTTATAACGGTACGGTGTTTTGTTTTTCCCGTGAAATTAACCGTTACAACACCGCAACCGAAGTTTACATCCTTGCCTACATCGGAATCTCCTACATAAGTCAGATGTGACACCTTTGTACCTGTATCTATAACGGAATTCTTGACTTCCGTAAAGTTACCCAGATGCACATTGTCACCGATAACAGCATCGGGACGGATGTGAGCAAACGGACCGATATCTGCATTGTTCATTATTTTTGCATTTTTTATCTGTGAATTGTTGAATGAAACACCGTTACCGATTTCAGCATTGTAAACATATGAGTTCGGACCTATAACACAATTCTCACCGATTGTAACATTGCCGTGAATTATTGTGTTTGGAAGTATCTTTGTGTCGGCACCTATTTTACAGCCGGGACCTATTATTATACCGTCTTTGCACGGAATGTCAACACCCGAATCCATAAGTTTTTCAAGCATTTCAATCCGTAATGCTTCATTTATTTCATTGAGTTGCTTATAAGTGTCGGGTGCCACAAAAAATCTGTTATTATCTGTGTTGAAGCTGATTTTTTCAGTTTTTAATAAGCCTGAATAACCGAAAACACCGTCAAACCCATCTGCTTTGAAAATAAGGGCATATCTGTCTTCAGGAATACTGCCGTCAACGGTAATTGCCGTAACATTATTACCTTTTTCCTTGTGAAAAGCCATTGCCGAAGAAATTGTGCGGGCATCTGCAAAAGGTAATGTGCCGTTAATAAGAAGAATATCAGAGTCCGGGTGACTGTTTATAAAATCACCAATGCAGTTGATTGAATTGCTGAATTCAACCGTGCCGTCATCAGATATTTTTCTGACAGTATCGTTATCAGTCACAATGCAGATATCTTCAATTTCCGCAGTTTTTACTGCTGAAATAACACGGCAGATTATAGGTTCAAAAAGAATTTCACATATTGCTTTCGGTTTGTCTGAATTTATGAGTTTTTCATTCTGTGAAGCAAGAATAATTGCACCTTTATTCATTGATATGCCTCCGTAAATGTAATAATTTATTATAACATATATATTTCTTTTATACAAGAAATATATAGCAAAATTGTAAGGCTGATTCTTTAAATATATCTTTACTTTATTGGTTATTATATGCTATTATTATATTGTATTTTCAGAAGAATATATAAAAATAAAAACAATTTTTTCTGAAAGAAAGGAAGAAGAAATTATGGAAATTAAAGTTTTGTCATCACTTGCAAAAGTTTTCTGTAATGAAATATGCGGTGAATATGAAATCGATACACTCAGTTGTCTTAAAAAAGAGAGAACATCGTTTATTATTGCCGTAAAACCTGAAAAGGATACGGAAGCAACATTTGATACGGATTGTAAGAATCTTAAAATATTCAAGATTGTATTTGTTCCTGCAGAGCATCTTGCAGATGATGATCATGACGATTATTATGTAAGAAATGCTATGAAGGGTTATTATCCCGATGTTCTTGTGCCTCTTGACGGTGTGGTCAGCCTCAAAGCCAATGAATGGACGGCTGTATGGTGTGAATATACAGCAGAAAATGAAAAGGAAATTTCTGTTACTGTCAAAACAAAGGAAGCAGAAGAAACAGTTACTCTTAAAACAGAAATTGCATCTGCGTCACTCGATGAGCAGACTCTTACATGTACACATTGGTTCCATTCAGACTGTCTTGCAGATTTCTATAATGTTCCTGTATGGAGCGAAGAGCATTGGAAATATATTGAGAACTTCATGAAAGCCGCAAATGCACACGGCATCAACTTCATTCTCACTCCGCTCTTTACTCCTCCTCTTGACACGGAAGTAGGCGGTGAAAGAACAACAGTTCAGCTTGTTGACGTAAAGAGATACAACTATCAGTATACATTCGGTTTTGACAAACTCAAAAGATGGATTGACCTTGCATTCTCATGCGGAATGAAGTATATTGAGTTTTCACACCTCTTTACTCAGTGGGGAGCTGCACACGCACCTAAAATTATGGCAGAAACAACAGACGGCTATAAGCGTATTTTCGGTTGGGAAACAAATGCTCAGGGTAAGAGATATGTAGATTTCCTCCGTCAGTTTGCAAAGGCTCTTATTGAGTTCATTGATAAAGAAGGCATCCGTGACAGAGTAATGTTCCACACATCAGACGAGCCCTCAACTGAACACCTTGTGAAATACAGACGTTCAGCCCTGCTTATGAAAGAGCTTTTCGGTGATTTCAAGATTATTGATGCCCTTTCATCATTTGTTTTTTATCAGACAGGACTTATAAAAACTCCCGTACCCTGTCTTGACCATATTGAAAGATTTGCAGGCAAAGTTCCCGAGCTCTGGACATATTATTGCTGCGGACCTTATAAAGAATATATGCCCAACAGATTTATTGCAATGCCTTCTCTGAGAAACAGAGTTTTAGGTTTTGTTATGTATCATTATGACGTAAAAGGCTTCCTTCAGTGGGGACTTAATTTCTACAACACACAGTATTCAAAAGAACATATCAATCCCTTTGAAGTAACGGATGCAGGCGGAAAATTCCCTGCAGGTGACTCATTTGTGCTTTATCCTGCAGATGACGGGACAGCATATGCATCACTCCGTTTCAAGGTATTCTATGATGCAATTCAGGACTATGAAGCACTCCGTCTTCTTGAAAAGAAAATTGGCAGGGAAAAGGTGCTTGAAATTCTTAATGAAGGTCTTGATACACCCATTGATAACAAGAATTATCCCCACTCAGAAAAGTGGCTTATTGAAAAGAGAAGACAGATTAATTCAATGCTGTAAGGTGATTCGTAATGTTATCACAGGAGCTTAAAAAAAGAAAACTTCCTCCTCTTAAATCAAAGGAGGAAATGAAAGAAATTATGCAGCGTGAAGTTTACGGATATCTGCCCGATGTTCCGTTTACTTACAGCGTTTCGGAGCCCGAAACAGTTGAAGAGCGATATTGTTGTGGTGAAGTCAGTTTTTCATATGTCAATATGACAATTGATATTGCAGATAAAAGCCACACATTCAGAATTGACAGACTTATGCACACAGACGGCAAGAAAAGACCTCTGATAATAGTCAATAATTTTCATTCAATGGAAAATTCGCATTATTTTCCCCGTGAAGAAATGAGCGAATATGACGTTGATTATCTTCTTTTCTGCTATAAGGATGTTTCGAGTGATGACGGTGACTTTTCAACGGGGCTCGCTCCGATGCTTCTTCCCGAAGGTCAGAATACAGATTCGACCTGCGGAAAAATAGGCATCTGGGCGTGGGCTGCTATGCGTGTTCTTGACTATGCGCTCACACTTGATACAACTGATGAAAAAAATGTTGTTATATCAGGTCATTCAAGGCTCGGCAAAACAGCACTTTATACTGCTATGACCGATGAAAGATTCACTTTTGCTTTTTCAAATGCGGCAGGCTGTGCGGGGGATTCGATTGCTCACGGCAGTACGGGTAAAATTAAAGAATCAATTCACAGACATGAGCGTGTCAGGGGCGAAAATATTTCAGATATAGTTGAAAATTTCCCCTATTGGTTCTGTAAGAATTATTTTAAATATACAAAAGATAATCAGTCCGATGAATTTGACCAGCATTACCTTTTAGCTTCAATTGCACCCCGTTTTGTGCTTGTAGGTTCGTGTGATCAGGATTTCTGGGCAGACCCCGAGTCACAGCAGCTCTGTTGCCTTGCGGCAGGAGAAATGTGGGAAAAAGAAGGCCTTGACGGTATGAAAGATACCGAGAAATACCTTGAAGCAGGTGAATGCCTGCTTGACGGCAGGGTAGGCTTCTTCAAGATTCATTCAAAGCACTTCTTCTCACGTCATTCGTGGAAAAGATGCATTGAATTTATTGAAAAACATAAACAATAAAATGATAAGGTGATTTTATGTTGCTGACAAACCCTTGTGTTTTTGCGGCAGGCGATACATATCAGATATTTGTGCCTGTTAAAAAAGCATCTGTTATGTGGGTAAAAATAGGGGACAAATGTTATTACGACGAGTCAAACGGTGTACTGCGTTCACTTTCACTTGTTCATAAAGTGACTGTGCCGATGAAAGTTCTTGATGATGCAAAGAAATATACCGTTTTCAATCAGGAAATCAAAGGCAGACGTAAGGCATATTTCAACAAGATGCATCCTGTGGAGGAATATGAATATACTTTTACTCCCGTAACGGGTGATGAGGTCAGATGTTACCATATTGCAGACACTCACAACAGAGTATCCGAGCCCGTAAAAGCGGCAAAAGAATTCGGGAAGATTGATTTTCTCATTCTCAACGGTGATGTTCCGAACGACTGCGGAAAAAAAGAGTATTTCAACAGTATTTATGAGATAGTCGGTGAGATTACGGGCGGCAATATTCCTGCAGTTTTTGTAAGAGGCAATCACGATATAAGAGGTAAATACGCAGAGATTTTCTGTGATTATATTCCTAATGTTGACGGGAATACATTCTTTACATTCAGAGTGGGAAATATATGGGGTCTTGCTCTTGACTGTGGTGAGGACAAGCCCGATTCTCATCCCGAATACGGTGAAACAATCTGTTGTCATTATTTCCGTGAAAAGGAAACTGAGTTTATTGAAAAGGTTGCAGACTGTGAATGTCACAAGGATACTTCAATTATGAAGAAGCTTGTTGTTGTGCATAATCCTTTCACTATGAAATACAACGAGCCTTTCAATATTGAAGAGGATTTGTTCACTTATTGGGCAAAAGTAATAAAAGAAAAAATAAAGCCTGACCTTATGCTCTGCGGTCACTTACACAGAACGGGAATTTACCCCGTTGGCGGTGAGCTTGATGCACACGGTCAGCCCTGCACTATGATTGTAGGCTCAAAACCGGGTAATAATTATTACAAAGGTGTGGGCTACATTTTCAGAAAAGATAAAACAGACGTAATCTTCACGGATTCAGACGGAAAAAGTGAAGAATTCACGATTGACTGAAAGGATATATATGAACAACCAATTCTTTAAATTTGATGACAGACTGAATATTGCTGCGGAAAAAGCACTTGAAAAAGCCAGGGGAGCTTTTGCACGTATCGATGAAATGACAGAATATAATCAGCATAAAGTTCTCAGTGCTTTTATTGAAAACAGAGTGAGTGAAACTCAGCTCTGGGGTTCAACGGGTTACGGTTACGGTGACTCGGGCAGAGAACTTGCAGATAAAATAGTTGCCGATGTTTTTGGTGCAGAGGATGCAATCATCCGTTATTCAATAGCCTGCGGTACACATGCTCTGGGAATTGCGCTTTTCTCACTTCTTCGTCCCGGTGACAATATGCTTTGTATCACGGGCAGACCTTATGATACAATCTGCCCCGTTATTGGTATGGACGGCAAAAACGGACAGGGCTCACTTGCAGATTTCGGTGTTACATATCTGCAGACAGACCTTGATGAAAACGGACATCTTGATTATGAGAAAATTGAAAAAGCTGTAAAAGAAAATAAAATCAGGCTCGTTTATCTTCAGCGCTCAAGAGGCTACACTCTGCGTGACAGCCTTTCTGTTGCAGAAATCGGCAAGGCAATTGAAATTGTAAGAGCAAATTCAGATGCACTTGTTATGGTAGATAACTGCTACGGTGAATTTGTTGAGAAAACTGAGCCCACAGCCGTGGGTGCAGACCTTATCGTCGGTAGTCTTATCAAGAATCCCGGCGGCGGTGTTGCAAAGTGCGGCGGTTATATGGCAGGTACAAAAGAAGCTATTGAACTTTGCTCATACAGACTCACAACTCCTTCTCTCGGCAAGGAGGTAGGCGCTTCACTCGAAAGCACACGTGAAATCCTTATGGGACTTTTCCACGCCCCCCACGTTGTAGGAGAAGCACTCAAAACAGCAGTTTTTGCGGCATCACTTTTTGAAGGCTTCGGTTTTGAAACAACTCCCTCGTCGGATGAAACAAGGCACGATATCATTCAGGCTATCAAGCTTAAAAACAGCGAAAATCTTATTGCATTCTGTCAGGGATTGCAGAAAGGATCACCGATTGACTCTTATGTTACTCCCGAGCCGTGGGATATGCCCGGTTACCCCTGTCAGGTAATTATGGCGGCAGGTGCATTTACATCAGGTTCATCAATCGAGCTTTCAGCCGATGCTCCTCTGCGTGAGCCCTTTGCAGTATGGATGCAGGGCGGACTGAACTTCCACAGCGGTAAAATCGGCATTATGCTTGCCGCCGAGGAAATGATTAAAAAAGGACTTATCTGATTTAAAAGTTGTCGGAATTCCGACAACTTTTAATTTACTGAAAAATAATTTACAAAAATATACTTTTTGTTGACTTTGGTTGTTCTTTATGCTATATTTATAAAAAGAAATTTTTCAGAAAGGGTATTTACTTATGAAAAAAATTATCTCTGTTATGCTTTGTATTGCAATGCTGTTTACTTCATTTTCACTTGTCAGCTTCGCAGCAGATGATGATATGAAAATTATTGTTGCAAACGACCTTCACCTCTCAGCAAAAGCTTATAAACCCTATACAGGAAATACACAGACCAATGCGTGGGCTCACGTTGCTTCATCAGGTCAGCTTATAATCGAATCGAATGCTATCATTACAGCTTTCCTTGAAAAAGCGGCTGAAAGTGATGCTGATTTCATTCTCCTTCCCGGTGACCTTGTTGACGCAGGTGCTGAAGAAGAACATCTTCTTATGGCGGCAAAACTTGCAACTTTTGAAGCCGAAACAGGTAAATCAGTTTTTGTTGTTCCCGGCAATCATGATTTCTTTAAATCTGATCTTGATTTCTTCAAAGCAACTTATTCTGCTTTCGGTTTCAGTGAGGCAATTGCCGTAAATGAAAATAATGCATCTTATGTTGCAGAGCTTTCAGGCGATTTCAGACTTCTTGCAATTGACAGCACCATTCCCGGTGACAGTAAACCTGAAATTGATGCAGACGAACTGAATTGGATAAAGACACAGCTTGAAAAGGCAAATGCAGACGGCAAAAAAGTTGTTGCTATGATGCATCACAATCTTGTTGAGCATTTTGTTCTTGCAGATATGATTCATTCAAGCGCAGTTGTTCCTTCAGCAGAACTTGCAGATGTTCTTGCAGACGGCGGAGTAAAATATATCTTCACAGGTCACACACACGATCAGGATATTGCTTCTCACACATCATCAGCAGGCAACGTGATTTATGATGTTGTTACAAACACTCTCAATGCATATCCCTGCACTTACAGAGAAGTTTCATTCGGCAAAAATGCTGTATTCACAGCAAAATATATTGATAAAGTTGATACAGCCCTTATTCCCGCAGGTCTTTCAGATGAAGCTATGGCTCTTGCAGAAAGCAACTTTACCGAATATTCAAAAAAGACTATGTGGATAGGTCTCCGCAAGACCTTCACAGGTTACACAAATGCAAAAGCACTTATCAATCTCCTTAATATTGACCCCGAAGCAGATCCCGATATGGCAAGAATCATAACTTCTCTCGGTGATAAACTCGCAGAGTCAATCCAGATGCCATTCTACGGTGCAGACGGCAATAATCTTTCTGCTCTTGCAGCAAAATACGGCAAAACTCTTCCCACAAGTGAATATTCAGACCTTATCGACCTTGCAATCAATCTCTATCAGGCACACTGTGTAGGTGATGAATACTATCCTGCAAACAGCACAGAAATTCAGCTTCTTATGAACGGGGTTGCAACAGTTCTCTGTTATTGCCTTGAAGATGTTTCAGCCGAAGATTACACAGCAGTTCTCAGGTTCGTTATCAACTGGACAGGTGCTGATGTTCCCGAAGGACTTCTCGGTTTTGCAGGCAGCTCAATGGAAAGAATCGAAGGCATTGATATGCTCGTTACTGTTGTTCTCCGTCCTCTTGTTACCGAATTTACAACAGACAGCTCACCTGCAGACAACAACGTAACACTTGAAGGTTACGAAAAACTCTCAGGCTTTGAAGCATTTGTAAAGAAAATCGGTGATTTCTTCAGAATGATTTTTGAGTTCTTTAAAAAGATATTCTCATTTGTTCCCATGGCTTAATATTGTAAAATAAAAAGGGCAGACTCAGTTCTGCTCTTTTATCCGTTATAATCAGGAGTTGATTTTATGAAATTTACATTGCTTGTTTTTCTCAGAAGAATTGCGGCGTGGTTTATGAGTGTTATGATGACACTCGGACTCGCAGGCGGTACGGCTCAGGAGTCCGATATTCAGCGTGGTGAAGAGAATACTGTTACTGCTTATGACAAAAACAATGCCGATTACACATTAAGCATTGACGCAGGCGGTAAAGTTCACGACATCAGCGAACTGCTTTACGGTATTTTCTTTGAGGATATCAACTTTGCCGCAGACGGCGGTCTGTATGGTGAACTTGTCATCAACCGTTCATTTGAATACGGTGAACTTGCTGCTGACGATGAATTGCACGGCTGGAGTCAGGTAGGCACGGCAGATGCAAAAGTTACGGTCGGTGATGCCGAAGGCGGTCTGAATGTCAATAATACAAACTATCTTGTTATCAATAACACATCGGATGCCCCCGCAGGTGTTGCCAACAGAGGTTTCCTCGACGGAATGGCAATCAAAGAGGGTGTCACATACGATTTTTCTGTCTATGCAAAGTCAGTTGACGGTTATGACGGTGACATCACTGTAAGACTTGTTGCAGGTGACAAGATTGCCGCAGAAACAACAGTTTCAGGTGTAACATCAGACTGGCAGAAACTCAGCGCAACTCTTAAATCTTCAGTTACAGCAACAAGTGGCGTTTACCTTCAGGTGCTTATCGGAAAGGGAAGTGCCTGCCTTGATATGGTTTCACTTTTCCCGCCCACATATAAAAATCACGGTATGAGAACTGACCTTGCAGAGAAACTCGCAGAGCTTGAACCTGCATTTCTGCGCTTCCCCGGTGGTTGTGTAATTGAAGGTTATGATGAAAATTCAGCTTATAACTGGAAAGATTCAATCGGCACGGGTCCTGACGGACTTCCTCTTGAATTCAACGGAACATATGGTGATGTTGCAACACGTTCTTACGGTATTAATCTGTGGACAAATCTTTCAATGACAGAAGACCCTCTGCCCTGTTATATGAGTTACGGACTGGGCTTTTATGAATATTTTGTTCTTGCAGAAGATATCGGTGCAATAGGTGTTCCCGTTCTCAACTGCGGTCTTTTCTGTCAGATGCGTGGTATGGGCCCTGTTGATATGTACACTCCCGAATTCGAGCAGTACCTTCAGGATATGGTTGATCTTGTTGAATTCTGCCGTGGTGATAAAAATACAACGTGGGGTAAGGTGAGAGCTTCTCTCGGTCATCCCGAACCTTTTGAACTTAAATACATCTGCATCGGTAACGAAAACGAAGGCGAAGTTTATTTTGAAAGATACGAAGCTTTTCTTGAGAGATTCAATGAAGAAAAAGCAAAGAATCCTGAACTTTATGAAGGGCTTGAGCTTATATATTCATCAGGTGCAAACGAAGGCACTTCAAGCACAAATTATTACGATTCTTATGTGAATGGTTATGATTACATAAAAGAAAACAATATGTCAATTGATGAATTTGCAGGTGCAACCGATCATCATTATTACAGAGACCCCTCTTGGTTCCTGGCACACGCAGATTATTATGATGAAGACAACTATTCACGTGACGCAGAGGGTATGCTTGATACTGTTTACGGCGGAGGAATAAAAGTTTTCCTCGGTGAATATGCATCGTGGTCAAATACTCTTAAATCAGCACTTGCCGAAGCGGCATATATGACAGGTCTTGAACGCAACGGTGATATTGTTGAGATGGCAGCTTATGCTCCTCTTTTCGGTAATCTTACCGCTACTCACTGGGCACCTGACCTTATCTGGTTCAATAATAACACTTCAACTGCTTCAATCAACTATTATATGCAGAAGCTCTTCTCAACAAATGCAGGTACAACTCTTCTCGGTACTGAATTTGAGGGGGCTGAGATTCCCTCAGAAGACCTTAAAGGCGCAGTGGGCTTAGGCACATGGTGGACAGCTGTTGAATTTGACAACGTGAAAGTTACAGATAACAAAACAGGTGAAGTTCTCGGTAGTGATGATTTCAGCATGCCGACATTCTGGTGGAACTGGAAAAAGGTTGCTGAGGGTGAATGGAAGATTTCAGACGGCAAGGCCGTTCAGTCAGTTTCAGATCATCCTTATAACGATCTCGGCACATCTGCATATTTCGGTTATACAGAATGGGCAAACTATACATACACATTTGAAGCAACAAAGACAGACGGTGCAGAAGGGTTCTTTATTCCGTTCCTTGTCGAAGATGAAAGCAACTGTTTTTACTGGAATATCGGCGGATGGGGTAACACAAAATCAGCACTTCAGAGAACTCAGAACGGAACAAAGACAGATGCTATCCCAGGCACAATAACCGATTTTACGGTTGAAACAGGTGTGACATATGAAATAAAAATTGAAGTTGACGGTACTGTAATCAAGGGTTACATCGATGGAGAAAAGCAGTTTGAATATGATACGGCATTGAAGGCAAATGCCGAAAGCTATCAGGTTGTTTCAACTGATGACAGCGGAGATATTATCATCAAGCTTGTAAATGTAACAGATTCAGACAGAACATTTGCAATTGATATAGCAAATGCTGATGTTAAATCAAAGGCAACTGTTTATCAGGTTGCAGGTGACAGCCCTGATAATGACAATATTCTCGGTGCAGAAGAAGTATGCACACTTGAAGAATTCTCTGTTGACGGTGTTTCGGGACAGTTCAATTATACCGTTCCGCAGTATTCTGCAACTGTAATCAGAATTGCAAGATAGCAGATAATTACAGACCCCGAAAGCGAAAGCTTTTGGGGTCTGTTTTTTGTTTAATTATATAGTAATATGTTTTAGTGTTGTATCAATAAGAGCTTGAATGTTGACACACTCACAGCCAAATACCTGCGTTTTCAGTTTGCCGTTAAGAGGTTTTATCCAGTATTCATCAATTGCATCAATGCCTTTAAGCATGCCAACAACAGAACCGACTGTTGCTGCGTTGCAGTCTGTATCAAAACCGCATTGTGCCGCCATGCAGACTGATTTTCCGAAGTCATCATCTCCGCAAAGGAGTGCTGTTGTAACTATCAGTGCATTTGAAATTGTATGGCACCAATGATGTGAATTATAGTGGTTATATTTTGTGTGAATAAATTTGTACAGGTCATCAAGGGTTGCGCCGTTTTCGTGTTTTTCAATGATTTCAGTTATCTCTTTATAAAGCCTTGATGTTGACGGAATCTGTGAAAGACCGCCGAGAATTGCTTCTTTTGCGGTGTCACAGACTGCTGCACAGGCTATCATTGCCGAAGCCCACATTTCGCCGTAAATACCGTTTTTTATGTGGGAAACACAAGCATCCTTGAATGCCATAGTAGCCGCTTTTTCCGGTTCACCGGGGTTGATATATCCGAAATAATCTCCTCTGATTTGTGCACCTATCCATTCGCGGTAAGGGTTTTGTATTACTGCCGTGTCAGGAGTTTTATATCCGAGAAAAGCATTTACATATGCAGCTCTTTCTGCTGTGTAATATGCTGTTACAGGCTGTGAAACCAGCCATTCAGACATTACATTATCACTTGAGAAATCCCTGCTGTATTTCTCAATTATCTGCTGATATAGCACGGGATAATTTGTGTCATCATCAACGGGAGCACACTCAATATTATCGGGGTAGCATTTACTTCTGAAATCATATTCATATTTTGAAAGAATATCTTCCGTAAGGTCTGCCCGTGTTATGTATCTGTGCATGGGATAGTTGTTTGTGTCTTTGAGAAACGGGATAAGTTCATCCCTTATTCCTTCAATGGGTTTACCCAGCAGACAGCCTGAAATTCTGCCGTGCCATGCACCTGCAATTTTCTTTTCGAGGTCAGTAACATCTTTTTTTGCTGTCCATAAAGAAGTATTACGGAGTGATTTGATTTCATAAAGCTCTGACGGCTCATTGTAAGGAAAATCAGGTTTTTGCGGAAGATTGGGAATCATTTCGCCAACCGTATCGGCAAGTTTCTCTTTAAATTCGCTTTTCGGCATATTTTTTATTGTAAAGAGTAAATCTTTGTATTGTTCGATTTCAAGCCCTTCGTCAAGACACTGTTCATATTCATTGTTAAGCTCGTTTGCATAATCGACAAACAAACCCGAATCAAGCGGTGCGGGAATAAATTTTTTCATGAAGATGCTTCCTTTGTATTTGGTAAACAATAATTTGTCGGGCAAGAGCCCGATAAATTATTGTTTAGTGTTTAAAACAACTATTATACTGCTTCACCCATTTAAGAACAGCCTTACGTTCATATTTTTTTGGCATTGCAGATGTGACTGCTGTGGCTTTCAGGAGCTCAATGCCCATTCTGACAACCTTTTTAAGGACAACCGTGTTGTTGATAAGTCCTCTGAGTTTTGTAACGATGTCAGCAGGTTTCATTCCGCCGAGCATAGCTGCAAGATTTGTTGAATCTGCACCGATTGTCATATCGTCTGCATTGAGAATACCTGTTCTGAATATGTAATCGAGCTCACTTCCTTCAAGACGGGTGAGCATAAGTTTTACACAGGCAAGGGGTGCAAGACCGCTGCCGATTTTTTTGTAAAATTCAGTCTGATATTTCCAGAGTGTTTCGGCGCTGAATGCATTATCTCTGTCAGCAATAACAGCGTCTGCAAGGATTCTTGCAGCCTTGAAGCTGTTTGCGATACCTGAACCGATGATAGGCACAGTCATAAATGCGCTGTCACCAATTGCGGCATAACCGTCTGCAACCATTACGCCGAGAGGCTGACGGACAGGAATATTGACAAACTGACCGCCACGCTGAATTTCGGTACCGATACTGTCGTTGTCTTTACGAAGTGAAGCCATTGTTCTGTCAACTTCAGCCATATCAAAGGGCTTGAATCTGCCTATAAGTACGTCTGTATGTTCTTCTTCTGTTGCAACCCATGTGATGCCGAGCTTGTTTTCATGAAGCATAAGGACTTTGAATGCATTTATGTCGTCAACTTCTGCAGTCTTGTTCCAGAATGCTCTGTAAACATAGAACTGCTCGTATTCAATTGAATTATTCTGAATTCCGAGCCAATGGGGAAGAGATTTTCTGACAGGTGAATTCATACCTGCCGCATCAATAACGAGGTCAGCGTAAACATCACCGTCATTTGTCTTTATACCCACAACTCTGTTGCCGAAAACAACAGCACCGAGTATTTCACAGCCGTAAACAAACTTCACGCCTGCTTTTTCTGCGTGTTCAATGATATAATTGTATATATCTCTGCGCTCCATCTGAATTTCGAGCTGATCTATCGGAGTGTTCTGATGAAGTGCCGTTTCCATTGCGGGACCGTAGAAAGTCATATCGTGCTTTAAGTTCCAGAGTGATTTGTCGGGCAAGGGGAGTCCGAGTGCAGTAAAACCCTTTTTATCAAAAATATCTGTCCAGTCATGCCCCATATTTTCTCTTGTGTTTTTTTCATAAACAGTTACATCGTAACCGTGTTTTGCAAGAAGCATACCGGCTGTTATACCGCCATGACCGCCGCCTGCAACGATAATCTTATTGCCCATAAGAATTCTCCTTTACGGTGATATCAAAGCAAATCGTCAAAGAATCTGATGTTTGAGGGAACGGGTTTTCTTTCGTCTGCCTGTTCCATTTTGATAACTTCAACGATTCTGTCATTTATGGGAGTAGGCACGCCGCATTTTCTGCCCCATTCGCAGACAACACCGTTGATTGCATCAACTTCACAGGGTTTACCGTGTCTTATATCCTGAAGCATTGAGGGAACAATACCTCTGTGTTTTTTCATTGCGATGGGAACAAGAAGTGTTGCAACCGCACGTTTTACGGGGTTTGTATAATAGAATAATTTTGTAATATCCTTGCCCTGAACAGGTGCAAATTCGGCACCTGCAGCGTGACCGACGTCAATACACTCTTTCATACAACGGACTGCAACTTTTCTTGCGTCTGCATTTTCTGATACATCACCGAATGTACCGCCCACAACAGTTCCCAGACCTGAAAATGTTGCATTGATAAGAAGCTTTGACCAACGTGCGCCGATAAGGTTTGTCTCCTCGTAAACGGGACACATAAGTTCAAGAATATCTTTAACCATATTGAACTGCTCGTCTGTGATGCCCTTCATCTTGCCCATGTGGAAAGAAAGGCTGTCGGGTTCACTTGTGAGAACGCATACACCGGGTTCTGTCAGTTCTGCACCCCATTCAACTGTACAACCCATTGTGTGTTCTTCGCCGATGATTTCTGCAATACCGGGCTCGGGGATACCGTTCTGAAGGGTAACGATAACTCCTGTTTCTGTCATATAATCTTTAAGGAAAGTGACAACTTCCTTGTTGAGAAGCTGTTTTGTCATAAGGAAAATAACATCGTATTTCTTTGTCATTTCGTCGGGAGTAAGTGCTGTAACGGGAACTGTCATTTCAACGGTACCTTTGATGACTGCGCCTTTTTCTTTGAGCGCGCCGATATGGGCCTTGTTACGGTTGATAAGGTCAACCTGACCGCCGTTTTTTGTGATGTAAGCACCGAGAACGGTACCGAGAGAGCCTGCACCGTAAATTGCACATTCTATATTTTTCATTCTGAACACCTTCCGTAGTTTTTTTTGTTGATTTCAGCTTAACACATTTTAATAAAAAAAGCAAGAAAATTTAAAAAATACCCTTGACAAACAGTAAATGATGTGATATTATAATTTAGCATTATGGAGAGATACCGAAGTGGTCATAACGGAACGGTCTTGAAAACCGTCGTACCTTTACGGGTACCGTGGGTTCGAATCCCACTCTCTCCGCCATTTTTTTTATCCAAAAATAGAAAAAGACGTTACCAAGGAGCAGTACTCAAGTTGGTGACGAGGCGCCCCTGCTAAGGGCGGAGGCCGGCTAACCCCCGGTGCGAGAGTTCGAGTCTCTCCTGCTCCGCCAGAAAAAGACACCCAATAGGGTGTCTTTTTTGTTTGTATTTATTTTATTCTCCATCTTTTTCTGCTTCTTCTAATTTCTTATAAGCAACCTTTCCGACGAGTGTTTTCGGCAATTCTTTTCTGAATTCGATTTCCTTCGGGATTGCATATCTTGCAATCTGTGTTTTACAATGATTTCTTATATCATTTTTCAGTTCATCATTTTCATTCACGCCGTTGTGAGTTACTATGAAAGCTTTGATTTTCTCCATTTTGTAATCATCCTCAACACCGATAACACAGCAATAGTCAACATCGGGATGCGATTCAATTGCTTTTTCCACCTGTGACGGATAAACATTGTAGCCCGAAGTGATTATCATACGTTTTATACGTTGACGGAAATAAACATATCCGTCATCATCAATAAAACCGAGGTCACCCGTGTGAAGCCATATTCTGCCGTCTGAATGTCGTCTCAGAGTAAATGATGTTTCATCTTCGTTATTGAGATAACCGAGCATAACGGTGGGACCGCTTATTATGATTTCACCTGTTTCGCCCGTCGGCACTTCATTTTCCGTTGTCGGGGTTACAATTTTATAAAGTGTATCGGGAAAGGGGAGCCCGATACTGCCTTCTTTGTGAGTGTCTTTGGGCGTAAGACAGCTTGCAGTCACACATTCGGTCAGTCCGTAGCCCTCACGCACCTGAATATCGGCTCCGTGGTCTTTAAGAAAGGCATCAACCTTCTTTTTCAGTTCAACGGGCATTGAATCACCGCCCACATACATCCCTTTGAGATAAGACAAATCGGTGTTTTTCAGTTCATCGCATTCAACAAGCATTTTGAAAATTGTCGGTACGCCTGCAATGAAATCAGGCTTGCGTTTTTTCATAGCCTGTGCATAGATTTTTGTGTTGAATTGCGGCAGTAATATGCAACAGGCACTGTGAACAAGAACCATATGAATGCCGATTCCAAGCCCGAAACCGTGAAAAATCGGCATAGCTGAAAGATTTTTGAGCCCTCTCTGAAATTCACAGTTCATGGCAATTCTTGCCTGCAAAGCAAGTGCATTGAAGTTCATATCAGAAAGGCAGATGCCTTTTGAAATACCCGTTGTGCCTCCGCTGAAAAGAATGACTGCGGTTTTATCTTTTTTGTATGATACGGGTGGCAAGGTTACTGAATCCGTACCCTGTTTTATAAAGTCTTTCCATAAAATGCCGCCTCTGTTATCGGGAAATCTGAGATAATCTTTTCCCTTTTTTATTGTGTATGCAATTTTCAAGTGAGGGGATAACTCATCCTGAATACGGGCAACAATGACATTTGCGCTCTGCTTTACATCTCCCAGGGCATTCATCACATTTTCGTAAAACAGGTCGGGGACAATTATTGTCCTGCTTTGTGAAAGGTTGAGATAATAACTTATTTCTTTTACAGCCGAAAGGGGATGAATAAAAGCCGCAACAGCACCGATACGGTTCAGTGCATAAAGACTTTCAACAGCCTGCGGTGTGTTGGGCATACAGATTGTTACCACATCGTTCTCTTTTATGCCGATTGAAAGAAAAGCACGTGCCGTTTTTTCAATTTTTTCAATCATCTTTTTATAGGACGTTATCCTTCCTTCAAAATTCAATGCAGCATCATACGGATATCTTTCTGCAGCAATTTTCACCATTTCAAACATCGTTTTTTCGGGATAGCTGAGCTGAGTTTTATTGTTCACATTCATAACCTCGGATATTTTTATATTTATAAATATTGGAAGTTTTCCGAGGTTGTATGCAGTAAAATAAAAAAAGAAGAGTCATCAAGACTCTCCTGTTTTGTGAATTTCCCATTCGTATACGTTTTTGTATGCATTTCCTGTGTCACAGTCGGCAGCAGGTGTGATGTCGTTTGAATAAATCAGAGCACCCGTTCTGAAACAGATAGGGGCAAACGGCATATTCTGCAGGAATGACTGTGTGAATGCATCTATTGTGATTTTTCCTGCTGAGAATTCTTCATAAGCCGAGTAGGTTGTGTCGGCAGGTGAAACACCCTTTACGGGGCCTGATGAACTGAACAATGTTGAAAGATTCATATTTGTGGGCAGTTTTATTTCACCAATATAAAGGTCATATGCATTGTCTGTGAGGGCTGAATTGTATTCATCCCACGTCAGTTCTTTTATTATTACATTTATGCCTATATTTTTAAGACTTGCCTGAATTTCTTTTGCGGCGGCAACTTTGAAGTTGTTGCCTGAATAAACAATGAGATTGTAGATCAGAGTTCCTGCAATACCTGCCTGAGTGAGAAGTGTCTGTGATGAAGAATAATCAAGATTTAAGAATGAAATATCATAATCTGATTCTTCAAGAACGTGCCATTCGGGATGATAAGGTACGGCACTTGCAACAGCATATTTTTTGAATGAATTTTTCACAACAGCCTGACGGTTTATTGCAAAATATACAGCCTGTCTTACTTCTGCAGAATTCAGACCGTATGAGTTGCTGTTCATTCCGAGAAAAACAAGATTTGAAAGGTTTGTTTTTGTTGAAGCCGCATTTGCCTGTGAATAACTTCCCTGAGAGAAATCGTCAAAATATGCGTCTATTGTGCCGAGTTCAAGAGTGTGGAGAAGTGTTGATGCGGGGGTTATCGGGACAAGCTTGACTTTTGCGATATTAGGCTGTGGTTTACGGCAGTAGGGGTTGTAATCAAGCCTTGCCTCTGTTTCGGACACAACATAGCTGTATAAACCTGTGCCGATGGGGATGTATGCCGTATTTTCTGCGGTTGCAGATTTTACAATCGGGAAAGTGAGTGAATCAACTGCATTTATGCACGGGCTGCTCAGCGTAAAAACTACCGTATCGGCGGCTGTTGCCGAAACAGACAGAATGCCCGAAAGCTCACTTTTATAATTCTGTGATGCTTTTGCTTTCTCATATGAGTAAAGAACGTCTGTTGATGAGAACTGAACACCGTCTGAGAATGCGGCTGATGTATCGAGTTTTACTGTCAGCACGTTATCCTGCACAGAATAAGATGCGGCAAGCCCGTTTCTTGCACAGAATGAGTCGTCAAGATAGAACAATGGCTCAAAAACAAGTGAAACAAGATCATTGTTTATGCCCGTTGTCATAAAAAACGGGTTGAGTGAATCAGCTTTTGAATAGCCGATATTCAGATGCTCCGATGAAACGGGGATATATGTGTTTTTGTCGGGTGAAGTAGGAGAATCGGTTGTTATTACGGTTTCGTCACAACTGCTGAAAAGCATAATAACTGCAAAGAGTAATGCAAGAATTGATATTGTTTTATGTGACAGAAACAGTCTGCGCTTTAATTGTTTTGCCTGTTTTATTGTCGATTTCAAAAATGCATCCCTCCATTTTGCATTCACCGTCGGGATTTTCAAATCTGACGGGAAGATTTGTTCTTATTTTTTCAATTGCCAGAGAAGGAGTAATACCGAGTACGGACTGAACAGGGCCCGTCATACCGATATCGGTTATGTAACCCGTACCGAGAGGAAGTACCTGTGCATCGTTTGTCTGAACGTGGGTGTGTGTGCCGAAAACAGCTGAAACCTTGCCGTCAAGATAAAAGCCCATAGCTCTTTTTTCGGCTGTGGCTTCTGCGTGAAAATCAACAATCTTTATTCTGCAGTCACTCACCTCGTCGAGGATACGGTCAATGCAGTCAAACGGATTGTCGTTATTCTCAAGATAAACTGTTCCCGAAAGATTTACAACTGCAATTTTGATAAAGCCCTTGTCGATTATATAATAACCTCTGCCGTGTGCCGTTCTGTAAAAGTTAGCGGGACGGATAAGAGGGTAGCCCTCTTCGTCAAATTTATTGTATATTTCAAAGCGTCTGAATGCGTGGTTGCCCGTTGTTATCACATCTGCACCGCTTGTGAGAAGATGCTCTGCAGACTGGGGCAGAATACCGTTGCCCTGAGCAGAATTTTCACCGTTCACAATGCACAGATCAATGCCGTTATTCCTTTTGAATGAAGGCAACGTTTTTCTTAAAAAGTCACAACCGTTTGTGCCTACAACATCGCCTATTGCAAGAATTTTCATTTGTTTTCACCCTATATATAATACAAAAAATAAGAATATATGTCAACAAGAAAAAACTGCGGAAGGGCAGTTTCAATAAGATGAAGAATCCGTTTTCTTTCGACGAAAGGCGTATATTAATACGTCGAGTCGGAAAAAACGGATAAAAAGAAATGCTTTTAAAATTGGCTTGTAATAAAAACTAAAAGCAGTCTACAGACTGTATATATCTGTAAACTGCTTGTTGTTTTTATTTTTTCTTTTGGTCTTCGCTTAGTGAAACTGCCCTTTACTTTGCGTAGTCGCAGGCTCTGCTTTCTCTGATTATATTCACCTTGATCTGACCGGGATATTCAAGTTCATCCTCAATCTTTTTGACGATATCTCTTGCAACGAGAATCATCTGATCATCTGAAATAACATCGGGCTTAACCATAATACGAACTTCACGGCCTGCCTGAATTGCGAAGGACTTTTCAACACCATTGAATGAAGTTGCAATTTCTTCCAGCTTTTCAAGACGCTTGATGTAGTTCTGAACATTTTCACGTCTTGCACCGGGTCTTGCAGCTGAGATAGCGTCTGCAGCCTGAACAAGACATGCAACAACTGTTTTTGCTTCAACGTCACCGTGGTGAGCGTGGATAGCATGAACAACAGCATCGTTTTCTTTGTATTTCTTTGCGTATTCAACACCGAGCTCGATATGTGAACCGTCGAGCTGATGGTCGAGAGCCTTACCGATATCGTGGAGAAGACCTGCTCGTTTTGCAAGTTTTACGTCTGCACCGATTTCGGCAGCCATAAGACCTGCAATGTAAGAAACTTCAAGTGAGTGGTTAAGCACATTCTGACCGTAACTTGTGCGGTATTTAAGGCGGCCTATGAGCTTTACAAGTTCACCGTGGAGACCGTTTACACCTGCATCGATGACAGCTCTGTCACCTGCCTGCTTGATGCTCTGCTCAACTTCTCTCTTTGATTTTTCATACATTTCCTCAATACGTGTGGGATGAATTCTTCCGTCTGTAATGAGCTTTTCAAGTGTAAGTCTTGCGATTTCCCTTCTTACGGGATCAAAGCTTGAAACTGTAATAGCTTCAGGTGTGTCATCAATGATAAGGTCAACACCTGTGATTGTTTCAAGTGTTCTGATGTTTCTGCCTTCACGGCCGATAATTCTGCCCTTCATTTCATCATTGGGAAGAGCAACTACCGATACGGTAGCTTCTGCTGCGTGGTCTGCAGCACATCTCTGAATTGCTGAGGTAATTATATCTCTTGCAATTTTTTCTGCGTCATCTTTAGTCTGCTGTTCAATTTCAAGTATCTTGAGAGCTTTCTCGTGAGTGAGCTCACCTTCAAGATTCTTGATAAGGAATTCCTTAGCCTGTTCCGCTGTGAAACCTGAAATCTTTTCGAGCATATCGAACTGACTCTTTTTCAGGGTTTCAACTTCTGTAAGTTTATTTTCAGCTTCCTTGATTTTCTTGTTAAGAGTTTCTTCTTTCTTTTCAAGATTATCAGACTTTCTGTCAAGATTTTCTTCCTTCTGGACAAGACGTCTTTCTTGCTTCTGGACTTCGTTACGGCGTTCCTTGATTTCTCTTTCAAGGTCGTTACGCTGTTTGTGTATTTCATCCTTCGCTTCGAGGATAGCTTCCTTTTTCTTGGATTCTGCTTCGGAAACAGCCTGACTGACAATTCTGTTAGCTTCTTCTGTTGCTGAGCCGATAGCTGCTTCTGCAACTCTTTTTCTGTGAACACCGCCGAGAATAAAACCGACAACACCGAAAACAACAGCTGCTGCAACAATAAGAATGATTGCCAGAACTAATTTCATGCTTTTTACACCTCCGTGTTTTTATTTTTGTTACTGAAATAACTGACTTTAATGTCAAGATAACTATTCAGAAAATAACGCAAAAACAAATATTTATGCATTATCTATAATATATTATAACTTTATAGAGAAATTGTCAAGTATTTTAATATATATATTTATAATATTTCAATAAAAAAGGAATTATTTATGTTGTTTCAATTGTTTTCCTTGTTGAATACATTTTGTGTCCATAGTTCTTGAAAGTTCATTGAGAACAAGGCGTTTGTTAGTGCTCCACAAGGGGGCGATAAGCTTCTTTTTGTCACCGTCACCCGTAAGGCGATGTATGATTATATTGTCAGGAATTGTTTCAACAAGAGAACAGATAATGTCAATATATTCATTTATTTCAAGGCATCTGAAACTGTTTTCAAGATATAATTTTTCAAGGTCTGTGCCTTTGAGAACGTGAAGAAGGTGCAGTTTAATGCCCCATATTCCGCAATTGCAGACAAATTTTACGGTTTTTGCCATATCTTCATAAGTTTCGTCGGGAAGACCGATTATAACGTGGGCAACAACTTTTATGCCGATACTGTTGAGCTTTTTTACAGCCTCGGAAAAGACTTCGTTTTTATATCCTCTTCTGATAAACTGAGCAGATTTTTCGTTTGACGTCTGAAAACCGAGCTCAACCCAGACGGGTTTTATTTTATTCATTTTTCTGAGAAGCTCAAGCACATCGTCACCGAGACAATCGGGTCTTGTTGCGATTGAAAGCACGTCAATATCGGGGTGTGATACGGCATCAGTATAGATTTTTTCAAGAAAATCAAGAGGAGCGTATGTGTTTGTGAAGCCCTGGAAATATGCGATATATCCACCGTTTTTATTCTTGTGTTCAACCCTCTTTTTTGCATTTTCAATCTGCAGATTTATGTCGTTACAACGCTTTTCCGAAAATTCACCCGAGCCCTCATCTGAACAGAAAATGCAACCGCCCGTCCCAACGGTACCGTCACGGTTGGGACAGGTTGTTGCACCTTCAAGTGATAATTTGTAAAGTTTTTTGCCGAATTCCTTGCGGCAGTATTCATTCAATGAATTATAGTGTGTCATAAAAGTTCTCTGAAGTAAAGTCCGCCTGTTTTTTTCATATTCAGTGATTGTTTTTCTGTGAAGGCAGAGAATATTTTCTTGCATTTTTCACGGTTTTCAAAAGTGAAATAAAGCGTTACGAAATCAGCCTTGTCATAAGGCTTGTCACCGATATAAAGAGGTACGGAATTGAGAAGTGATGAGTATTTTTTTGAAGAACAAAGAATGTAGAAATCAATTCCGAGCCGGTCTTTTATAACGGTAAGTCCTCTGCAACCTGCACAGCCTTTTTCCGATTGTGCAGGACAGGCTCTGAAACGCATAAGAGGCAGAAAACCGTAACCTAAAAGCCCTTTCGGGACTGTGTTTGTTATTTTTGCGAACAGAGGCATCGCAAGTTCGGGAGATACTGTAATATCGGAACATCCGAGCTTTTCATATTCTGCAAAAGAAACGGAATTGAGCACGTTGAGTCCGTGACCGCCGTGTATTCTGAAACCGTATTTCTTTGCTGCTGAAAGAGTTCCGATGTTGTCTGCGAGAACTTCTTTTACACCCGTATTTTTCAGTTTTTCAAGGCAGGAGAGAAACTTTTCTTCGTCATTTTCAAACACAAGGAAGGGCAGTTCGCAGATAAGTTTTCTGCCGAAAAGCTCAACAGCTTCGGGATGATTTAATATTTCGGTCATAGGCAGAATAATCTTATCGGCTTTTTCATCGTCAAATGCCTGTGCAAACAATTCGAATCTGAGCCTGAAAGTCTGCAAACGGTTTGATGCCGAGAAAGATCTTCTTTTTTCTTCGGGACTATGAATTTCTTTCGGCTGAATCTGTTTTCTTAAAAGAGAAAGTTTTTCAATGCCTTCACGGCGCATGTTATTCAGCTGTGATGCGGAAAGTGAAAGATTGTCGTCAATAAGAGTAACGATGTTATCTGCATAAAAATATGTTCCGCCGAGTTTTGTCATGCATTTGTTGACAAATTCATTGTCAAGAGGCTTTGTACGGGCTTCTGCGGGAACATCACCCGTTACTGTCACATCATTTATGCCGTCTGAAAAAACAGCACATGAGCCGTTTTTGTCTGCTGAAAATGAAATATCAACGGGAATCTTATTTATTTCATCTTTATATAATTGTGTGAGTTCTCTGAGCACACCCGACATGGCTGTTACGTCTTCGTGTCTTCTGTAACCGAACATTTCAAGCGTTCTTTTTGCTTCGAAATAACCTTTTGTAAAGCCGCTTCGTGAGAAAACAGCCTTGAGCGTATCCATATCAACGTTTTCTTTTTGCAGAGCTTTTCTGACGGCTGTCACAGATGCAGCAACGTATTCGGGACGTTTCATTCTGCCTTCTATTTTGAAAGATTTTACACCGATTTCTGCAAGGTCGTTTATATTTTCAATAAGTGAAAGATCTTTGAGTGAGAGTGCATATTCTCTGTTGCTGACATTGAAATTGAGTCTGCAGGGCTGAGCGCATCTGCCTCTGTTTCCGCTTCTTGAACCTATCATCGAAGAGAGCAGACAGGTGCCCGAAACACTCATACAGAGTGCTCCGTGAACAAAAACTTCAATTTCGGCATTCACATTTCCGGTAATTGTCTTTATTTCTTCAAATGACAGTTCACGTGCAAGAACAATACGACTGAAACCGAGTTCTTCAGCCTTTTTTGCACCGCTTAAGTTGTGAATTGTCATCTGGGTTGATGCGTGAAGAGGCATTGAAGGGCAGTATTGTTTCCAGAGCTCTGCCACGGCAAGGTCCTGAATGATAACTGCATCAGCACCGCTATTTGCTATAACTTTTATTTCATTTATTACGTCAGATATCTCGTTATCGGTAACAAGTGTATTCATTGTGACATATACTTTAACGTTTCTTTCGTGACAATAGGTGACAGCTTCGGCGAGTTCGTTTTCACCGAAGTTTGTTGCATTGTTTCTTGCATTGAAGCGCTGTGTACCGAGATATACCGCATCAGCACCGCATCTGACTGCGGCGATGAGCTGTTCTTTACCTCCGACAGGAGCGAGAATTTCCGTTTTTTTCATATAATAATCCTTATTCGCTTATAATACGCTTGATATTTTTTTCTATTTTTGCTCTCGGCTGCATAACTTCACGTGCACAACCGCAGCATTTTATTTTAAAATCCATTCCGATTCTCAGAATTTCAAAATTACGGCATCCGCAGGGATGCTGTTTTTTCATTTCAACTTTATCTCCGACTTTAATATCCATCTGAAAACCCTCCATATAACATAATAACACATTTCACTTATATATGGAATATTTTATTCTAAAAATTTTTCTGTGACATATTAATTTACAGTACAAATAATTGAAAGGACGGTCGGTATGACAGATTACAGACCTGAGGGCAGGATAATTTATGATAAAATAACAAGCGGTTCTGTTTTTTCGGCTGCTGCACTTCACGAATTAATGCTCAGGGGAACAATTTCAGAAGCAAGAGCCTTGCTTTGCGATAATGAACATAATCTGCACGTTAATCTCGGTAGTATGAGAGGTATTATTCCCCGTGATGAATGTGCTTTGGGAATAAAAGAAGGAACTGTGCGTGATATTGCAATTATTTCACGTGTGAATAAGCCTGTATGTTTTAAAGTGCTTGAAATTGAAGAAGGCCCTTCGGGGGTGCCGTTTGCTGTTCTGAGCCGGAGACTGGCTCAGCAGGAGTGTATGAATGAATACATAAGCAAAATCAGATGCGGTGATATAATCAATGCCGTTGTAACACATCTTGAGCCTTTCGGCGCTTTCTGTGATATCGGTTGTGGGATAAGTGCACTGCTTCCCGTTGACGGAATTTCCGTTTCACGCATTCCTCATCCTGCGGCAAGGCTTTCTGTGGGAAAAGATATAAAAGCTGTGGTAAGGAGCATTGACGAAACGGGAAGAGTGACCCTTTCGATGAAAGAGCTTCTCGGTACGTGGGAAGAAAATGCGGCTATGTTCTCTGTGGGGGAAACTGTTCCGGGAATTGTGCGTTCGGTTGAAAGTTACGGGATTTTTGTTGAACTTACTCCCAATCTTGCAGGTCTTGCAGAGCTTACCGACGGGATTGAAGCAGGGCATCATTGTTCTGTGTTTATAAAAAATATTATACCTGAAAAAATGAAAGTAAAACTTATTATTGTAGACAGCTTTTTGGCACCTTTTACCGAACCTGAAACGAAATATTTCTTCAGCGGAAAACATATTGATTCATTTCAATATTCACCTGCGAACAGCGAGAAGTTGATTAAAAGTGTTTTCTGAGAAATAAATCCTACAAAAAAGAGAGGCAGGAATTAAATTCCTGCCTCTCTTTATATGGGATAATGTCTTGCAAAGAACGATTAATCAATTAACCTAAAAGTGATGAAATGTCAATTTCAAGACCGAAACCGTTGAGAATCTTTACAAACATTGTAATAAGTCTGATAAAGAATTCAACCATAGGACCGAGGTCAAGTGAGCCGAGGTCAAGGCTGTCAATGTTTTCAAGACTGAAATCATCAAAGAATTCCTTAAGCATAGGAAGTGTGTAAGTAACTGTGTTTGCTACTTTGAATTCCATTGTGGGGTCTGCATTGGGAACAGCATAGATGTCAACCCAGTCAGTTTCTGTTTCGTAGTGAGCTACACGAAGGTCAATAGCCTCTGTGCCATCTGCTTCAGAAGCGGGCTTCTTGAGGTATGTCTGTACGAAATCGTCACCGCCGTAACCTGTTGTGTAGTAAACCTGATATCTGTCGTAATGATATTCAACTGTGGGGTCATCAAGAGGAATGCTTACCATAACGAATACGGTTTCCTTCTCGTAAATAACCTTTGTGTTGCCCCATTCAAAGTCAACATACTTGTCCTGAACATTTGAAGCTGTGGGCACATACTGTACTCTCTTTGATTCATAATACTTTGAAACAGGGAAGTCATAAAGGAAACACTTGTTGTAAAGGTGGTATTCAGAGAGGCATATTGTAAGGTCTTCTGAAGGAATAACACCGAATGTGTTGCCTGTGCTCTTCTTGATGTGGTACTTCTCATAGGGAGCACCTGTGAGCTCATCATAAATATCTGTAACATCTGCATCTGTGGGGTATGCCATCATACGAAGTGATGCGGGTTCAACATAATCAGCAATTGTTACTGTGAATTCAAGTGAATCGCCTGCTTTTACGTCAACGCTGTAGGGGAAGCCCTTGATATCAGTTGTTGTGCCGTCTTCGTTTGTGATTGTGAACCAGTAATCGATACCGTAGTGGTAGCCCATATACTGGCCTATGTAGTCTGTTCTGTAGGGAGCGATGTCATAAGGACAATCTTCAAAAGTAACTGTGTAAGTATCAGCTGCAAAAGCTGCAACAGAACCGATTGAAAGAAGCATTATAACAGCCATAATTAATGATAAAAACTTTTTCATTGTTTTATTACCTCCGTAAGAGTTTGCTGTAAATCAAGACAGTAACACAGCATATTTATGATACAATTATATATTACTCAGAGAGGTTTGTCAACAATAAAAACAAAAATTAATAACCAAATAAAATTAACTTGCAATTTTATTTTAAAGTTGATATTATTAAGATATAATAAACACAATTCAGGAGGTAAGTCTGTTTTGAAAAAGAACATCACTCTCGACACGGAAAAAAAAGTTTTTCCTCTCATTCTTATGGTTATCGGACTGGGACTTATGCTGTCCCTGTGGATTTTAAGGCTTAACATCGTTGCTGTTGTATGTGTTGCTTTCAACTGTATTATGTCAGCTGTTATTGCCCTTAGCCTTATTATCAAGAAAAAAGTTTATGCGCCTATGATTTTCGGCTATGCTGCTGCAAGTATCGGCGTTGTTGTTTACTTCATAATATGGGGCGCAGACGCAGGTTTCGGTGCATTCTCAACGGGTCTTGCAGGTTTCAATTCAGCAGACCATCCTCTTCTTACAGGTGCGGGCAACTTCTTCACAAGACTTCTTGGCAACCTTCTTCTTGTACTTCCCACAGCACTTGCACTCTGGGGACTTTTCTTCGTTGCAAAGAAGAACTTTACAAAAGAAGTTGCAAAGAAGGCTCTTTCAGGCGTAATGAGTGTCCTTCTCATGGGTACAAGCGTTGTTTTCGTGCTTACAATGAACCTCCGTTCAAAGCCCAACACGGACAGACTCTGGGACGGTCAGGATGACTATCTTAATGGTGTTGATAAGGTTTCAAAGGACAACCCCAACGTGCTTTTCATTATGATGGACGACCTCGGTTACGGTGACGTTTCACTCAACGGTGCAATCTATGACACTCCCAATATCGACTCAATCGGTGAAAACGGACTTAATCTTACAAATTTCTATTCTGCATATTCAGTCTGCTCACCTGCACGTTTTGCGGCTCTTACGGGCAGATACCCCTACCGTGGTTATGCAGATAACGTTATTTATCCCACAGTTGACACACTTTCACCCTTTGCACAGACAAGAATTTTCAACTCAATTGAAATGGGTAACAATGCAGACGGTATGCTCGGTGACGAAATCACAATGGCTGAAACATTCAAGGCTGCAGGCTATTCAACAGGTGCATTCGGTAAGTGGCATCTCGGTGATTACGGTGAATATCTTCCCACAAATCAGGGCTTTGACTACTTCTACGGCAGCCATCACGTAAACGACATGAAGCCTTTCTATCACGTAACTGAAGAAAACGGTGAATGGACAATTGCTCACGGCACCGATGAACTCAAAGACCAGAGTCAGGCTACAAAGTGGATTCACGATGAAATTACAGACTGGATTACTGAAAAAGCTCAGGAAGATGCACCTTTCTTTGCTTTCTATGCTTCACCGTGGCCTCACGCACCTATCTTTGCAGGTGACGATTTTGACGGCACATCAGGTATGGGTACATATGTTGACTGCGTGACTGAATTTGACCATTATCTCGGACTTCTCTTTGATGAAATGGAAAAACTCGGCATTATGGATGATACAATCATCGTCTTCACAAGTGACAACGGCCCTGCTCTTGAAGGCTCTGTTGCTGATCTTCGTGGCGGTAAGTACCTTGCATACGAAGGCGGTCAGAAAGTTCCGTTTATGATCCGCTGGGACAATGCAGACGGTGCTCTCGGTGAAATCGGTACCGAGAGAAACAATTCAGCAGTCCTTGTTGACCTTTATCCCACTCTTGTTGAGCTTGCAGGTATCACAGGTAACGGTCAGAAGAATTATATGCCCACAGACAGAACTATTGACGGTATTTCAATGGCTTCACTTCTCAAAGATGATGCTGTTATCCACACATCAGAGCATCCCATTCTCCACATGAAGAGAGAAAAGCTCAAGGCAATTCAGTACACAATGCCCACATCTGAAGTCAAAGCACTTTATCCCGATTATACATACGATGTTCTTGATAATGAATATATCACATTCAAGTATTTTGAAAAGATTCAGAATGATAACTCTGCATTCTGGGACAAGAACCGTAAGAACTGGCTCCATATCCTGACAGACGACTATGCGGAAAACTATAACCGTACACCCGTATACCCCGAAATTTCAGAGCAATATAAAGCAAAAATGCACGAAATTATGGACAGCTTCAAGGAAAACAGAAGAGGCATAATTGAATAATTCAGATCAACAACCGTAGGGGCGCCCATCGGGCGTCCGTTGCGGTTGATCAACTTGCGGGAGGGACCATTATGTCATATTTTGTTTGCGTACGATTCTCAATATTCATTGTTATTTTAACAATTTGTATTTTTCTGATTAACACCCGAATGCAACCTGAAAAAAGAATAAAGGCAATAATTGGCTCTGTATTGATATGTTCATTTGTCTGTTTTACTGTTTTATGGTTTATTCCATTTGAAAACAGTTTTTTGTCGTTTTCAACAGCTCAGGAAGCATATTCGTATTACAGTAATGATGATGTTGAAATAATGATTGAAGGCAGTGATACATGCCTTATTGTTGCAAACAATAAAAAAACAAGACAAATGTTAATTTTTCAAAAACAAGAAGATGGATGGAAAATTAAAAATGGTTCTAATGTAACAATTTCAGGTATAAATAGTTCTGATAACACTTTCTGTTATTTAATATATGATTCATCTTCAAAAGACAGATACATAACTATTTCAAATATTGTTAAATCTGAACTTAATATCTCTGACAATTTTGGTACAGAGTTTTTCAAAGATTCCCAAAATCATTATTATGCATATTTTGAAAAACTTCCGGATGATTATGTACTGACAGTTAACGGAAAAACAGTAGAGATTGAATTTAAATAAAATCAACAACCGTAGGGGCGCCCATCGGGCGTCCAGCTCGGAAAAACATTTTCGTAGGGACCGATGCCCACATCGGTCCGTTAAATTACAGATGATTCAGGCGGACCGATGTGGGCATCGGTCCCTACAATTTTTTAGCCTTTTAAAAAACAATTTTCCGGAGGAAAATCAATGCCCCCTATTTCCCTTATGATAAAGCCTGCGTCGTCGCTGTGCAATCTCTCTTGTGAATACTGCTTTTACCGTGATGTTTCCGAGCATCGTGAGCATCTCGGTTTCGGCATTATGGAGAAAGACACAGCGGAAATACTCATAAAAAAAGCCTTGGAATATGCTTCGGGTGAGTCTGTTGCATTCGCATTTCAGGGCGGTGAGCCGACCCTTGCAGGGCTTGATTATTTTAAGTTTTTCGTTGATACCGTAAACAGATTAAACACCAAAAAAAGCCCCGTTTTCTACGGTATGCAGACAAACGGAACACTTATTGACGGTGAATGGGCAGACTTCCTCAGTGAAAACAAATTCCTTGTGGGGCTGAGCCTTGACGGTGATTTTGAGGGTAATAAATTCCGTAAAAAACCGTCGGGACAGAACTCATTTTACAAAATTCTGTCTGCCGCAGATATTCTGAAAAAACACAATGTTGATTTCAATATTCTGACCGTTTTAACGGGCTACTGTGCCGAAAACGGAGAGAGAATCTATAAGTTTTTCCGTGACAGAGGCTTCAAATATCTGCAGTTTATTCCTTGTCTTCGTCCTTTTGACTCCGACGAACAGAGTGAACTCTATATGACAGCCGACCAGTATGCAGATTTTCTCATAAAGGTGTTCAATCTCTATGTCAAGGACTACGTAAGGCATAATTATGTCAGCATTCGTCAGTTTGATAACTGGGTCAGACTTTTCCTCAGACAACCCACCGAACAATGCGGAATTCAGGGGCATTGCACACATCAGTATGTGTCCGAAGCTAACGGAAACATCTATCCCTGCGACTTCTACTGTACCGACGAATATTTTTTAGGCAACATAAAAACGACCGACTTCACCGCAATGGAAAAGAGTGAAACTGCGAAAAATTTCATCAGAGAAAGCCTGAAAGTGCCTGAAAAATGTAAAACCTGTGCCGTAGCGGGAATGTGCCGTGCAGGCGGCTGCAAACGTACTCAGAGAAGCGAAGATTACTGCAAAGCATATAAAAGATTCTTCTCTTCCTGCCTGCCTCTTTTCAGAGTATTTATCAATGAAAAACCTTATAAATGAGCATAAAGTCTTGTCCGTAATTAATTCGGATAAGACTTTTTTTTGTAATGTTTTCCAATTGAAAAAAATGTTTCTTTTTGTCGGATTTTCACTTGCTATTGATATTTTTATATGTTATTATTTAAATATAATTTTCTCACCGGATGTGATAAACTATGAAAAAAATCCGCAGATATTTGTCCTTGCTTGTTGCTGCAGTAATTTGTGTCCTCAGCATTACCGCAGTACCCTGTTCTGCAATAGATGATATAATTGCCGAAGATATAAGTTCATCTGAAAATGATGATAAACCTGCTATCCCGTTTGTGCTTAATGAAGATAAAAAGTCTTTGTTCACAAAAGACGGTAACACTTATACTTTATATGCCGCAGAGCTTACAATTGATTTTAATAATGACGGCAACTGCACAGCTGCAGAGGCAAGAACACTTCTGAGAATTGCTGCAAACCTTGAAAAATTCCACGGTGACCTGCAGACAATCGATGTTTCACGTGACGGTAAAATCACGGCAACAGATGCAAGATCAGCTCTGAGATATTCAGCAAGACTTGATACATATTATTTTGACATCGATTACAACGCAATAACAGGATTTGTTAAAAATTCAGCAGGAAAAGACTGCTATTTTGACGCAAACGGCGTCCTTGCAACAGGTGTCAAAAACATCGACGGTGTGAATTATTATTTCGCAACATCGGGTGAAATGAAAACAGGTCTTGTTACAATACAGGGTGAAGTTTATTTCTTTGAAGCAGACGGTAAAGGTGCTGACGGAGAAAAAACCGTTGAAGGAAAGAAATATCTCTTCCGGAACGGTAAGGCAAAAACAGGTCTTGTGAAAAACGGTGACTGGTTCTATTATTATGACGAAAACGGTGTAATGCAGACCGGCACATTCACAATAGACGGAAATACATATATCTTTGATGCAACAGGTAAAGGCAAACTCAAGCCGAAAGATCCGTCTGAGTTCAAAACTGCAATGATAGGTGACTCAATCGTTGCAACAATCGGTCTTTACAATGTAACAGATTATATTGATTTCTACGGTAAGGTAAGCCTTAATTCGTATTCAATCTTCAACAAGAAAATTTCGGGCAGTTCAAGATATGTCATTGATGAAATCAAGGACAGAGGTTATGATAAAGTCATTATCCTTATGGGTATAAATGAATACGGTGCAAACGTATCAGCGTGGAAAGCTCAGTATAAGAAGATTGTTGATGCGGTCAGAGTACGTGCTCCCGGAGCTGAAATTTATATTCACGCAATTCTTCCCATAAATGATCAGAGAGCTGCCGCAAACGGTTACACAGTTAAGAATGCAATTCTTGTTCCTATGAACAATGCTCTCAAAGCTCTTGCAAAAGAGGAGAATGTAAAGTTTATTGATGCAAGGGAAGTCCTTGCTGATGCAAACGGCTCATTACCTTACAATGCCGCATCAGACGGTATCCATCTTAATAAAACATACTGTGAAAAATGGGGCGACTGGCTCCTTGAACAGATTTGCAAATAAAAAGGAGAACAAATAATGAAAATCAGATCAGTTATTGCGTTAATTATGGCTATGCTTCTTGTTGTATGCGCCTTTACAGGTTGTAACAAGGAACCTGTTACAGAAGAAAACACAACAGAGGCTCCTGTTTCGGAAGTTGTAACAGAAGAACCTTCTGCTGAACTCACAACAGAAAAGGAAATAACAACAAAAGCTGAAACCACAACAGAAAAAGAAACAACAACAAAAGCTGAAACCACAACAAAAAAGCCTGAAACAACTACAAAGGCTGAAACAACAACAAAGAAGTCTTCTGTTGATGTGAATTCAATCGCTGCAACAATTGCAGGCAAAACAAGTATGTTTGAAGAAACCCTTTTCCAGAGCTCAGGTGCAATCGGTCTTGATATCTTCGGCATCCCCTCATCAGCAGTTTCAGAAGTTGCATATTATGTTGCATCCGCTGCTGTTGCAGAAGAAGTTCTTGTTGTAAAGGCTGCAAGTTCAGCTGATGTTGCAACAATCAAGAGCTGTATCGAAGCAAGACGTTCAATGCAGGCAGAAGATTATGCTGATTATGTTCCCAAGGAAGTACCCAAGCTCAACAGCGCAATCACATACACAAGCGGTGACGTGATTGTTTTCTGCGTTTCAAATAACAACTCAGCTATGCGTTCTGTAATTTCAGGACTTCTTTAATCTGAATAAAAATTTCCCTTTCATTTTATTTTCTTAATTATAATTAAGAATAATTTTGTGGCAATATGTAATAAACACTGTTTATTGTTTTTTACAGTAATAATCAATATGTGCGGCAAAAAAAAAGAGATGCAAGTGCATCTCTTTTTTCAATGTATTATCTTTTCGGCATCGGTCTGTGTTTTGCCGTATATTCCGAAACATCTATTCTTATAACACTTACAACTTTTACGATTTTGTCGTCAAAGGTGAAATCTTTATCGGTTTGTGTCTGCATAAGCACTACAAGGCCGTGTTTTTTCTCTTCGGGGTCTTCGACTATTGTTGCTGTACCTCTGCCCATAATTGAAGAGTATGTGATACCATAACGGCATGCAACGTCACCCTCAAACGGTGTTATATCGCAATCCATCTCAAAAAAGACCTTGGGATTTTGTTTCATAAGGTCAATTTTTCTGCCCTGAGGAGCACCGTGAAGCCATATTGTAAGCTTGTCGCCGTGCATTTCATAGCCGTAATTCATCGGTACGACATAAGGCTCATCACCATCAACAAGACCCAAGTGAAGCACCTTTGCCTTGTCGAGAATTTTAATGATTTCGTTCATATCCGTGACCTGTCGTTCACGTCTTGTCATTCCGTTCATTTATTCACCTTTACCATCTGTTTTCGACATATTCGCAGAAAGCGAACAGATCTTTTATTTCAATTTTTGTGCCGTCATCGAGAGTTACATCACCATTCCATATGCCGTAAATCTGATGACAGTTCATTCTGCCGACTTTGAAATCCACATCGCTGTGATTGTCAAAGGTTGGCTTCATCGTCATATTGAAGCGTCCGTCTTCGGAAATGATTTTCCATTCTTCCATAAAACGGTCTTTGGGGAATTTTTCAACGTCAACCGCACCGAATTTATGCACTTTGCCGTCATAGAAAATGCAGGTTTCCGTTGCATTGCTTTCATTGCCGATTGCCCAAGTGATTTCAAAGCCTAAAAGATGCTTGTCACCTTTTTCGTCGGTGTGATACATACTTCCGCTGCCCCAGTACCAGACCATTTCGTGAACGGTATTCACTCTGCCCCAGTCCATAGCACAGAATGAAGTGTCTTTTGAAAATGTATATTCATAATCACCAAAACGGAAATACCCTTCGGTGGGCATACAAGCCTGTTTTGTTGTCATAAAATACCGGGTTTTGTCCTCATCAAAGGGGAGAACGGTTGTGATATTCTCCATATCGGGGAGAATGTCCATCGTGACGTCGCATTCAACAATTTTTCCCTGATGAGGCTTTATGAAATAGAGCTTTCTTTCTGTTTCCATAGTATTAAAATCAAAGGTTGCCTTGCCGATTTTGCCTGAAAAACGGTTCGGCACATCACCCTTTGCAGGCGGTATGTGTTTATTGCCTCCCGCAAAATATGAAACAGCATCGGCAATTATTTCACCCGACTGAAGGTCTGTCAGCTTGCATCCCACGTAACCGCCGATATTGATATTCGCAAAGCTTATGAGAAGCTGCATTCTGCCGTCAGTTATGGTGTAAAAATCCCATTCTTTACGGCTGATAAGACCTTTTTTTACTTTGTTTCTGTCATATTCAAAAACATTGTGCCTTGCCCAGCCCTTTGCATTAAGTGTGCCGTCGGGAGCCAGAAGGGAAGTTGACTTTGTGTATTCGGTCTGTTTTGATTTTTCTTTCCATTGTGTGAAGGGAGTATAGGTTTTGTTTAATTCATTACTCATAATCAGCCACCGATATATGTTTTTCTGGGTGCGTATTTACGGTAGTCACTCACAGCACTGTCATAGTTTGCATTGAAGCTTTTTGATTTGGCAAAAATGACATCGTAAACACGGTTGTTACCCTCCATTATAACCCAGGCGTGACCGCCTGTTGAAACACCGTCATCGCAGAAATAAACGTCCTTGCAACCGCATTCAACGGCAAGAAAAGCAAATGCACCTGTTGTTGAACCGCAACAGCCGTTACCGTTATCGAAAATATCATTTGCAAACTTCATTTCCCAGCCTGAATATTTCATTGATGCCCCGACCTGACGGTACTGTCTGTAAGGGCACTTCATAACCCATCTGAAACATTTGAGTTTCTTTTCTTCAACTGTATCGTCTGGTTTTGTTTCACGGAGCATAATGGCTCTTGCTTTCATAAATGTTTTGATTTTTTCGATATTGTATGTAGTTTTCTGAGCCTTGCCGTCAGCATCAACTTTTATTCCGTCAACAGTTGTGTTTTTTATGAGTTTGCCGTTTGTACGGTCAAAATGATAATATTCACCGTTTGCAGCCTGCCAGCCTTGTTGCATAATGCCGTTTTTAAAGTAATATGTGTCTGCAGAGACAGGAATAAGACCGTTTGCAGGGTTTCCGTTTACATAATAAAGCTTTACACCGTTGACTGTTTTGTAACCTGATGTGCTAAGTCCGTTTTTGAAATAGATTTTATTGCCGTCAACCGTGTATTCACCCGTTACGCCTTTACCGTCTGAGCCGAAGTAATAAAGGTTGCCGTCAATTGTCTTTTTGCCTGTTACGGCATAACCTTTTTCGCAGAAATATGTGCTGCCGTCAACAGTCAGAAGGCCGTCTGTTGTTGCACCGTAAGATGTAAGAATGAGAATTCTGTTTTCAGCAGTTGTGAAGACACCTGACGGAACAGAGCCGTCTGAAAGACGGTAATATCTGTCAAGGTTTGCAGAATATCTCAGACAAAGTCTTGCATCAAGTGCTGTTATAACGCTGTCTGCATTAATATCAACGGATTCTGTGTTACCGTTATAAAGCTCAAGCTTTGCGCTGTGTCTTAAAATAAGTCTTGCATCGGCACTTGTTGTTTTTGAATCGTTGTTGAGGTCAACTGTCATAAGTGCTTTGTGCAGAGTTATGTCGCTGTTTTCTTTATTAACCTTGATTGTTTCATTTTCAGAAACTGAGAATGCATATTTCTGTGTTGTTTCAGTTTCCTGATCGATTGAGGAGTCTTCAGCCGAAACGCATACAGAAAAAATAAAAAATATAAAGAGAATGATTGTCGGTTTGAAAATGGTTTTCATAACAACACCTTATTTCTGTTGTTTTGTTCGCAGTAAAAGTGCAACAGTTTCTACATGAGCAGTTTTGGGGAACATATCGACCGGAGTGACTTTCTGTACTTCGTAGCCTTTTTCTTTGAGAATTGCACAGTCCCTTGCAAGTGTTGCAGGGTCGCAGGAGATATAAACAAGTCTGTCGGGATTCATTCTGTCGATTGTATTGAGGAGCTCGGGTGCACAGCCCTTTCTCGGAGGGTCAACGATGATGACATCGGGCTTTATGCCTCTTTCGGCAAGGATTTCTGCCGCTTCGGGAGCATCACCGCATATAAATTCCGCATTATTGATGCCGTTGATTTCAGCGTTGATTTTTGCATCTTCGATAGCCTCGGGAATGATTTCCACACCGATAAGATTCCTTACTTTCTTTGCCATTGAAAGACCGATTGTACCTGCGCCGCAGTAAAGGTCGAGCAGCGTATCGTTTTCTGTCAATTCTGCATATTCAGCGGCTTTGTAATAGAGCTTTTCTGCCTGGTCGTGGTTAATCTGATAAAATGAAAGAGGAGAAATACGCACCTTTACACCACAGAGAATGTCTTCGATGAAATCACTTCCCCAGAGAGTGTAACACTTCTTGCCGAGGATAACGTTACTGTCATTTGTGTTTTCGTTTACGGTGATTGATGCAATATTATCGGAGCATCTGAGAAGTGAAACAATAAGGTCATCCTTTTTCGGCAGATTGTGACCGTTGATAACGGCACACACCATAACCTGATTTGTTTCAAATGCTTTTCTTATGTAAATGTGACGGAGAAGTCCCTTGTGTGTTTCTTCGTTGTAAACGGAGATGTTGTTTTTCTCAATCCATTTTCTGAAAGCGGAAACAATTTTGCTGAATTCTTTAG
This sequence comes from Clostridia bacterium, assembly GCA_017549285.1. GTDB lineage: Bacteria > Bacillota > Clostridia > Oscillospirales > Acutalibacteraceae > UBA1081. Next base: position 55,292 of record JAFYVE010000042.1, read on the forward strand.
GCTGGAGCATACAGTCGTTGCAATCAATCACACGATGTGAATTCTGAGCAAAAAAGCCGATGTTGATTTTTCCGTTTTCAAGTCTTACGGGATACTGAGCCTTGTTTCTGTAACGGTTTTCTCTGCCCGATTTTATAATTTCTTCGGGAGAAATCTCAATATGACCCAGACGGGCAAAAGCATCAATAACTCTCTGTTTTTTCATTTCGCATTCGGATGTGTAGTTGATATGACGGAAAACACATCCTCCGCAACGTGAATATACATCGCAGTCGGGAGCAATTCTTGATTTTGCCGCCTTTATGATATGATTGATTTTGCCTATGGCGTAATTTTTCTTTGTTTTGATGATATGGCAGTCAATAACATCGCCCGTTGCCGTATTGGGCACAAAGACAGCCACACCGTCATAGTGACCGACTCCGCTGCCTTCTGTTGTTATGCCTGTTATTTCAATTTCAATGTCCTGATTTTTTTTAAGAGGGTATTTATCCATTTTAAAATCCTTAAATATAGCTTGTAAGCATTGTATACATCATATAAAGCATTATCGGAAGCAGAAGATTGATAACTGAAACGTTACCTCTCTGTCTTAAATACATATGATATGCTACTGAGTTTACAGCCACCTGTCTGAGTGTGGTTATGTCTTTTACAACTTTCTTTTTGTATAAATAATTTCCGAAGAAACCTGAAACAACGGAGATTATGAGCACAGCTGCAACGTTGACAATGCTTGTTGCAATAACAACGGGTGACATCATCATTTTGAACATAATATCATAATACTCTGCAGGAGCAGATACTGCACCGCTTTCGACATATTCTGTCATTACGGCAAGAAGCTCTGTTGCGAGTGCTGCGTATTCATTATACATTTCAGGATTCACAAGTTTGCAAACAGCAGGAACAAGAATCCCTGCACCGAAAGAAACAAGAAGGAAAATGCACATAAATATTGTTCCTGCACCTGTCATCTTTCTGTAAAAGAACCAGAAGCAGGAGCCCAGCGCTGCAGACCAGTTCCACGAGATTTTTGTTTTGTTGTTCTGTATTGTGAGCATTTTGCCGATGTATTTTGTTGAGTCCTTCTGAATGTATTCAGCAACTTCAGAAACGGGAATGTCATCAATTGTTGTATCGTCACCGAAAACAGTTTTTGCATCCTGAGCATACATATTCTGATAAGGTGAAAATGCATTCGGATTGACTTCTGCCTGCCAGTCGCCCTGAGGAGGTGCACCAAAAGGATTGAATGTATCGTTTATTGTCTGTCGGTTTGCTTTGAGTCTTTCACCGCAGTTTGTGCATACAGGTTCAAATGAATCGTTCTTTGTGCCGCAACGGGGACAGATTTTTGTGTTATCGTCGGCTTTTTTTGTGAATGACGGCTCTGTATTAATCATCTGCCACACAAAACCTTCTGCGTGCTTTTCTTCATTTATGCATCTGCCTGTTTCATTCCAGCAGTTGCGGTGATGAGGTGTTCCGCAGATGGGGCAGACAACCACATCATCATTTTCGTTGAATTTTATCCCGCATACGGGACAATCAATATTGTTATAATTCATATTTTCACTTCCGTAAATTTTCTCATTATAATAGTATACACCATTTCTGCAATGTTTGCAACAAAAAAATCAGTCACCGGAGTGACTGATAAATCAGAATTTGTCGGGATGATTGAATAAACCAATCGTAGGGGCTGCCATTGGCAGTCCGCTTGGAAATGCTCGCCGTAACGGACGCCCGATGGGCGCCCCTACGTTGTGATTTCCAAATTTAATGATTATTTATCCTAATTCAGGTACATCAACAAACTCAACAGTAATGCTTTCTGCGGAGTCTGTTTCAAAGACGATAACTTCGTTCTTACCTTCTTTAAGCATGGGGGCGGGAACATAAAGTGTCTTCTGGGGGCCTGCATCGTTATAGTATCTGCCGAGGTTGAAGCCGTTTATAATAACGATACCCTTGTGGAAGCCGTCAAGTCTTATGAAAGTATCACAGGGCTTGCCTTCGATGTCGAGATAACCTCTCATAAATGATGCAACCTTGACATCGCCTGTTGCTTCTTTGAAAGGAACAGCTGAAAGGTCTTTCATCGGAAGTGCATACATATCCCATCCGAAATGATACTGACCGCCGAAACGGATGCCTCTGAGACCTTTTCGGTCGGGCATATGTGTGCCGTAATTGACTCTGCCCATATTTTCGCAGAGAATATCGAGCTTTTTCTTTTCGCCCTTTGCAAGGGGGATTCTGAGTTTGTCGTCACGTCTTGTTCTTTCGTAAATTCCCTTGAATTCACCGTCAACGTATACAACAGCTCTGTCGTGAACGGCATTGAAGCCCAGTTCCCAATCTTCACGGGGACCTTCAAGCTCTGTTGAATACATTGTGAAGCCGTAGTACTGACCGATGTCTTCCATAAATTTAGGTGCAGCTGTGTGAACAGGCTTTGAAATATAGGGAAGTGATTCAAAAATTGAAGCTCTTTCTGTAAGGTCAAGTTTGCCGTATGCCTTTTTCTCTGAATTCTTTACAGTAAGAGGGGGAAGTTCTTTGCCGTTAAACTTTTCAACAATCTTTCTGACAGCAAGGTAAGCGGGAGTGATGTCACCTGCTTCTGAGAGAAGTGCATTGTAGTCGTAACTTGTGATTGTGGGGTCGAAATGTTCGTAGTAGTTAGCACCGTTCATAAAGCCGAAGTTTGTGCCGCCGTGGAACATATAGAAGTTGAGTGAAGCGCCTGCTTCGAGCATATCATTGAAAAGACCTGCAAGTTCTTCGGGTTCACGGGTGTGGTGGTTGTCATACCAATGGTCGAACCATCCGCACCAGTATTCACCGCACATTCTCGGCTGATTCGGACGGAAATCATCAAGCACCTTGAAGTTTTCGTCAGGTCTTGAACCGAAGTTTGCAACGCAGGGATAGTCGGGGAGTGTTCCGCCGCCGAGCATAAAGTATGTTGCTCCGTCTGATGTGAAAAGCATACAGTCAATGCCGTTTTCTTTGTAGATGTCGGCAATTCTCTGCATATATTCGTGGTCGTTACCGTATGAGCCGTATTCGTTCTCAATCTGCATCATAATGATGTTTCCGCCGTTGGTGGAAAGGTATTTTCTGATTCTGCCGAGAAGTTCTTTCATATAACGGGCAACTTTTGAAATGTAAAGGTCATCGTTGCAACGGATTTCCATATCTTTGTAATTAAGAAGCCATGCGGGAAGACCGCCGAATTCCCATTCAGCGCAGATGTAGGGGCCGGGTCTGAGGATAACATAAAGACCTAATTCCTGAGCGATTTCTATATATGCTTCGAGGTCGAGCATACCTGAGAAATCGAAAACTCCTTCTTCGGGTTCGTGAAGATTCCAGCATGTGTATGTTTCAACGGTGTTGAATCCGCATTCCTTGAGTTTTAAAAGTCTGTCGTACCAGTATTCACGGGGAATACGGAAATAGTGCATCGCACCTGAAATTATTGTAAATTCCTTGTCATCAAGATAGAATTTATCTTTGTTGTATGTAAGAAGTGACATAGTAACGCTCCTTTGAATTTGATAGGTTTATGATAACATAAAGAACAACGGTGTGTCAATAAAGTCTGTTGACAAAATACGACACAATTTATATAATATAAAGCGTAGTCAAGAGGCGACAGAAGCGGTTAGCACACTCTCCGAAAGGAGGTGTTGCAGATGGATCTTACAACTTTGATTATTGTATTACTTATTGTAGTTGCATTATCTGAAGCAATTAAGTCCATAAAAAAATAACCGCCCTGTTGGCTCCAGGACGGTTATCAAAAAAATAAACGTTTAATTGGCTAACCGCTTTTTACGGTTACCTCTTGATTACATTCTATACTAATTTTTTCAGTTTGTCAAGTCACGGAGTAAAATCCGTGGCTTTTATTTGTTTCTCGGATAAGGTTTCTTTTCGTCGGTAAGTTCTGCAAGATAATCCATACTTGTATCTAATGCAAGCGCTATTTTTCTGCATTGTTCAAAAGTGAAATATCTTTTTCCGCTTTCAATTTTTGAATAATCACTCTGGTCAATGCCTGTCAGCATCTGCATTTTTATCTGTGTATAGCCTTTTTCTTTTCTTAATTCTTTCAGTCTGCTCATTTGTATCAATCGATTTGTATATCCAAGCCTGTGAAAAATTCATCATAACTGCAATTATAAATTTTTTTCAGTTCAATCAGAACACTTGCACGGATATTCAGTTCACCATATTCATATTTTGCATAAGTTGTTCTTCCTATGTCGCATCCTCGTCTTTGTAATTCAGCACAAAGGTTTTCCTGTGATAATCCTTTTTCAATTCTTAATCTTTTCAGATTATCGCCCATATTTCTGTCTCTGCGGATTTTTTGTTCCACCATAATCACCCATAGAAAATTTTTTGACCAATATTGGTTGCAACTAAAAATATTCTATGCTACAATTTTGTTAAATACTGACCGTGATACTGGTCGATATGCAGAAAATTTCAGTCGGGTGATAAATATGTCTGTTTGTACTTTTTTCGGTCACAGAGATTGTAACGATACAATTGAATCAGAAGTATATTCTTGTGTTGAAAAATTAATAATCAAAAACAATGTTGATGTTTTTTATGTCGGTTCGCAGGGGAATTTTGATGCAATAGTTCATCGTGTTTTAAAGAGGCTGAAATTGGAATATCCTCACATAAAATGTAATATGGTTTTTGCATATCTGCCGGATAAAAATGAATTGAACGAATCTGATTCTGTTTATCCTGAGGGGTTAGAAAGTGTACCTCCCCGATTTGCTGTTGATTACAGGAACAGGTGGATGCTAAACAATTCAGAATATGTTGTATGCTATGTGAAATATAATTTTGGCGGTGCTTATAAGTTTTTGAAATTATCTGAGAAAATGAATAAGCAGGTTATAAACCTGAATAAAGGGTAAAATCAAGCAGTCACCGCCGTTTGGTAGTGACTGCTTTGCTTATGCAATATAAATTATTTCTTGAAGAACTGGGGAAGGAAGTCCATATGAGCCTGTTTCATTTCGTAGTAACAAGCCTTTGCTCTCTTGTAGTCACCAACGAGGGGATGAATCATAAGAGCGTTCATTGCTGCGTCGTCGTCGCCGTTCTTTGCGGCTTCAACTGTGTACTTTTCGTACTCCTTGACAACCTTCATAAGACCTTCCATGTGTCTGTTCCATGTCTTTCTTACGGGAACGGGCTTTGCACCGTCTGCACCTATCTTAGCTGCGATTTCAACAACATCGTCGTCATTCATAAAGGGAAGAGTACCCTGATTGAGAATGTTTACAACGTGAACATCGTTCTTGTCGTTTGCAATTGAATCGATAAGTGAGCAAGCAGCAAGTGAATACTTGTGACCGCCACGCTTGTCGAGAAGTGCGGGCTTTGTAACGATTTCTTCGTTCTGGTAGAGCTTAAGGAGGTCTTCTTCAATTTCCATACAAACCTGTGCACGGCTCTTTTCATCTGTCATAAGGTGATCGAGCTTTGCATCACGGCAGTAGTAATACTGAAGATATGATGAGGGAATACCGCCAACAGCCTTAAGACAGCCGATGTCGAAACCGTCATCCTTGATGTTAGCCATAACCTTGGGAGCATAGCCTTCATCAAAGAGGTCGTAAAGCTTTTCTTCACCGTCTTTCATAACTGATGTAATCCAGCTGAGGTGGTTAAGTCCGAGGTATGTGATTTCTGCATCTTCACCGACTGCTTCCTTTGCATCGTCAATCATATCGATGGGCACGTTGCAAAGACCGATACACTTAACATTTGTGTTGTTGAGAACGTAGTCTGTAACGATACCTGAGGGATTTGTGAAGTTGATAAGCCATGCATCGGGACAGATTTCTTCAATCTTCTTACAGATGTTGCCGATAACGGGGATTGTTCTGAGAGCCTTGAAGAAACCGCCGATACCTGTTGTTTCCTGACCGATGAGGTCATACTTGACGGGAATCTGTTCGTCAAGATAACGGCAATGGAGCTTGCCTACACGAATCTGTGTAACAACGAAGTCTGCACCCTGAAGAGCTGCATCGAGGTCGTCTGTCATAACAACTTCGCAGTCGATACCTGCATTCTTTATCATACGTACGCAGAGATTGCCTACGATTGTTCTTTTTCTTTCGTCGATGTCCATAAGGACAAGTCTTTTGAGCTTGAGTGAATCCTGTCTCTGAAGGAAACCGTCAACAAGCTCGGGGCAGTATGTAGAACCTGAACCGATTACGGTAACATTAATTTCTTTCATTATAATATCTTCCTTTCCTTATTTTTCAAGAAGCCAGTTGATACAGCCTGTTACGGGTGCGGCTGTGAGCTTGATGAAGTTGAGCTTTCTGCCTGACTTTGCTTCGCACTTTTCTTTGAGTGCGGCAAGGTAGATTTCATTAGGCATTTTTACGTTCATTGAACCTGAAAGAACAACGTTTACAACTTCTTCTTTGAAGTTCTGCATCTTAAGATGTGCACAGATGTAGTCAGAACCCTTTTCTGCCATAGCTTCTGTGATTTCAAGAGCTACCTTATCGCCCTTGTTTGCAGCTTCAAAGAATGTGTCTGTGAGATACATACAATACTGTTCTCTTTCAGTTTCTTCAAACTTTGTAACGCAGGGGAGATAGTCTGCTGCAGTAGCTTCTATGCCGACTTTCTTGCAGAAAATTTCAGTCATCATTGTTTCGTTTGCTTTAAGGCAGATGTCTGAATAAATTGCGGCAAATGTCCGCTCTGCAATCCAGTAACCGTTGCCTGCATCGCCTGAAAGAATACCGAAACCGCCTACCTGAAGCATATTTCCGTCTGAGTCGATTGAATTACAGCAAGTACCTGTACCACAGTTGTAGCCGATACCCTTACCGTCGGGTGAACCTGCTTTTGTTACGATAAATCCGTCGTTGTAGATTCTGAAATTCTTGAGACCCTTCTTTGCAAGAAGTTCTGCAGTTGCATCGTGCTGGAAAGGATGGTCGATACCTGCAAGACCCATAAGAACGCCTTCGATATCATCAACTGTGAGGTTGTTTTCCTTGAGAAGGTTGTTTACGCCTTCCATTATGATATCTGTTGCTTCATCGAATGATCCTTCAAGATTTTCGTGGTTGCTTCCCTTGGTTTTTACCATAGAAAGCATATTTTTATTTTCATCGAAAAGTGCGTAAGCTGTTTTTGTGCCGCCGCCGTCAATACCGATATAATACATTATTCTTCTCCTTCAAAGTAATCTGTGCAGATTTCATCAAGACAGAATCTGCCTCTTCTGTAAGGCTCTCTCTCAATCCACTTTCCGTCTGTAAAATCGGGGAACATAACAGGAGCGCCGCCCTTTGCAACGCTTTCTTCTGAAAGTGCTGTGATTACCATCCATGCTGCTGTATCGTAAACATCAATGGGAGGCTTTGCATCAAGCTGAACACTTTCTGCAAATGCAGCAAGGATAAGGTAGTCCATACCGCCGTGACCGCCGACGAAGTTTACAGTGTCATCATCCTTCCAGAGAGGATGTTCAAACTTAGGTCTGTATTTTTCATTGAAGTATTCCCAGTTGTGGGGCTTTTCTGAAATGCCTTCAAGATAAATAACTGCATCGTCGCCTTCTGCAGATTCAACTTCTTTCATAATACCCTTTGTGCCCTGAACCATAAATTCTCTTGAATAAGGTCTGGGAAGACAGCAGTCGTGATTGATTCTGATTGTTTCACCGTTTGCACACTTGATGATAGTTGTTGTGATATCACCGCATGCCCAGTCGTAACCGTAAAGGTCATAATCAGTACCCTTGTTGTTCTTAATCCATTCGTTGAGTCCCTTTGATTTTGAAGACATTGAAACGAGAGAAACAAATCTGTTGCCTCTGTTGATGTTAAGAATCTTTGCGATGGGGCCGATTTCGTGGGTGGGATAAAGCTCGCCGTTACGATGCATAAAGTTTACAAGTCTGCCGTGAATGTTTTCTCTGCCGAGAACGATTTCATCACGGAGATCGTGTCTGTAACCGCCTTCGCAGTGAATGATTTCACCGAAAATGCCCTGCTTTGCCATATTGAGAGCTGCCATTTCCTTACGGTCATAACAGCAGTTTTCCATAAGCATACAGAATTTGCCTGTTTCTTCACTTGTTCTTACAAGCTGGAAACATTCATCGATTGAAGCGGCACCGCCTACTTCAAGACCGACGTGAAGACCTGCCTTCATAGCGTCGATTGCGATGTGGATGTGTGTAATCCATGTTGTTGCAATGTAAACACCGTCAAGGTCTTCCATCTCAAACATTGTTTTATAATCTGAATAACCGTGAACTTCATATTCACCGTTATTTCTTTCTTTTACTGATTTGATACCGTTGTCGATTCTTTCTTCAACAAGGTCGCATACTGCAGGGACAATTACTCCGGGAACGCTCATAAGCATTTCCATCATACCTCTGCCTCTGCCGCCCATTCCGATGCAGCCTATTCTGCAGGTTTTCTGTTCCATAGCTTTCTCCTTACCAGCCGAGTTTTTTAAGATAATCAATGCTCATTTTAACAGCATTGAGAGGAGTGTTGCCCTTATCGGGTGAATCCTGTTCAACAACAACCCACGCAGCGCCTGCTTTTTCTGCAGATTCAAGAATAGCGGGGAAGTCCTGAACACCGTAGCCTACGGGCTTGAAGCTGAAGTCATCTTCTGATGCACTTTCTGTGTCATCTTCAATACCGATGAGTTCATAAAGCTTCTGAGGCTTATCCTTGCCCTTCATAACGAAGTCCTTGAGATGAACAACGGGAGCTCTGCCTGTGTACTTGAGAATGTATTCTGCAGGTACCTCGCCGCCTACGTTTACCCAGCAGGTGTCAAGTTCTGTCTGAAGAAGGTCTGCGGGAACTGTGTTGTAAAGCACATCAAGACCGTATTCACCGTTGATTTTAACAAATTCAAAATCGTGGTTGTGATAAAGGAGCATAAGTCCCATATCTTTTGCAGCTGCACCGATTTCATTGATAGCGGCAACTGTTTCATCCCACTTTTCTGCACCGGGACGTCTTTCTTCTGTTATGTAGGGGACTGCAACATATTTACAGCCGATTGTTTTGTATGCTTCAAGAGTACCTTTTGCATCAGCGATCATATCGTCGAGGGGTACATGAGCAGAAACGGGTGTAAGGCCGATTTCGTTACAGTAATCTCTGATTTTTTCGGGTTCGTTTCCGAAAAGACCTGCGAATTCAACACCGTCGTAACCCATATCCTTGATTTTTTTAAGAGTGCCGAAAAAGTCCTTTTCAGCTTCGTCTCTTACAGAATAGAACTGTACAGCTATAGGTAAAGCCATAATCTAAACTTCCTTTCAGTTTATGCTTGTATGTGATAACTGCTTATATTTATAAATTGTATATCACATATTTTCTTTCATATTTTTTCATTATGATTATACATCAGTGTTCCAAAGTATTCAATATCAAAAAGGAAAAAAGTTGTGTTTTTATAAAAAGAAATAACCGTCGTTTCCGACGGTCAGATATTTGTTTGCTTTTTCGACGCAATTAATTTAATGACTCAAGGAAGACAGAAAGAATTTTCAGGGCAGTTTCTTTATCTTTCGGAGTACAAATGTTGAGCCTTTCCAATAATTCTGTCTGTTTTGCGTTAATTTTGTTGTTGTCTGTTGTGAAAAGTTCATCGGGTGTAATATGCAGTACATTGCAGATTTTAAGTAAAGTTTCAATACGCATATTGACACAGCCGCGTTCAATTTCAGCATAAGCTCTTGTTGAAAGCTCTGCAGCCTCTGCAACCTCAGCCTGAGTGTAACCCAGACGTTTTCTTACACGGTAAAGTTTGTCGCCAATTGTTGTCAGTTCCAAAATAAGCACTTTTCTGCCTCACTCCCTCCCTATAATAGGAATTATACATACTATTTCTCTTGACATAAAGGAAGTTTAGGTGTATAATTACAAGAAGAAAACTTCATAAAAGGAGAATTAAAGATATGGAAGAATCAACCAAGAAATCATTCCCCGAACTTCTTAAAAATCAGAAAAAGGTAATAAAAATCGGTATAGTTGCTGTTATTGCTCTTATTGTTGTTATCATAATTGCCGTTGCAGCAGGCGGAAATAAAAATAAAGCACAGAATACTGTTTCACAGACCGTAACCACAACAGCTCCGGCAACAACCGAAGTTCAGACAAATAAAGCAACAGGTACAGTCAGCGTTGTAACAACAGCTGCTGCAGTTGAAAATGCAAGTTCAGGTGTAACGGTAAATAAAGAGGATGCAATTCCCGAAATCAAGCTCGGACAGACAATTTCTACCGAAAATTTTGATTTCACTCTCAATAAGGTTGAACTTTCTTACCGTGTTGAACCTGATTACAAGCCCAGCTATTATCATTATTATGATGCTCCCGAAAATGAAATCTATGTATATGTCAATGCAAGCATAAAAAACAAGAAGAAGACATCTGTTGAATGCGATACGATATATACAGCAACAGTAGATTATAATGACGGATATACTTATGACGGTTTCCATATCGCTGACGATTATGACGGCGACTTTACATATGCGAATATTACGGATATAGATCCTCTCCAGACTCTCGGTGTTCACTCGCTTATCAGCTGCCCTGAAGAAGTTGAATCATCCGATGCTCCTCTGTTTGTAACAATCAAAATCAGAGGCGGAGAAGAATATAAATATACTATACGCTAAAATCGGAGGAAAAAGAATATGAAAAAAGTAATAGCTATTGCATTATCACTTATGCTTGTTTTCTGTTTTGCAGGTTGCGGCAAAGATGCTGATGCAAATGCAGACGCAGGTAAGCAGGATACAGTATCTCCTTCTGTTACTGAGGCTCCCGAAACAACAACTGAAGCTCCTGCAGACGTAAAGAATGCAGAAACAGTTGCAGTAGGAAACACAATCACAGTTCCTTTTGCTGAACTTACAGTTGATGAAGCAGGTATCAAGGATGATATCAAGCAGAGCATCAAGACAGGCAACATCACATATACTTCAGGCCCCAACAGCTCAGATGACAAGGAATTTGTTTACATCAGAGGTACAATCAAGAATACTTCAAAAGCTGCTATCAACAACGTAAACCTTAAGGGTGCTGTTGAAATCGACGGTTATTCATATGATATCGCAAGTATCAATCTTATTGAATCAGACGGCAGCTCAGCATACTCAATTGATCCCCTTATCACTTACACATACACAATCTATGCTGAAGTTCCCAACCAGCTTGTTGAAAATCCCGCAAGTTGTACAATGACATTCGGTTTTGATGAAAACTTCGAATACATTCAGTATGATGCAACATCAGTTGCATACAACTATGCGATTTCAATTTCTAAGTAATTTTTAACTTCCAGGGCAGCAAAAATAATCACCCCCGCAGACTGCGGGGGTGTACTTTTTACTGATTATTCTTAAACTGTAATTTATAAAGGTCGGCATAGATTCCGCCTTTTGCAATGAGCTCTTCGTGAGTTCCTTTTTCTTTTATCTTGCCTTCTGCAACAACTGCGATTTCGTCAGCATTCTTGATTGTTGACAGTCTGTGGGCAACAACAAGTGTTGTTCTTCCCTTGCAGAGTTCATCAAGTGCCTGCTGAATAAGGATTTCCGTTGTGTTGTCGAGTGCCGATGTTGCTTCGTCAAGGATAAGGATTGACGGATTTTTGAGGAAAACTCTTGCAATACTCAGACGCTGTTTCTGACCACCTGAGAGTTTTACACCTCTTTCACCTACGACTGTATCATAACCGTTTTCAAGAGTCATAACATAATCGTGGATGTTGGCTCTCTTTGCGGCTTCATATACTTCTTCGTCAGTTGCATCAAGTCTGCCGTAAAGAATGTTTTCTTTTATGCTTGAATTGAAGAGGTATACGTCCTGCTGAACAATACCGATGTTTCTTCTGAGTGATTCCATTGTAATTTTATGGATTTCCTTGCCGTCGAGGAAAATTTCACCCTTTTCAACATCATAGAAATGTGGGATAAGGTGGCAGATTGTGGTTTTACCGCCGCCGCTGGGACCTACAAGAGCGTAGGTTTTTCCTTTTTCAATATTGAGGCTTACGTTGTCGAGAACATCACTTTCTTCATCGTAACCGTAAGTGACATTCTTAAATTCAATGTGACCTTCAAGCTTGTCAACATCTTCGGCATCTTCATCGTCTTTTTCGGGTACGGCATCAATGATTTCAACGAATCTTTCAAAGCCTGTTACACCGTTCTGATACTGCTCCATAAAGTTGATAAGTGTTGTGACAGGGCCTAAGAAAAGATTTGTTGAAACGATAAAAGCAGAGTAATCTGCAAATTCAATCTGCTGATTGTAAAGGAAAATACCGCCTGCAAGAAGAACGATAACATTGAAAATATCGGTTACAAAAGTCGTTGTTGAATGGAAAATGCCCATCGCCTTATATGCCTTGTTACGGGCGTTTACAAACATTGTGTTGCCTACTTCAAACTTTTCTTCTTCCTTGTCGGCATTTGTGAAAGCTTTTGTTACACGGATACCTGAAATACTGCTTTCAAGGGCATCGTTAATTTCTGCAACAGCGGCACGGCTCTCTTTGAATGCAGCTCTCATGCGTTTTCTCATAAGACTTGCAACGAAACAGAGTATAGGAGCACATACAAAAATGATAAGAGTAAGCCATATGTTGATTGTTGCGAGGTATGTGAATGAAAGAACAATTGAAATAACCGAAAGAATGATGTTTTCGGGACCGTGGTGGGCAAGCTCACTTATTTCCATAAGGTCGTTTGTCATTCTTGACATTATTTTGCCCGTTTCGTTGTTGTCGTAATAGCTGTAGGGGAGTCTCTGAAGATTCCTGAACATATCACGGCGCATCTGAGCCTGCATTCTTACACCCATAACGTGTCCCTGATACTGAATGAAGAAATTGAGCCCCATTCTTACAAGGTAAAGTCCGCAGAGTACAAGTGCGAATGTGATAATCAGTCCCAACTGTTTATTGGGGATGAAATCGTTGAGCATACGCCTTAAAACTATGGGGTAAAATATGCCTATAACGGACATTCCGAGTGAAGCCAGCATATCAAGAGTGAAAATTTTCACGTGAGGCTTATAATATGAAATAAATCTTTTAAGCATTTCATTTCTCTCCTTTTTTCGTAATCTATTTTATCACATCCTCAAAAAAAGTAAATATATTTTTTATTTGTTTTCGGAAAAATAATATTTTCATCAGATTGTTAAATGATTGTCAAAATATACATATAAAATGTTGTTGATATGTGTTTTTTCTACATTAATATATGTCTTTTTTCCTTGCATTTCCTTAAAAATAGGATATAATATAAAATGGCGGTAAATTGAATTGCCTTTATTAAGTAAAAAAACCTTAACAGGAGGTACAAAATATGAAAGTACAGTTCACAGAAACCATTCTGCGTGACGCACAGCAGTCTCTTATTGCAACGAGAATGCCCTTTGAAACTTTCAAGCCCGTACTTGAAAAACTCAACAAAGCAGGCTATTACTCACTTGAGTGCTGGGGTGGCGCAACATTTGACTCATGTCTTCGTTACCTTAGTGAAGATCCCTGGGAGAGACTCAGAAAGATCAAGGAAGCTTGTCCCGATACAAAGCTCCAGATGCTTCTCCGTGGTCAGAATCTTCTCGGTTACAAGCACTATCCCGATGACGTTGTCCGTCTTTTCGTAAGAAAGAGCGTTGAAAACGGCATCGACGTTATCAGAATCTTCGACGCACTTAACGACCTTCGTAACATTCAGGTTGCAGTTGATGAAACACTCAAGGCAGGTGCTATCGCATCAGGTACAATCTGCTACACAACAAGCCCTGTTCACACACTTGAAAAGTTTGTTGAAATGGCAAAAGAACTTGAAAAGATGGGCGTTCAGTCAATCTGTATCAAGGATATGGCAGGCGTTATGAGTCCCAAGGAAGCATACGACCTTGTAAAGGCTATCAAGGCAGAAGTAAAGCTTCCCCTTGTTGTTCACACACATTCAACAACAGGTCTCGGCTTTATGACTCTTCTCAAGGCTGTTGAAGCAGGTGCAGATATAATCGATACTGCACTTTCAAGTATGTCAGGCGGTACAAGCCAGCCTGCAACAGAAACAATGGCATACGTGCTCCGTCAGTACGGCTATGATGTTTCACTTGATGACAAGCTCCTTATGGATGTCAACAAGTACTTCAAGTCATACAGAGCAGAATGCCTTGATTCAAAGCTTCTTAATCCCGTTGTTATGGCAACAGATACAGACGCTCTTAACTATCAGATTCCCGGCGGTATGCTTTCAAACCTTGTTGCACAGCTTACTGCTATGAATAAGCTCGATAAACTTGATGAAGTTCTTGCAGAAACTCCCAGAGTAAGAGCAGATATGGGTTATCCTCCCCTTGTTACACCTCTGAGCCAGATGGTTGGCGTTCAGGCAACAAAGAACGTTCTTGACGGTGAAAGATACAAGAACATCGCAAAGGAAATCCAGGGTTACATCAAGGGTGAATACGGCAAGGCTCCCGGTGAAATCAAACCTGAACTTATCAAAAAAGTTCTCGGTGATGAAGAACCCGTAACATGCCGTTTTGCAGATACTCTCTCAGACGGTCTTCCCGCAGCAAGAGAATATCTCGGCAAGAGAGCTACATGCGATGAAGATGTTCTTTCATACATCGCATTCCCCCAGCAGGCTGAAGCATTCTTCGAAAAGAGAGAAGAAAAGAGAAGACGTACATTCAGCTATTCAATCAAGAGTATTTAAAAGGAGTGCAGACAATGACATTATCACTTCTTCAGATGCAGTTGGGGTTGGGTGACACTCTCAAGACATCAGGTGTAGGTTTTGTTATCGTTCTTGTTGTTCTTGCTTTTATTGCTGTTCTTATTAAACTCATTTCCGGTGTATTCAGCAAGACAATCGGCAAGGAAAAGACAGAAGCAAAGGCTGATGTTTCCGCAGCAGCTCCCTCAGCACCTGTTACAGCTCCCGCTCCCGTGGCAGCAGCTCCCGTAACACCCGGATATCTCAGACTTGAAGGTGTTTCTGAAGCAAACGCAGCTGTAATTATGGCACTTGTGAGCCATCAGACAGGTATCCCCATCAACAGACTTGCATTCCATTCAATAAAGTGTCTGCAGGATTCAGTTGAACTCATTGATGTTGACGAACCCACAGCAGCAGTAATCATGGCAATCGTAAGCGATACAAGCGGAATTCCGCTCGAAAGACTTGATTTTTCATCAATCAGACTTATAAAGGAGAACTAAAAATGAAATATGTAGTTACATTAAACGGTAAAAATTACGAAGTAGAAGTTACAGAATCAGAAGCAGTTATCACAAACATCACAGAAGCTCCCGTGGCAGCAGCTCCTGTTGCAGTTGCAGCTCCCGTAGCAGCTCCTGTTGCAGCACCCGCACCTGCAGCAGCAGCTCCCGAAGCTCCCGCAGCAGCACCCGCTCCCGTAGCAGTTGCAGGCGACGGTGTAAAGGTTACAGCTCCCATGCCCGGTAATATCCTCAATGTAAATGTTACTGTAGGTCAGGCTGTTAAGAAGGGTGATGTTATGTTTATCCTTGAAGCTATGAAGATGGAAAACGAAATCGTTGCTCCCGAAGACGGCACAGTAAAGCAGATTCTTGCTCAGAAGGGTGCTACAGTTGATACTGACGAAGTTCTTGCAGTTATCTGAGAAAGGACTTCTGACAAATGAATATTATTGATACATTAATGGGGCTTTTTGAGACCTCGGGTATCGGTGCATTCTTCAACGGTACTGCAAGTTTCAAGAATATCATTATGATTCTTGTTGCATGCGTATTCCTGTACCTTGCAATCGCAAAGAAATTCGAGCCTCTTCTCCTTGTTCCCATTTCATTCGGCATTCTTCTTGCCAACCTTCCCGGTTCCGAGATAATGCTCGACTCCATAGGTCTTTCAGACCCTGCAACAATGCAGGCAATTGAAGAAGGCACTCTGGAAGCCGGTCACTGGTACGATTCCGGTGTTCTCAGACTGCTGTATATCGGTGTTAAGAGCAGTATCTTCCCCTGCCTTATCTTTATGGGTGTCGGTGCGATGACAGACTTCGGTCCTCTTCTCTCAAACCCCGTAAGTCTTCTTCTCGGTGCGGCTGCACAGCTCGGTATTTATATCGCATTCATCGTTGCTATCGCACTCGGCTTCAATCCTCAGGAAGCAGCATCAATCGCTATCATCGGTGGTGCAGACGGTCCCACAGCAATCTTCCTTACAAGTAAGCTTGCTTCACACCTTCTTGCTCCCATTGCCGTTGCGGCATATTCATATATGGCTCTTATTCCCGTAATTCAGCCTCCCATTATGAATGTCCTTACAACAAAGAAGGAACGCTCAGTCAAGATGACACAGCTGAGAAAAGTAACAAAGACAGAGAAGATTATCTTCCCCGTAGTTGTTCTTATCATTACAGCACTTCTTCTTCCCTCAGTAATACCCCTTCTCGGTATGCTTATGCTCGGCAATCTCTTCAAAGAGTGTGCTGTTACAGACAGACTTTCAGACACAGCCCAGAATGCACTTATGAACATCGTTACTATTCTTCTCGGTGTCTGTGTAGGTGCTACAGCAAACGGTGAAACATTCCTTACAGCTCAGACTCTCAAGATTGTTGCTCTCGGTCTGTTTGCATTCGTTTTCTCAACAGTAGGCGGTGTGCTTCTCGGTAAGCTTCTTTATGTGCTTACAGGCGGAAAAATCAATCCCCTTATCGGTGCGGCAGGCGTTTCTGCTGTTCCTATGGCAGCCAGAGTTGCTCAGAAAGTCGGTTCAAAGACAGACGCAACAAACTTCCTTCTTATGCATGCTATGGGTCCCAACGTTGCAGGTGTTATCGGTTCTGCTGTTGCGGCAGGTTACCTTCTTTCAATGTTCGGTTAATCTATGTATAAGACGATATTTTTTGACCTTGACGGAACACTTACCGATTCGGGTGAAGGCATTCTCAAAAGTCTTGAATATGCTTTCCGTGAACTCGGTTTTGAAGTTCCCGATATGAAGACTCTCAGGATGTTCATAGGTCCTCCTCTTGTTACATCTTTTCACGAATATGTGAATTTCGATGATGAAACAACTGAGAAAGCTATTCTTAAATACCGTGAACGCTATGTCGTGAAAGGTATTTATGAAAATGCACCTTATGAGGGAATCCCCGAACTTCTGGAAGAGCTTAAAAACAAAGGTTGCCGTCTTGCAATTGCAACAACGAAACCCGAATATATGGCAAAAACGGTCACAGACCATTATGACCTGACAAAGTATTTTGAAACAATTTCAGGTGCTGTCGGCGAAGGTGATTCAAAGGCAGATGTCATAATGAAAGCCTGCAAAAGAATGAATATCCCCGAAAACGAAATAAAGGATGTTCTTATGGTGGGCGACAGAAAATACGATATAACCGGTGCACACGAATGCAATATGAAATGTGTTGGCGTTGACTACGGATTTGCCCCCGAGGGTGAATTCGGGGAATACGGTGCCGATTATACGGTTAAGACTGTTGACGAACTTAAAAGCTTTTTGCTTAAATAAACTAAACGGCTGTTCAAACGCCGACTACCCGTAAGGCAGCATTTGTTTCTCGAACAAAATTCCCTGTATTTTTGCCAAAAGCCTCGCAAGGCGATAGCCTTGCTGCATTTTTGGCTTCAATACAAGCAATTTTCTGTTCTTACGAAACTGCGAAGCA
>JAFYVE010000043.1 GCA_017549285.1 Clostridia bacterium
AGCCCTTCCGAAATGTTTGCCGTAGGCAAACGCATCATTTGACCGTAGGTCATACATCATTTTGCGTAGCATAACATCATATTTTTCCGCAGGAAAAATATATCATTCAGAATTTATCGTTCAGCGATAAATTCTGATTTACGGAGTTTTATATGAAACGATTAATTTCATTGATTTCAATAATCTTAATATTATTGTCCCTTTTTACATCCTGTAAAAAGAACGAAGAAAAGATGGAGCTTTATTATCCTCTCACCGAGGATTTTAAAAGTCTTGACCCTCAGATTGCAACGGACAACTCTTCAAAACTTATAGCATACAACTGCTATGAGGGGCTTGTGCGTGTGAATGACAAGGGTGAAGTTGTACCTGCAGGAGCTGCCAACTGGTCAGTTTCTGCCGATTCCCTCACCTACACCTTCCATCTCAGACGTGACGCTGTGTGGTATCTTACAAACACATCAAAAGAAGAGCTAAGCGACGATGACGCAACAAAATCAGACTTGCCCGTCAATTTTGATTCACGTGTTACGGCAAAGGACTACGTTTTCGGCATAAAGAGAGCTGTTGACCCGATGACGGGCTCATCAGACAACAAATATCTTGCCGCAATAAAAAATGCACAGTATATCATTGAAGGCAAAATGGATGTAAAAGAACTCGGTATTGAAGCTGTTGACGATTACACTCTTAAAATAACTCTCGATTATGCAGACCCCGATTTTCTTTATTATCTGACCCGTCTTGTTGCGATGCCCTGTAATGAGCAATTTTTCAATGCCTGTAAAGGCCGATACGGGCTTGCTATGGAATATATGCTCTGCAACGGTGTTTATATGGTTTACCGCTGGAGCCCCGGAGCTGTTATAAGACTTGAAAATAATCCTCTTTATACGGGTGAAAGCAAAGCTCTCAACGACAGAGTGTGGGTATACTATATACAAGACGAAGCAACTGTCCCCGAAAAAATAAAAAACGGGACTTACGATGCAGGTTATGTTTCTGCATTTGAAAAGCATAATTTTGAAGAGAAAAAAGGCTTTGGAATAACACCGAGAAGCGACGTTTTATGGGGTTACTGGTTCAACAGCAACACTCCTGAATTTGCAGTAACAGAACTGCGTCAGGCTTTTGCAGGTACGGTGGATAAAACTGTACTCACAAGTCCCGATTATATTCAGAACACAACAGACAGACTCTGCACAAATGTGCTCACCCCCGCATATGACTACACTCCGCAGAGTGTTCCCTATGATGAAGCTGCAGCTCAGACAAAATACAAAACAGCCATGGAGAAAAGTGATGATATATCGGCATCAATGACCGTTACCGTTCTCACCTGTGAAGATTTTGCAGACAGCGTCAAAAAACAGATTCAGATATGGCAGAAAGTTTTCGGCATTGACGTAAAAATCAAAGTTGAAACAAGAGCAACTGCAATAAAAATGATGAATTCGGGTAATTATCAGATTGCATTCCTTCCCGTAACAATCACGGCAACAAACACAGCAGAATATTTCAGAACATTCATGTCTGATTCTGATTATAATATAACGGGTTATAAAAACTCGAATTATGATACACTTATAAATTCTCTTACCGATTCAATGAGTCAGGATGAAGAAAATGATGTTTACAAAAGCTGTGAACAATCACTCATAACTTATGGTGTTGTTGTTCCCGCTTTTACCGAAGCTTCATATTTCATCACAGGACAGAACACTTCAGGTGTTTACTCATTCTCAGAAAGTGAAGTCTATTTCAGAAACGGAATTATCAGTTAAGGAGATTCAACATGTCAGTTTTAAGACCTTTCAGAGCAATACGTCCCACAAAAGAAAATGCATCAAAGGTAGCTGCCCTTCCCTATGACGTTATGAACAGTCAGGAAGCGGCAGAAATGGTTAAGGGTAATCCTCTATCATTCCTTCACGTTGACAAGGCAGAAATTGACCTTCCCGAAGGCACATATATCTATGATGAAAAAGTTTATCTCAAAGCAAGAGAAAATCTCAACAAGCTTTCGGAAGACGGCATCTGCATTCAGGACGAAAGCCCCTGTCTTTACATCTACCGTCAGATAATGAACGGCAGAGCACAGACAGGTATTGTGGGCTGTGCATCAATTGATGATTATATGAACAACATCATCAAAAAGCACGAACTTACAAGAGCCGACAAAGAAGCAGACAGAATCAACCACGTTGATTACTGTGATGCCAACACAGGCCCCATTTTCCTGACATACAGAGCAGACAAAACTGTTGATGCAATTGTTGAAAAATATGTAAAGAATCAGCCCGAATATGATTTTGTGACAGATGACGGCATCACCAACACGGTATGGGTTGTTGACTGCGATGAAGATATCATGGTTCTTTCAGATGCATTCACAAACATCCCTGCTCTTTATATCGCAGATGGTCACCACAGAGCAGCATCTGCTGTTAAAGTAGGTATGAAACGCCGTGAAGCAAAGCCCGATTACGACGGCACAGAGGAATTCAACTTCTTCCTTGCAGTATATTTCAGAAGTGACGACCTTGCAATTATGGATTACAACCGTCTTATTGCAGATTACAACGGCAAAACAAAAGATGAACTTTTCACAGAGATTTCAGAAAAGTTTGATATTGAAAAGAAAGATGAAATTTATCATCCCGAAACGAAGCATACATTCGGTATGTATATCGACAAAGAGTGGTACAAGCTTACTGCAAAGAACGGAATTTTCGATGAGAATGACCCCGTTGACAGACTTGATGTTTCAATTCTTCAGAAGAATGTGATTTCTCCCGTTTTCGGCATTGATGATCCGAGAACAGACAAGAGAATTGACTTCGTGGGAGGCATCAGAGGACTCGGAGAGCTTGAAAGACGCTGCGAAACCGATATGCAGATTGCTTTTTCAATGTATCCCACAACTCTTGATGACCTTATGGATATTGCCGATGCGCAAAAAATAATGCCGCCTAAATCAACCTGGTTTGAACCAAAATTGTTAAGCGGCCTGTTTATTCACAAATTATCTTAATATTTACACTCCGCTGAGATCAAACGGCGGAGTGTATTCTTTTTTTGCCGAGGAAAAATCCTGAACATACGCATTCTCAATACCGCAGAGATACATATAATCAACTGCTTTGTTGTATTCTTCCTGCGTAATTGTATTCTGAAGTTCGGGCAGAGTGCATTTTTCATTGGGAGTAAACTGACTCATAAGGCTGAAAATGACTTTATCACCGAATTCATCCGATACCCAATCAATAACATCGAGTGTGTTTTCAAGCTGTCCGGGGAGCATAAGATGACGTATAACAACACCTTTCTGCATAATGCCGTTATCGTCAAACTCAAATTCACCCGTCTGACGGAACATTTCACGGATTGCATTTTTTGCAACTTCGGGGTAATCCTTTGCCTTTGAATACTTTTCAGCCAAGGCAGAAGACATATACTTCATATCGGGCAGATAAATCTGAACCTTACCTTCAAACGTTCTGAGCGTTTCAACACTGTCATACCCTCCCGAGTTATAGACAACAGGAACGGGTAAAGGCTTTTCAAGTGTTTCAATAATCTGCTGTGAAAAGTGTGTTGGTGTGACAAGATTTATGTTATGAACACCCTGTTCAATCAGTTCATTATAAATCTCTGTGAGCCTTTCGGGAGTAATGACTTTTCCGTTCCCGCCCGAACTGATTTCATAATTCTGACAGAATATGCATTTCATATTGCAACCGCTGAAAAATACGGTGCCCGAGCCTTTTGTGCCGCTTATGCACGGCTCTTCCCAGAAATGGGGTGCAGCACGGGCTATTTTTATTTTATCCCCGACAGAACAGACACCCGTATTGATACTTCTGTCAGCACCGCACTTTCTCGGGCAGATATTACATTTATCAGTCATCCCATTCACAACCTGTGACGGTATCCATATCAATACCCTTTGTTTCGTGAGTCTTCTTCACAAGAGTGATAAGTGCACCTATGAAGCCGGGAACAAGAAGACCGAATGCAAGAATACCGATAATCGTGTTACCGAAAAGCATCTTTACGATGAATGAAACGATATATGAAACTGCAAAACCTACAGCTGTAACAACAAACTGTGCAGACATTGTTGAAGAACGAAGGTTTGTGGGTGATGACTCACCTATCATCATAATGATAACATCATTTGTTGCATAATATGAGCCTACGAACATACCGCAGAAGAAACCTACAATATAAGGATTCCAGCCGAGTACGGAGCCAATTGAGAACAGACAGAATGTAATAAGGCAGTCAGCCGCAATAATGATGGCTGCTTTCTTTCTTCCGCCCCATTTTGCGTCTGAAATGAAGCCTAAAATAACCTGAGCAATTGAACAGCCTAAAGGGAACAGGAACAGAGCTGTTGTAACGGGACCGATACTGACCGCATCAAGAACAGCTTCACCGATTTCGGGGAACATGCCGTTATTGACATAGTTCTGTGCATAACCGTAAGACATAATAACCTGATAGTCAACAGAGCCTATAAAGCCCACGTTTGCAATAGCAGCTGTGATGTAAAGCCACTTGAGCTGTTTGTGCTTCATAGCAAATTTAAGGGCATTGATAAGACCGCCCTGAGCATTTTCGGCACTCTTCTTCTCTTTTTCTGCGGCTTTTTCTTCATCTGTCATTCTGAGATAACGAAGTCTTGAATCAATGAACGGGTCTGTTTCTCTTGCAAAAAGAAGAGCAACAAGGCTTGAGAAAATACCGACAATTGCAGGTACAATATAAACATTACGCCATTCTGATGCATTTTCCATAAGCATTCTTCTCAGAAGCGGAACAAGCATAACACCCATATTTGCAAAGAATTTTATTGAAGAATAAACTCTTGCTCTTGATTTCGTGGGTGATGATTCCATTATATAGACTACGTGCATATCGTGCGGAATGAAGAACTGCACCATACAAGCACCGATAAAATAAAGGAAAATGTTATTTGAAAGAAAAATTACGAGCATAGCAAAGCTCATACCGAAGGTATTTATAATAAGGAACTTCTTTCTGCCCCAACGGTCTGCAAGAGGTCTGTAAAGAAGACCTATAGCCTGAAACGGAACAACGAGAATTGAAAGAATATCAAGGAAACCTACAGAACGTTCACCAAAATTCTGAAAGAGGTCATTTGCAATTTCCGTTTTCATAAGTGTTCCTATCTGCGATGCAATTTCGTCTGTTGCGTAAATCAGAGAAATAAGAAGAACAAGATAAAAGAAATAAAGATTTTTCTTAGGACGTGCCTTTTCACGTTCCCATTTTTTTATTTCTTTTTCACGTCTGAGTGCCTGTTTCTGAAGCTTTTCAGCTGTCATTGTTTTCATACGGACATCTCCTTTCATATAATTTAATTATATATTTCTCTTATATTCAAGTCAATGAGAAAATAAAAATAAATAGCCGTGAATACAACACTTGAAAATTATATGTTTTTTAAAGAAAGTCAAAGAAAAACAAAGCTTAAATGAGCTAAATCAATTTTTATTTATATTTTTGACCTTTTTTGACCTTTGACAGTAAAGTCAGAAATGATTATACTGAAATTACAAAAGTCAAAGAAAGTCAAAGTCAAATTCAAAGTAAACGGAGTTGATTTTATGAGTATAAGTAACGATATCGCTGCCATACTGCTCTCTATGCTTGAAAATGAAGGCAGAGCAGAAATTCAGAGAAATGAACTTGCAGAAAGACTCGGATGCGTACCCAGCCAGATAAACTATGTCATATCATCACGCTTCACGCCCGAAAACGGCTACACGGTTGAAAGCCGACGGGGCGGAGGTGGATATATAAAAATCACAAGAATTAATTATTCGGCAAAAGAACAGATGCTTATGCATATAATTAATTCGGTCGGGGAATCAATCGGAGAGCAATCTGCAAGAGCAATTGTAATAAACCTTAACCACGGTGATTTTATTTCTGCAGAAACGGCAAAACTTATTCTTGCGGTAATGAATGAAACGTGTTATAAATCAGTACCCCCCGAATACAGAGGAAGAATCAGAGCATCGGTACTCAAGCAGATGCTGATTGCAGACAAACAATAATTTGCAGAGCCAATTAACAATGTACAATGTACAATTTACAATCGTGCAATTGTAACGATACAGGCAGTTTTTGCAAATCATTGTACATTGTAAATTGTAAATTGTTCATTGACATATTCTGATTTGTCAAAAATTTATGTCAACAAAAAAGGAGAGTATATATATGTTATGTCAGAATTGCGGTAAAAACGAAGCAACAACTCACGTTAAAAGAATAATCAACGGCGAAACTGCCGAAACTCATCTTTGCTCACATTGTGCCTCGGCACTCGGCTACGGCTCAATGTTTTCGGGCTTCGGACTTAATCTCGGCGACATCTTTTCGGGATTTTTCGGTGAAGTGCCCGTAAGCAGACTCAGTAATCGTGTCATAATATGTGAAAAATGCGGCTGCACATTCGATGATATTGCAAAGAGCGGAAAAATCGGTTGTGCCGATTGCTACAACACATTTTTCGACAAATTACAGCCGTCACTTCAGAGAATCCACGGCAAAACAGAGCATCAGGGAAAATTCCCGATGGGTGTTGGTGAAGATGTGAAACAGGCTCACAGAATTTCAGAGCTCAGAGCTCAGCTCAACAAGGCAATTGATGAACAGAATTTTGAAAAAGCGGCTCAGCTGCGTGATGAAATAAAGGCTATGGAGGGATAATAAAATGAATAAATGGTATAACACAAAAAGTGAACACGATGACATCATTTTAAGCACAAGAGTGCGTTTTGCAAGAAACCTTGCAGACTTCCCTTTTCCCTGCCGTCTTGATGATGAAGGCAAACAAGCCGTCTGCCGTACTGTACGTGATTCACTCAGCGACGTTTCGGGTATAAAGCTTCATTACATTGAAATGGATAATCTTTCACGCAAACAGGCGGTAGCTCTTGCAGAAAGACACCTCATCAGCCCGGAATTCGCAGCACCTCAGAAAGGCAGAGCACTTCTTCTCTCGGAAGATGAATCCGTAAGCATTATGCTCTGCGAAGAAGACCACATCAGAATTCAGATTATAAAAGGCGGACTTGATACCGAGGGTGCTTTTGAACTTGCCAACAAAATAGACGACCTTCTTGATTCAAAGCTCAGATATGCATTCGATGAAAGAATAGGATATCTCACACAGTGTCCGACAAATCTCGGCACGGGTATGAGAGCATCTGTTATGATGCATCTCCCTGCTCTTTCAAAATGCGGTCAGATTTCAAAACTCGCTTCAACCGTCAGCAAACTCGGTCTTACAATCAGAGGGTCATACGGTGAAGGCACAAACGCAAAAGGTGATATTTTTCAGTTGAGCAATCAGCTCACACTCGGCATTTCGGAACGTACAGCACTTGACAACCTCAAATCAATCACAATGCAGATTGCAACTCAGGAACGCTCTGCAGGTGAAGAATTCGTCAAAAACGTGAACATCCTTGACCGTATTACAAGAGCTTACGGTATACTTTCATCAGCACGACTTCTGAGCACAGACGAAATGCTTGACCTTTTCTCATGGGTCAGACTCGGTGCTGTTTACGGCATAATTGAAGCCGATACGGTAAAAATAAATGAGCTTACGGAAACAATGCAAGCAGCAACGCTTGCGTGTGCAAACGGTGAAGACCTCACAGAAGACGAACGAGATGAAATCAGAGCAAAAACAGTGAGAGCTAAGCTGTTTGATAAACAATAATTTATCGAGCTTTGCTCGATAAATTATTGAATGATGTTTTTTGCCGCTGGCAAAAAATGATGTATTCGCTTAAAGCGAATAATGATGTTTTGTTTCACAAAATGATGTTTTTGCCTTTGGCAAAAATGTC
>JAFYVE010000044.1 GCA_017549285.1 Clostridia bacterium
AAGCCCTTCCGAAATGTTTGCCGTAGGCAAACGCATCATTTGACCGTAGGTCATACATCATTTTGCGTAGCATAACATCATAATTTTCCGCAGGAAAATTATATCATTCAGAATTTATCGCTCAGCGATAAATTCTGATTTTTCCTCTTGACTTTTTCCGCATAGTGTTTATAATTGTATATAATAGTAATAAAACTATGACGGAGAAGGCATTGCGCCGTCACTTTTTCAGAGAGTTCTGCATTAGCTGTGAGCAGAATAAAGTGTAAGCAACCGCTACCGCTCCCGAGTGCCGCCGGAAAGCATTTTTCAGAAAAGTGCGTTAAGGTGTGCCGTATGACTGCGTTAAAGTTGCTTGAGTGACGGAATTTTCATATTCCGTAATTTGGGTGGAACCGTGGAGTTTATGCTTCATCCCTGTTTTTGGGATGGAGTTTTTTTATTAGGAGTTCAAAAAGATGCTAAAAAATATATTGATAATCTGTGCCATTATTTTTATAATAACAATATTTTTGGCATTTATAAAAAAAGAAAAAACAAATTTAAAAATTGTAAGATTGCCTAAATTTTATACATTTGTATTTGCATTCTGTTATATGCTTTTCAATGTTCCCATATTTGCATATGAATATTATAATGATTACAGCAGAAAAGATATGATAATCTTTTTTTTGATCACAATTTTCATATCACTAATCAGCTTTATAAGTACTTTAAATTGGCGAATCACTTATGATGAAACAGGTTTTTATTACAGAACATCATTCAATCATACTTTATGCTATACATACTCAGATATAGAAAAAGTAAAAAGGACAAAGATTGGTACAATTTTAATAAAATCAAAAAACAGATGGCTTTTTATTGACCCGTACGCAATTGGTTTGGACGATTTCATGAAACAGTTTTAATAAGATTAATCTGCACAAATTACGAATTTCAGAACTGATGCCCAATGGGTGTCATATGACATAATGAATTATCAACCGGAGGTAATATATATGATTAAAATTTCTCTTAAAGACGGCATTGTTAAAGAATTTGATGCCGGCATAACAGCAGCAGAAGTTGCTAAAAATCTCGGCATGGGACTTTACAAGGCTGCATGCGTATGCAGAATTGACGGCGAAGTGGCTGACCTTCGTACTGTTCTTGATAAGGACTGCGCTCTTGAAATTCTTACATTCGACGATGAAGAAGGCAAGAAGGCTTTCCGTCACACAGCATCACACATTCTGGCTCAGGCTGTTAAAAGACTTTTCCCCGCAGCAAAACTTGCAATAGGTCCCGCAATCGATAACGGTTTCTATTATGATTTCGATGTTGACGTTCCTTTCACTCCCGAAGTTCTTGAGAAAATCGAGGCTGAAATGAAGAAAATCGTCAAAGAAGGTCTTCAGCTTGAAAAGTTCGAGATGACAGCAGACGAAGCTCTTGCAATGATGAAAGAAAAAGACGAACCCTACAAGGTTGAACTTATAGAAGAACACGCAGGTAAAGGCGAAAACATTTCATTCTTCAAGCAGGGTGATTTTGTTGAACTTTGTGCCGGTCCTCACATTCCCGACACTTCAAGAGTAAAGGCATTCAAGCTTACAAGCGCAACAGGTGCTTACTGGAGAGGCGACTCAACAAAGAAGATGCTTCAGCGTGTATACGGCACAGCTTACACAAAGGCAGCTGATCTCGAAGAACATCTTCTCAGAATGGAAGAAGCAAAGAAACGTGACCACAACAAGCTCGGCAGAGAACTTGAACTCTTCACAACTGTTGATTGCATCGGTCAGGGACTTCCCGTTCTTCTTCCCAAGGGAACATTCATCGTTCAGACACTCCAGAGATTTGTTGAAGATGAAGAAACAAAGCGTGGCTGGGTACGTACAAAGACTCCCCTTATGGCAAAGAGCGATCTTTACAAGATTTCAGGCCATTGGGATCACTATAAAGACGGTATGTTTGTTATGGGTGACGAAGAAAAGGACGATGAAGTTTTTGCACTCCGTCCCATGACTTGTCCTTTTCAGTATCAGGCATATCTCAACAGAGCACGTTCATACCGTGATCTTCCCATGAGACTTGCTGAAACATCAACTCTTTTCAGAAACGAATCATCAGGCGAAATGCACGGTCTTATCCGTGTGCGTCAGTTCACAATTTCAGAGGGTCATCTTATGTGTCTCCCCGAACAGCTTGCTGACGAATTCAAGCGTTGTCTTGACCTTTGCATCTTTATGCTTAAAACTCTCGGTCTTTACGAAGATGTTTCATACCGTTTCTCACAGTGGGATCCCGCAGACACAGCAAAGTACATCGGTACTGCTGAACAGTGGGACGAAGCTCAGGGCATCATGAAAGAAATCCTTGACGATATCGGCATTGATTACAAAATCGGTATCGGTGAAGCTGCTTTCTACGGTCCCAAGCTCGACATTCAGATAAAGAACGTTTACGGCAAGGAAGATACTCTTATCACAATCCAGATCGACCAGATGCTTGCTGAAAAGTTCGGTATGGAATACGTTGACCGTGACGGCACAAAGAAGAATCCTTATATCATTCACAGAACATCAATCGGCTGTTACGAAAGAACACTCGCACTTCTTATTGAAAAGTACGCAGGTGCATTCCCAATGTGGCTTGCTCCCGAACAGATCAGATTCCTTCCCATTGCAGACAGACATCTTGACTACTGTTACGAAGTCAAGGCTAAGCTTGAAGCACTCGGCATGAGAGTAACTGTTGACGACAGAAGTGAAAAGACAGGCTACAAAATCCGTTCAGCACAGATGGAAAAGATTCCCTACATGCTCGTTGTCGGTGACAAGGAAGCAGAAGAAGGCACTCTTTCAGTCAGAAAGAGAGGCTTCGGTGACCAGGGTGCAATGACTGTTGAAGACTTCATGGCAATGGCACAGAAGGATGTAGAAGATAAGGTTATCTGGTAAACAATAATTTGTCGAGGTCTTTCAATGAACAATGTACAATTTACAATGTACAATGATTTCAGGAAAAACAAATTATGTAGGGACCGATGCCCACATCGGTCCGATTGCGTAATGTAATGGAGCAATAACGATTGAAAAT
>JAFYVE010000045.1 GCA_017549285.1 Clostridia bacterium
ATTTTCAATCGTTATTGCTCCATTACATTACGCAATCGGACCGATGTGGGCATCGGTCCCTACATAATTTGTTTTTCCTGAAATCATTGTACATTGTAAATTGTACATTATTCATTGAAAGAGCCCGACAAATTATTGTTTACCATTCAAAATGTTCAAACGGAATGATTCCTTCTGCGAAGTTTGTTTCTCTTACCATACCTTCGGGATTTACTCTGAATGTCTTTGTTTCGTATGCATCGATATCGAAACGGAAGCCCATATCGAAAATGTCACTCATAACGAATGAATGAACACCGTCAAGCCCCTTTGTTTCGTTGATTCTCAGTACAACGTCACCTGAACCGTCGTCGCACATCTTGAGTGCTGTAAGTTCGATGTTGTCACTGCCGAAACGGAAAATATCGTTTATTTCCTTGCCGAGTGCTGTTTTTGCATCGTCAAGAAGTTTTGCAACATCTTCGCTGGTAACACCGTCAGAAATAAGGTTGAGCCATTCACCCTTGAAAAGTTCTGTGTTTGCAGTCTTACCGCAGAGAAGAGCAGCGGCTGTGTCATACTTTTCAGCCTCAAGAAGAACGTTTTCTTCCTCTCTGATGAGGGAAACCTTTTCGTTCTCGGGATTGATAACGGGGAAGTCGATGAGTGATTCACCAAGCTTTGCAATCATTTCTTCCATTGAGCCGAGTTCTTCATCTGCAGCGGGCTTGTAGCCGAGAATTCTGTCAACGAGCTTATTTCCGACCATATAGAATGCACCTTCAGGCACACCCTCGGTGTCAGGACTGAAAACGCAGATTTTTACTCTGCCGGCTCTGAGAAGTCGGGGGAGTTCCGCATTGTATGATGATGCGAATGCTGCAAGGTAAGCATCTTTACCTGCCTTTACAGCATCAGCCTGTGAGTAAAGCATATATCTTGCAAAGCTTTCGTCTGAAAGCTCGTTAAGACAATCGGGAATTATAATAAGATTGTGAAGCATTATTTGTTACCTCCCTCTTCGATTATGCCGAAATATCTGCCCATCCAGTAAGGTGTTGTGAATGCTTTGCAGGTTTCGATTGTGAATTTACCGCCTGATTCTTCATTTACAAGATGAAGTGAGTCGCGGTCATATTTTGAAAGTGCTCTTTCGTCCTGAGGAAGAAGATATGATGTCTGCTTGTAGCCTGCGAAGAATTCCTTTGCAGCAACATCACGACGGCTTTCGATACTTACTGATGAAGCCATCATACTTGAGTTGTTTCTGTAGAACCACATCTTGATTCTTTCTTCATCAAGAGGACGCTCAGGACGTGCAACCATATAGGGAATATCATAAATAGGATGATGTTCACGGTCAACTGATGTCTCTCTCCAGTTGAGCCAGCTCTTGTGATAAAGTTTACGGAGTTCTTCATCTGTTTCAAACATTGAAAGACCGAAGAATGTCATATTTGAAAGCATATGGTCGCCGTACATAATGTCTTCATCAATGTCACAGCCTGCAGGAATGCTTGATGCGAAAGCTCTGTCGTAATGGAGAGGTCCGAGATCTGCATAGCCTTCTGCGATAAGGCGCTTGTATTCGCTTTCCCAGAGTTCGTTTTCACCGCAGACCTTCTGTGCAAGCTTTAAGTACATAAGCATTTCGTTTGCATTAAGGGGCGCATCACACCAGCCGATACCGCCTGTGAAGTAGCTCTTGCTCCACTTTGCCCAGCTTGTGGGACCGCCGTGGAAATCGTGAAGTTCATAGCCGTGCTCAATAACGTGAGCCATAAAGTTCTTTATAGCTGTTTTGATAAGGTCATCAAGCTCTTTGTCTTCTTCGCCGAGAATTTTGTGAGCGAAGTAATAGCACATAAGGTGAAGAGTTGTTTCGTCACTGCTTGTGTCGCCTTTGTAGATGATGTCATCATCTGTGAATCCTGCATTCTTGTAGAGCTTTGAAAGTCTTTCGGGAATGGGAGCAGATGCATCACAAGTCATTCCCACATAGCCTCTTTCTTTTGCACATGATGTTTCAACAACTGTTGCAACACCGTTCTGCTTTCTGAAGAAAAGACCGTCATCGGGAGTGGGGTCTGCTGTTGTGACATATGTTCTTGCGACGAAACCGTTGCCTCTGCCTGCAATGAACATAAGAAGAAGACAGGCTTCAAGTGAACGTACAGCGTGTTCTCTTATCTTCTTTGTTTCTTCGTGGTCTGCACCCTTTTCTCTTTTAAGAACAGCATACTTGAAAAGAAGACCCATAACATACATTGCGGTAAAACCGCCGTCGTTGTCTGAACATGCGTAGGGCTGTGCTGATGCTTTATTCCAGCCTTCGTCAAGTCTTCTCTGGCTGACCATACCGAGTCTTTCAACGATTGTAAGTGTTTCATCAAGAAGCATATCTGCCTTTTCTTCCATTGACATCATTTTAAGTTCAATGTGTGAAACGCAGGTTTCTGTCTTTACCCAGATTTCGTCTTCACTGCCGCAGAGTGCAAGAATCTTATTGTCTTTCATATCTCTGTCAGCTGAGAAATACATTACTTTGTCATAGTATTCTTTTTCGCTTTCACAGTAACGTGCAAGACCCTTGTCACTTGCAAGCCAGTAAACATCACCGTAGTTTTTTACTGCTGTGATGTCTTTTTTTGCAAAGGGAATGGGGTAATTCGGGGTAAAATCAATTTTCTCTTCCTTGATTTCCGTGAGACATTCAGGAACACATTTGTCATCGTGTGAATAGAATGTTATAACTCTCGTTTTATGGGGATAAAGAGTAATTGCCAATGTTATCATCCTCACTTTTTTTCATTTGATGCCATTATACAATATTTATATATAAATATGCAAGTATTAATATGGGGTGATATTAAAAATGATTGAAATAATTTCGGAAAATTTTATAAAAAAACATAATATTAATGATTTATCACACAGTAGACGTATTTACGGAAAAGTATGTTCGCTGGCGGGTATTTTTCTTAATCTTATATTGTTTGTATTCAAGTTAACGGCAAGTGTTTTTTCGGGCTCCGTTGCGGCGGCTGTTGATGCCGTGCACAATCTGACAGATTCAGCTTCTTCGTGTGTTACACTTATAAGCTTTATTCTTTCGGGGAAACGAAAAACGAAGAAATATCCTATGGGACTGGGCAGAATCGAATATGTTGCAGGGTTTATCGTTTCTGTTGTTCTCATATCGGCAGGGACAGAACTTGCAAAAGCTTCCGTCAGCAAAATCATAACACCTGAGCCTGTAACGTTTTCACTTTTTTCGGTTGTTATGCTTACGGCTTCATTTTTTGTCAAGCTGTATATGGCGTTTTTCAATAAAAGAATAAGCCGTAAAATTTCTTCTGCGGCTCTTGAGGCGGCTTCAACAGATTGTCTTTGCGACAGTATAGCAACACTTGTTGCAACGCTTGCCGTGATTCTCGTTAATTTTACATCTTTCAATGCTGATGCGTGGGGCGGACTTATTGTTTCGCTTTTTATTTTGTTTGCAGGGTGCAAATCGGCAAAGGATACGATAAAGATGATTGTGGGGAAGCCTGTTGATGAATCTCTGTATAATATGATAAAAGAAAAAATTGAAGAATATTCTTATGTTCTCAATGTTGAGGAAATAGCTCTTCACGATTACGGCCCTGATAACAGAATAATGACTGTGAAGGTAAGCTTTAAAGAAATCAATAATATGCAGATTATCGAAGATTTGAGAATACATACACAGACATTACTGCCCGATATGAACAGATATGAACTGCAGATAATTCCTATTATATAATGAAAAGACCTCGTATATGAATTCTTTACATATACGGGGTCTTCTTATCGTTCAAATATTGTGTATATATTCCTATTGAAAAAAACACGCAGACAATGTATAATAAACTCGATTGTGATTCTGATTACGGAGGAATTCAAATGAATATGAATTATAATTTCTGGTTTGTTGTAGGTTCACAGTTCCTTTATGGTCCCGAAGTTCTCGAAACCGTTGAAGAGAGAGCAAAGGAAATGGCTCAGGAGATGAGTAAATTTCTTCCTTTCCCTCTTGTTTACAAAGTTACTGCAAAGACAAACAAGGAAATCACAGATATCGTAAAAGAAGCAAATTATGACGACACCTGTGCAGGTATCATCACCTGGTGTCATACATTTTCTCCCAGCAAGATGTGGATAAACGGTCTTGCTTCTCTCTCGAAGCCTTACTGCCACCTTGCTACACAGTATAATAAAGAAATTCCCAACGATGAAATCGATATGGATTTTATGAATCTCAATCAGGCAGCTCACGGTGACCGTGAACACGGCTTTATTGCGGCAAGACTGCGTATGCCCCGTAAGGTTATTGCAGGTTATTGGCAGAGCGAAAAAGTTCATAAAAGACTCGGTGACTGGATGAAAGCCGCAGTCGGTGTTGCTGTTTCAAAGAGCATGAAAGTTATGCGTTTCGGCGACAATATGCGTGAAGTTGCTGTTACTGAAGGCGATAAAGTCGAAGTTCAGACAAAACTCGGCTGGCAGGTAAATACATGGGCTGTAGGCGACCTTGTAAAAGTTATGAACGAGGTTACAGATGCTGAAATCGATGCTCTTATGGCTGTTTACACAGATAAATATGATATTGCAACAGAAAATACAGATGCAATCCGTTATCAGGCAAGAGAAGAAATCGCAATGAAGAAGATGCTCGATGCAGAAGGTTGTATGGCATTTTCAAACACATTCCAGGACCTTTACGGTATGGAACAGCTTCCCGGTCTTGCAAGCCAGCATCTTATGGCTCAGGGCTACGGCTACGGTGGTGAGGGTGACTGGAAAGTTGCCGCTATGACAGCAATTCTCA
The DNA here is from genome assembly GCA_017549285.1 of Clostridia bacterium. Taxonomy (GTDB): domain Bacteria; phylum Bacillota; class Clostridia; order Oscillospirales; family Acutalibacteraceae; genus UBA1081. The sequence continues at coordinate 4,832 of JAFYVE010000045.1, forward strand.
AGGTTATGGGTGAAAACGGAAACGGTGCTTCAGCATTTATGGAAGACTACACATACCATCTTGCAGAGGGTCAGGAATATTCTCTCGGTGCTCATATGCTTGAAGTATGTCCGTCACTTGCAGAGGGCAAGCCCAGGATTGAAACACACCATCTCGGCATCGGCATGAACGAAAAGGACCCTGCAAGACTTGTTTTTGAAGGCAAAGCAGGAGAAGCAATCGTTGTAAGCCTTATCGATATGGGCGGCAGACTCCGTCTTATCTGTCAGGATATTGAATGCGTAAAGCCCATTATGCCTATGCCCAATCTTCCCGTTGCAAGAGTTATGTGGAAAGCTATGCCTGACCTTACAACAGGTGTTGAATGCTGGATTACAGCAGGCGGCGCACATCACACAGTGCTCAGCTATGACGTTTCTGCAGAGCAGATGCGTGACTGGGCAAGAATGATGGATATTGAATTTGTCCATATCACAAAGGATTCCACTCCCGAAAAACTTGAGGAAGAACTTTTCCTTAAAGACCTTGCGTGGAAGCTTAAATAAGTTAATGTAAAACATTAAAATAAAAAAACTCTAAAGGAGAACAAAAAATGAAAAAACTTATCGCAATTCTTATGTCACTCGTAATGGTACTCAGCTTTGCAGCTTGTGCAAAGACTCCCGTTGACGACGAACCCGGCACAGAAGTTGAAACAGTTGCTGACGAAGCAGTTTCAGAAGAAGCTTCAGAAGAAGCTGTTGCAGGCGACACAGTTGCAAAGACACTTGCTGCTGAATTCAAGACTCTCGCTGCTACAGAAGCAGATGCTCAGGCTATTGCTGACAAGCTCGCTGCAAGTGCTGCAGTTTCAGCTATCGGTCCTGCTACAATGCCCGTAGAAGAAGGCTTCCTTACAGGTTTTGACAACGCAGAAATCAAGGGCTTCGAAGCAGGCGTTATGTTTGCTCCCATGATCGGCACAATTCCTTTTGTTGGTTATGTTTTCTCACTTGCTGACGGCGCAGATGTTGATACATTTGTAAAGACACTTGAAGACAACGCTAACCTCAGATGGAACATCTGCACAATGGCAGATGAAATGCTTGCTGTTGCAGAAGGCAACTATGTTTTCTTCGTAATGGCTCCCGCATCACTTGATGCATAATTGAATAATTAAGTTGAATAAAAATCATAATTCATCTTAGGGTGGATTATGATTTTTTTCTTTAAAAAGCAAACAATAATTTGTCGGGCTCTTTCAATGAATAATGTACAATTTACAATGTACAATGATTTCAGGAAAAACAAATTATGTAGGGACCGATGCCCACATCGGTCCGATTGCGTAATGTAATGGAGCAATAACGATTGAAAAT
>JAFYVE010000046.1 GCA_017549285.1 Clostridia bacterium
CAAAGGAACTCGTTGCTATCTGTGAAGAAAAGGGTCTTTCAATCGAAGCAGAAGTCGGTTCAATCGGCGGTGAAGAAGACGGTGTTGTTGGTGCAGGCGAATGTGCTGATCCCAACGAATGCAAGATGATTGCTGACCTCGGTGTTACAATGCTTGCAGCAGGTATCGGTAACATCCACGGCAAATATCCCGAAAACTGGGCAGGTCTTTCATTTGAAACTCTTGCAGCTGTTCAGGAAAAGACAGGCACAATGCCTCTCGTTCTCCACGGCGGTACAGGTATCCCCGCTGATATGATTCAGAAGGCTATCTCACTCGGTGTTTCAAAGATCAACGTTAACACAGAATGCCAGCTTGCTTTCCAGGAAGCTACAAGAAAGTACATCGAAGCAGGCAAGGATCTTGAAGGCAAGGGCTTCGACCCCAGAAAGCTCCTCGCTCCCGGCTTTGAAGCAATCAAGGCTACAGTTAAGGAAAAGATCGAACTCTTCGGTTCAGCTGACAAAGCTTAATTAATGTTTTTATAAGAGAAACCATCCGAAAGGGTGGTTTTTTCTGTTTCTGATGAGATTGAAGAACGAAGATTTATACAATAATTTATCGGTGACATTAAATTTGAAAATCACAACGTAGGGGCGCTCATCGGGCGTCCGTTACAGCAAGTATTTCCATACGGACTGCCAATGGCAGCCCCTACGATTAGTTTGTTCAAACATCCCAATAAATTCTGATTTGCACCTTGATAGCTATTGTTTTTTATTAGAAAAGTGTGATATAATTATTTTGACAAATATGAATAAAATGAGGTGTTTTTATGCTTGATAACGGAAAAGGTCTTATGTTTCTTCCCGGTGAAGACTGGCGAAGAGAAAGAAAAATGAAAACTCACGCGCTCAATCAGAAATATAATGCACTCACGGAATACGAACCCGAAAAAAGAAAAGAAATTCTTCGTGAAATCTTGGGTGAACTCAATGAAAATGTCACTCTGTCAGGTCCGATAACTTTTCACTACGGCATACATACAAAGATAGGTAAAAACACTTTTATAAATTTCAATTTCACCTGTCAGGATGACACAACTGTTGAAATCGGCGAAGGCTGTGATTTCGGCCCGAATGTCACGATTGCGACTGCTATGCATCCGATGCTCAGTGACGAAAGACGGGCTCTTATGTGTCCCGACGGAGTTGAACGTCGTCTTTGTTATGCTCTTCCCGTGAAAATCGGCAGAAATTGCTGGATAGGTGCAAATGTCACTATCCTTCCCGGTGTTACAATCGGTGACGGTTGCGTTATCGGTGCGGGAAGTGTCGTCACCCGTTCAATTCCCGAAAACAGCTTTGCCGCAGGTAATCCCTGCCGTGTCAAACGCACATTGAGTGAAGCCGATTCAATGGCAAACAAGCCTGAAATCCTCGGTGATTGTTCTGTGATTGTCAAAAAATAAAAATGGCGGTTATCCGTTTGCAAATCAAAAAAGCACACCAACCGGTGTGCTTTTTCTAGGTTGCCAAGTCAATTCCTCTTTACCGTTTTTATTTTTTAGTATCATACTGAATAAGGGCTTTTCAATATATAACCTGTAAATCTTCATAATTGGAATTATAACCGCAGCTGTTACTGCTTCACGCCTTGATTTATTAATTTCCCTGTGATATACTTTTCCCGAGGTGATATTATGAAAAGAAAACAGTTAACATACTTGTTTCAATTCTGATAATTGTTATTATTATGGGGCTGATTGCCTTTTATCTGTACGATGTTCTCCGGCTGAAAACACCTTTTCAGAAAAATTTGTTCCGCACATTAGCAATAGTTTTTATGTTGTTGGGAACTTTGGTCAGAGTATTCAACGGCGGCAGAAGAAACAGTCTCAACGTTTATGAAAAAGCCTATGCCGATATAATCGGATATGCATTCAACAACAAGACTTTACTCAGAAAAAAACTGTTGTGTGCCTGTCGTCTTTATAATGAATCCAATTACCGTAAGGCAATAAAATATCTTGTTGAATTGCTACCCGAGTGTGAATATGACCGTGACAGAGTCCCTGTTCTTTTCTTTATTGCCCTCTGTTATGAAGATGCAGGGGCAAACGAGGATGCAATCAAGGTGTATTATGATTTACTGAGTATTGATGCGGATAATACTCACGCACACAGTAATCTCGGCAGATTGCTGATTGAAGTCGGTGATTTTAAAACGGCTGTGGGGCATTACAATAAAGCTGTTGAATTTGACCCCAATAATTATTCGGCTTATGTCAACCGTGCAAACTATTATTTTAAGGTTCAAGATTTTGAAAATGCGATTGCAGATGCTCAAAAGGCACTCTCAATCAAAAACAACGGCTCGGAAGCGGCTTCTCTGCTGACAATTATCTATGCTTTGCAGAATGATGAAGAAAATAAGAAAAAATACTATCATATTTCAATAACTTCGGGAAAATCCCCCGAGGATATGAATGCGGCTATAGAGTATTTTCTGAATGAACAGAATTAAAAATAAAGCCTGATTTGTGTGCCGTAAGGTCTGTACGTCTTGAAATTGTAGCGGATTATATTGAATATGAATGGCTATAAAAAGAACCATCCGTCAGGGTGGTTTTTTTGTTATATATAATTGAATTTACAAAAATGTTGTGATAAAATTAAATCAGAAATAATTTTGAGGTGAACTTCATGAACTTATTTAAACATAAAAAACCTCAGCACAGCACAAGGCATTTTGCCGTCTGCGGAATTCTTGAAATTGACGGTAAGATTCTGTTTGTCCGTCATACATACGGTACGGCTAAGGATAAAATTTTAATTCCGGGAGGATATGTCAAGGAAAAGGAGCTTCCCACAAAGGCAGTTGAGCGTGAATTTTTCGAGGAAACTTCCGTTGTCTGCAAAGCGGGCGAAATTTATTCAGTTCAGTTCAAACCTGAAGAATGGTGCATTGTTTTCACCCTTGAGTTTGTTTCTGGTGAGCCGAAGTCTGACGGTTACGAAAACAGCGAAGTCCTGCTTCTGACAGTTGATGAGGCACTTGCCCGTGACGATATTACAAATATGAGCCGTGAAATCCTCAAAGCATATAAAGAAAACAAAAACGGCCTTGCAAAGAGTGATTATGTTGCAAAATCATATACTGCGGAGGATTATGTTCTGTTCGGAGTCTGATATTATGAATGACGTTGCAAAACATTATGATATTCTCATTGATGAGGGACAGGACCCCGTGCATGACCCTGAGCAGCTGAAAAAATATATGGACAAATGGGACGGTCAGGGCTTTATTGATAAAATGGAGCTTGATAAAACAAAGTCCGTCCTTGAAATCGGTGTGGGTACGGGCAGAATTGCCGTTAAAGTTGCACCGTTATGTAAAGAATTTACGGGGATAGATATATCTGAAAAAACTATAAAACAGGCAAAGAAAAATATTAAAATGGGAATGTTCAGAAAGCCTGAACTTATCTGTGCAGATTTTCTCGGATATAATTTCAGTAAAAAATTTGATTTGATTTATTCGAGCCTTACTTTTCTGCATATAAAAGAAAAACAGAAGGCATTTGACATTGTCAGAGGACTTCTGAATGGTAACGGCAGATTTGTCTTGTCAATTGACAAGAATCAGGATGAATTTCTTGATATCGGCACATCAAAAATCAGAGTTTATCCCGATAATCCCGATGATATAAAGTTATATGCCAAAAATTCAGGTCTTGAGTTGACAGAACAATCTGAAACGGAATTTGCACATATTTTTGTTTTGCGGTGAAGAGGTAAAAATGATTGATATTGATATTTTTATAAAAAATTTTATACATTGTCTTGATGAAAACTTCGGTGACAGAGTGTGTTTTGTCGGACTGCAGGGAAGCTACGGCAGAAATGAAGCTACCGAAAACAGCGACATTGACATTGTTGTTATACTCGATGAATTTAATACAGAAGATATTGCTTTATATAACAGTATCCTCGATTCAATGCCCCACAGAGAAAAGCTCTGCGGTTTCATTTCGGGTAAAAACGAAATAATGAACTGGGAAACAGCCGACCTTTTTCAGTTTTATCACGATACAAAGCCTCTCAAGGGGAGTCTTGATGATTTTATTCCCGTTATTAATGATGAAGCCGTAAAAAGAGCCGTGAAATCTGGTGTCTGCAACATTTATCACGGTTGTGTTCATAATATGCTTTATGAAAAAAGTGATGAAATCCTGAAAGACCTGTATAAAGGAGCTTCTTTTGTTTTGCAGGCTGTCGTTTACAGCCGTACGGGTGAATATTTCAGCAGACAAGCTGATTTATTGCCCTTTCTTAGCGATGATGAAAAGAAGATTCCTGAAACATTCATAACCCTTAAAAACGGAGGCACGGTTGACTTTCCGAAAATGTCCGAAACCCTGTTCAACTGGGCAAAGAAAGAGATTGATAAACAATAATTTGCAGAGCAAAGTCCGACAAGATCTGATTTACATACAAATGTTGAAATGATCAGATAAATATGATACAATAAATAACGACTGGAGTGATTATTTTGAAACTGACAAAAAAGAAAAAAGTTCTTATCGGTATACTCAGTTCAATTCTTGCTGTTGTGATTCTTCTTACTGCAATCGGCCCGTATCTGGTGCTTAACGGTGCTCGTCAGCCTGAGGTTGCAGAAAGCTATAATTACAGCGAAAGTTTCCTTTTCAATTATGATGATGTCCGAAAAAATATTAACAAACGTGTGAATAAGCTCCGTGCAGACGGTATTACAGTTGAAACAAATGAATTTGCCGTTGATGAGAGCGACGGACTTTACATTGACAACATCTATCTCCCCTCATCAAAGGACAGAACAAACCTCATTGTCCTGACAACAGGTGTTCACGGTATGGAGGGTTATATCGGCTCGGTTATGCTTGATGTGTTCTTTGAAGAGATTTATCCCACACTCGACACGGAAAAAACAGGTATTCTTGTTGTTGCAAACGTCAATCCTTATGGTATGAAATATATGCGCCGTTACAACGAAAACAATGTTGACCTTAACCGTAATTTCATCATCAACTGGGACAATTTTGACCTTTCATCAAACAAGGATTACCCTGAAGTAAAGGAGTTTCTTCAGCCTGAAGGAAAAATCGGCAACGCACTCTGGCATGAAGTCGGTTTTTATCTGAGCCTTGCAAAAGAGGCTATCACAAAGGGTGCAGATAAGGTTTCAGATGCTCTTCTTACGGGTCAGTATGAATATCCCGAAGGTGTTTATTACGGCGGTAACGGCGACGAAAAGTCAACAGCTTATCTCAAAGGCGTTTTTGACGACTGCCTTGAAGGTGAATACGAAAACATTGTCCACATAGATATCCATTCAGGCTACGGTCCCCGTTATAATATGGTTATTTTCAACTCTGTCTATGAAAAAATGACAGAAGCCGAAACAAAAAAGGCATTCGGTTATGACTATGTCATTTCACACGATTCCGAATCATTTTATGCCACAACAGGCGACACAACAGACTTCTTCTATCGTCTTGCCGAAAAGAAAAACACAGATAAAGAACTTTTCTCAACCTGTTTTGAATTCGGAACAATCGGTGACAGTTTTATGGATTCAATTCTTTCACTCAAGTATACCGTTGACGAAAACAGACAGCATTGGTATCCCACGGAGAATAAGGTCACAAGTGAAGTTGTGCGTGAAAATTACTATGAACTTTTCTATCCTACAGAAACCGAATGGCGTGAAAAAACAGTTGAAGATTTTATTGCCGCAACAAACGGCGTCCTCGGTGCAAAACTGAAATAATCAAACAAATCCTTCCGTATTTTTTGCGGAAGGATTTTTGTTTTGTTGTAATGTCTGTCAAACCATGTTATAATAAAAAAATGAGGGTATCAGAAGCAACAAGTCTGTTCCTTTTTAAAGGAAACGGGCAATTATCTTATGTACCGTTACATTCTCGGCACCGATATAACAGACGAAATCTCATCGCACTATAAATTCTGTTCACACTTCAGTTTTTGGCATCGGTACGGTTGAAATATAGAAACTTGTTGACAAAACCCTTGTTCATATGTGATAATATTTCCGGCACATAAAAAGATTTTGTATATAACCAACTACTTAAAAAGAAAACAAAAGAGGTTAAAATGATGAATTACGACGTTATTATTGTCGGCGCAGGCCCCGGCGGAATTTTTGCCGCATACGAGCTTTCTGAGAGAAGACCCGATCTTAAAATTGCCGTATTCGAGGCAGGACACGCTCTCCACAAAAGAAAATGTCCCATTGACGGTGAAAAAATAAAAACCTGCATAGGTTGCAAAAGCTGTAGTATTATGAGCGGTTTCGGCGGTGCGGGGGCTTTCTCAGACGGTAAATACAACATCACAAATGACTTCGGCGGCACACTTTATGAACATCTCGGCAAAAAACAGGCTCTTGACCTGATGCATTATGTTGATAAAATAAATCTCAGATTCGGCGGTGAGGGCACAAAGCTTTACTCAACAGCGGGATCACGCTTCAAGACAGTCTGCATTCAGAATGACCTGCATCTTCTTGACGCTTCTGTCCGTCATCTTGGTACAGATATCAACTATATTGTTCTTGAAAATCTTTATAATTACCTTAAAGATAAGGTTCAGTTTTTCTTTGATACCCATGTTGACACGGTGTCAATGAAAGACGGCAGATACAACATAACTACAGGTGACAATACATACACCTGCGAAAAATGTATCATTTCCGTAGGTCGTATCGGAAGCAAATGGATGGAAAATGTCTGTCGTGAACTTAATGTTCCCACAAAATCAAACCGTGTTGATATCGGTGTCAGAGTTGAACTTCCCGCCGCTGTTTTTGCACATCTTACAGATGAACTTTATGAAAGCAAAATCGTTTACCGCACCGAAAAATACGGCGACAGAGTCCGTACATTCTGTATGAATCCCAAGGGCTCCGTTGTTAATGAAAATACAAACGGCATCATCACCGTTAACGGTCACAGCTATGAAGACCCTGAAAAGCAGACAGACAACACAAACTTCGCACTGCTTGTTGCCAAGCATTTTTCAGAGCCTTTCAAAGACTCAAACGGCTACGGTGAATCTATCGCAAGACTCAGCAATATGCTTGGCGGCGGTGTCATTGTCCAGCGTTTCGGTGACCTCATAAGAGGAAGACGTTCAAATGCAAACCGTATAGAAGAATCATTTGTCACACCCACATTGAATGCAACACCCGGTGACCTCAGCCTTGTTCTTCCCAAGCGTATTCTTGACGGTATTATTGAAATGATTTACGCCCTTGATAAGGTTGCACCCGGTACAGCAAACGAAGATACACTTCTTTACGGTGTGGAAGTCAAGTTCTACAATATGGAGGTTGACGTTGACAGAAATCTTCAGACAGATTACGAGGGCCTTTATATCATCGGTGACGGAAGCGGTATCACCCATTCACTTTCACACGCATCTGCAAGCGGCGTCCACGTCGCAAGACATATCTGCGGTTAAAATAATAAAACCATATAAAAAAGATTCCGCCTTATGACGGAATCTTAATTTTTTATACTGTGAAATTTATTGAAACAGCGTCAGATTTGTATTTATATGCGCTTTCGGCTGTGACTGTGAGTGTATATGTTTTTCCTTTTTCGAGGATGTCCTTTCCTACGGTAAAGCCGTCTGTCTTTTCATCATCGACAATGTAATAGGGAGCGACAAAGTCAGTTTTATAAACTTCTTTGCCCTGCTCATCGGTGATTTTTACGTTATAAGTATGAACGATATAACCATCGGGTACCTGAGCCTCTGTGAATGAAATTCTGTAATTGCCGTTTTCGTCGGTTACAACAGAAGCCTCCGTATTTTCGGGGAAAACGGGAGCGTCATCGTGGGCTTTCATATTTTTGTATGTATAGGCAAAGGTGTCCGTATCGTTTACATTTTCAATGAAATAGTCACAGAAGAATGTGTCTGAAATCAGGTCATAGCCTCTGATTCTGACTCTGCCGTCATTGTCTGCTTCAACAACACAGAACTGTGCCGCATCTTCATATCTTTCGGGGTGCTGACCTACCATATAATTCTTGTCGGTCTCAAATCTCGCCATTGCACCCACACCGACGGATGTATACGAACTCTGATTGATGCTTCTGGGGTCATTCATCGGGAAATGTGAATGTCCCGAGAAATTTATAACCTTGCTGTGCCCTGCAAAGACGGGATTAAGCTGAGGTGAGCACCAGAAACTGCTTCCGTAGACGCTGCCGAAAGGATGAGGATGCTGAAAAACAAGAATCGGTTTGTCACCGGCTGTTTCTTCTGCCTTGTGAATCTCGTCGCTGAGCCATTTTACGCTTTTGGGTGTGAATGTCCACTCTGTCAGCATTCGTTCACCCGAAAAAGAGATACAGGTAAAGCCATTAATTTCCGTAACCGTGTTAAGACCGTGGGAGAAATGCTTTTCAAACTTTTCCTTGTAGTCGTCGTGCTTGAATTCGTGATTTCCGCACACATTTATGCAGACGGTTTCTTCCCTGATATGTTCTTTGAGTGTATTCACATAATTCTCATAGTCCTCGTCCGTGCCGATGCTTGTGAAATCGCCCAGACCGAAAAATCCGTCAACGCCCGCATATACGGGGTCGTTATCAAAAAGAGCATAAGCCGTGTCAATGGCATCTGCAAGATTTTCATTTTCGTTGTGAGTGTCCGTGTAAACAACAAGTCTTATTGCAGGCTTGAAATCATCAGGCACAACGGGTAAACTTTCCGTCACAGAGCCCTTTGACATCTGTGCTGCACCCCATAAAAGTGTAACAATACAGCATAAAGCAAGAAAACCTATAATCGTTCCGAAAAAAATACAAAGAACTTTTGCAGTAATTTTAAGTGCTTTTTTCATATTGAGTCACCCTCTCCTGATTCAATAATATAATTTTATATAAAACATGTCAATATCCGACTCCACGGAAAGTAGGTTGCTGTTTCTATTTGTTTCTGTTATTATATATTTATAAAATCCAAGGAGAAAAACAATGAACACATATATAACGGGTGCAGTTATAAAGAAACTGCGTGAAGCAAAGGGAATGACACAGCTTGAACTTGCCGAGGCAACGGGAGTCAGCGATAAAGCCGTGTCAAAATGGGAAACGGCAAAGGGACTGCCCGATATAACCCTTATTGAACCTCTTGCAAAGGCTCTGTGCGTATCCGTAACGGAACTTATCTCAGGCAATACGGTCACAAACTCAAATATATCATCAAATATACTCCGTTCAAAGTTTTATGTCTGCCCTGTCTGCGGAAATATCATCCGCACAACGGGTGATGCTGTTATAAGCTGTTGCGGTATAACTCTTCCACCCCTTGAAGCGGAAGAAACAGACGATGCACACAGAATAAATGTCGAAAAAGTCGAGGATGAACATTTCATTACCATAAATCACGATATGACGAAGACACATTTCATCTCATTCCTCGCATACCTTACATCAGACAGAGTGCAGTTTGTCAAATTCTATCCGGAGGGTAATGCCGAAACACGACTGCAGCTCAGAGGAAGAGGATATCTTTATATTTATTGTAATAAACACGGTCTTATGAAGCAGAAAGTGTAAACAACAAATTCTGATTTTCAACATATTTCAGAATACATTCAACTCTTCAGTTATTGAAATACAACCCCCTTTCCTGTATAGTATAATCATAATAACAAGGAGTGATTTTATGCTTTCAGCGGGTAACAACATTAAAAGAATGCGCCTTAAAAAGGGATTGACGCAGGAGGAGGTTGCACTTCACCTCGGTGTTTCATTTCAGTCCGTCAGCAAATGGGAAAGAGGAGACGGCTATCCCGATATTGAAATGCTTCCTGCAATTGCAAATTATTTCGGAATAAGTGTTGACGAATTGCTGGGTGTCAGTGAACAGACAAAAAAAGAAAAGTATGATGAAATCAACTCGGAATGGGCATACAATAACAAAAGCGGTTTCCATTCAGAGAATGTAACACTTATGCGTGATGCCCTGAGAAAGTTTCCGAATGATGCACTTCTTCTCGTTCAGCTTTCAACTTCTCTTGAGAAAATTGACGGAACCGAGGAAGAAAAAGACAGGTATTTAAGGGAATCAATTGCCGTTCAGGAACAGATTATAAAGTATTGTGATGATTGTGAGGTCCGTGGTGCTACACTTTACAATATTTGTTTTGCATATAAGAAAATCGGCAACATTGATAAAGCAATTGAACAGGCAAAGAAACTCCCGAATCTTTATAAAGGACGGGAGAATGCCCTTGTTTATTTCCTTGAAGGCGAGGAGAAACATGATGTGGCAAAGGAAGCACTCAAACCCCTTGCATGGGGAATTGCCCATCATATGACGGCACTCTCTGAAACGGAAAATAATCCGATTTATAAGAAAAAGGCGGCAGAAATTATTGATATTCTTTTCGGTGATGATAAAGATGAATTTATCACCAGGATTAGCGAAAGTCTGAATTAATATTGTTATTCACCTCTGTTTTATGATATAATCTTTTAAAACAGAGGTGAAATTATGATTATTCTCATAACAGGAGCTTCCCACACGGGCAAAACCGCATTGGCACAGAAGCTTCTTGAAAAATATAAATATCCTTATCTTTCAATTGACCACCTGAAAATGGGGTTGATACGAAGCGGTAATACGGAGCTTAATCCTACGAGTGATGACACACTTTTAACGGAATATCTGTGGAAAATCGTTCGTGAAATGATAAAAACAGCCGTCGAAAACAATCAGAATCTGATTGTTGAGGGGTGTTATATCCCGTCTGACTGGAGAACCGGTTTTACGGAAGAATATCTCGGAGATATCATATGTATCTGTCTTGTTATGACAGAAAAATATATAAGAAACCATTTTGATGATATTAAAAAATACGAAAACGTTATTGAACGCAGACTGTATGATGACTGCACGCAGGAAGAATTGCTGAAAGACAATGCTTACTATTACAAGAACTTCGGTACAGACTGTGTTATAATTGATGAAACTTATAATTTTGAATTAAATATCTGATTTAAATTTTATCCGTTTTGATGTTACAATTTCAGGGCATAATGAATTCAGAGGTGTTTTTTATGAATTCGTTATGGAATGCGACTGCACAAAAAGGCAGTTTTCCCGTGCTTGAAGGTGACATCAGAACGGATGTTGTTATAGTCGGAGGCGGACTTGCAGGTGTTATGTGTCTGAAAGAACTGAATGACAGAGGAGTTGACTGTGTTCTTCTTGAGGCGAAAACAATCGGTTCCGGTGTTACGGCAAACACAACGGCAAAAATAACATTTCAGCACGGGCTGATTTACGATAAACTTATAAATAAATTAGGTGCGGAAAAAGCAGGGATGTACCTTTCCGCAAACAGAAATGCCCTTGCAAAAATAAAAAAAATGTCACAGGAGTACCCCTGCGACCTTGAAGAAAAGGATGCTTTTGTTTATTCTTCGGATGACCGTGAAAAGATTGAAAAAGAAATACGAGCCTATGAAAAGCTCGGAGTTAATGCATCATTCTTTGATGACATTCCGTTACCTGTCAGGTGTGCAGGGGCAGTAAAAATAAAGAATCAGGCTCAGTTTCATCCCTTGAAATTTATGTACAGTGTGGCAGAAAATCTGAAAATCTATGAAAACTCAAAGGTGACTGAGTTTCTTCCGGGTAAAGTAAAATGTGAAAAGGGAAGTGTTACTGCCAAGAAAATCATTATAGCAACACATTTCCCCATACTCAACAAGCACGGAGCTTTTTCGCTTAAACTTTATCAGCATCGTTCATATGTTACGGCAATTGACAATGCTCCCGACATAAACGGAATGTATCTTGACGAAAAGGAAAACGGGTTTTCTTTCAGAAATTATAAAAATCTGCTCCTTGTGGGCGGTGGTGACCACAGAACGGGTAAAACGGGCGGTTCATATAATGTTCTCTATGATTTCTGCAGAAAGAATTATCCCCGTTCGTCTGTTAAATATAATTTTGCAACACAGGATTGTATGACCCTTGACGGTATGCCTTATATCGGCAGATATTCAGGCAGTTCTCAGGATATTTATGTTGCAACGGGTTTCAATAAATGGGGAATGACATCTTCACTTGTTGCGGCAGACATACTCGGTGATATGGTGACGGGCAGAAAGAACGATTATCAGGAGCTTTTTGCTCCCGACCGTTCTGTTCTGCATCCTCAGCTTTTTGCAAATATTTTTCATTCTTTTATGGGGTTTATTACACCTACAGTACCAAGATGTCCGCATCTCGGTTGTGCCCTGAAATACAACAAGGAGGAACATTCATGGGATTGTCCTTGTCACGGGTCAAGGTTTTCTGAAAACGGTAAACTTATTGACAATCCTGCAACAGATGATCTGAAAAAATGAGGATATAAAATGAAAATAGCTTTTTTTGATGCAAAGTCTTATGATAAACCGTCTTTTGAAAAGTATGGAGAAGAATCGGGAATAACTTTCAAATATTTTGAAACAAAGCTCAATGAAGACACGGTTGAACTCGCAAAGGGTTATGACGGAGTGTGTGTTTTTGTCAACGACACAATAAATTCTTATGTCATTGACCGTCTTTGTGAAAACGGAGTCAGATTTCTGGCTCTGAGATGCGCAGGTTTCAATAATGTTGATATAAAATATGCAAATGGGAAAATCCACGTTTTTCGTGTACCTGCTTATTCACCTTATGCCGTTGCAGAGCACACAATGGCACTTCTGCTCACTTCAATCAGAAGAATACACAAAGCATATATCCGTTCAAGGGATTTCAATTTCAGTCTTTCGGGTTTTACGGGATTTGATCTTCACGGCAAGACGGTGGGTGTTGTAGGTACGGGTAAAATCGGTAAGGTGTTTGTTGATATATGCCGTGGCTTCGGGATGAATGTCCTCGCATACGATAAATTTCCCGCAGAGGGTCTTGACAACGGTGATACAATCCGTTATGCTGAGCTTGATGAACTGTTTGCAGGGAGTGATATCATTTCACTTCATTGTCCTCTTACGGATGAAACACATCATATGATTAATGCCAAGGCTATTGAAAAATGTAAAAAAGGTGTTGTCATTCTCAACACTTCAAGAGGAGCTCTTGTTGATGCCGTGGCACTTCTTGAGGGTATAAAATCAAGAAAAATAGGTGCCGCATGTCTTGATGTTTATGAAGAGGAAGCAGACCTGTTTTATGAAGATAATTCAGGTCATATTCTTGATGATGATATTCTCGCAAGGCTCATTTCAATGCCGAATGTGATTGTCACTTCGCATCAGGCATTTTTAACAGAAGAAGCACTTGAAAATATTGCTCATACAACGGTTATGAATATTGTTGAGTTTGCAGAAACGGGACAATGCTCAAACGAAGTGTGCTGCAGAAACAAACAATGAAAGGAAAGTTGAAAAATGCATTTATTGAAGAAACAGGAAGGCTGTTATGAGGGTCAGGCAGACCCGTTTATTCTTAAAAGCGGCGGAAGATATTATATCTATGTAACGGGGCACGATGCCGTTTATGCTTATCAGTCAGATAAGCTTTTTGATGGCTGGGAATATTACGGAAAGGTGCTCACAAAAGAGGGACACGATTCTTTCTGGGCTCCGAGTGTGATTGAGCTTGACGGAAAGTTCTATATGTACAATTCAATTGAAATCTATGATGACGAGCCTGATAAAGGCGGTCACAGAGGCGCTATGCACGTAAGTGTTGCCGATAATCCTTTAGGACCTTTTGAAAATCCCACAAGAATTCTGCATCCTTTCTCAATTGACTCTCATATTGTTCAGAATGAATCAGGACTTTTCCTTTTCTATTCCGCAAACAAGTTTGAAGGGGACAGAATCGGCACCTGTATTTATGTTGACAGAATGCTTGACCCGTTTACTCCCGAAGGCAAGCCCGTTCTTGTTGTTGAGCCTACTCTTGATGAAGATATTTATCAGAAGGACAGATATAAAGAAGGTCAGCATTGGCATACAATCGAGGGTGCCTGTTATTTTAAAGAGGGTGATTGGCATTACCTGATGTATTCGGGCAACTGCTTTACAACTCCCACATATTACATAGGTTATGCAAGGGCAAAGACAGACGAAACCGACCTTACAAAGATTAAATTTGAGAAGTACCCCGATGAGAATACTTATCATCCCGTACTCAAAGCAAATGAGTTTGAAGAAGGTACGGGACATCACTCAATGATAAAAGAAGACGGTCAGTGGTATGCAGTTTATCACGCAAGGGATTACGGCGATGAACTCAATGCTTTCGATGCAAGAAATGCAAGAATCTGTAAACTTCATGCTCAAGACGGCATTATAACTGCCGAGAGATATGAGAATCATATTTAATCATATTGACATATTTTTCTTTTTTATATATAATTAATTTATATGACTCAAGGAGGTACTTAAAATGAAAAAAAGATTTACAAAAATCATTTCATTCGTTCTTTGCTTTACAATGCTTCTTTCATGCTCAGGTGTAGTTTCATTTGCAGCAGAAGAAAGCGGTGTATCATTCGGTGATACAATAGCAAAGGGCTTTTACAATGCTCTTAACGGTATTGTTGAAGGTCTTGTAAGTGCAATCTGCAAACTTTATCCCAATCCCAAGGACTGGCAGAATCTTTCTGACTATGACAGCGACGAAGTAGGCTTTATGGCAGGTCGTGATACATATCAGAAGGGTGCTGAAGAAGGCAATTTCTGGAGCCTCGGCTATGCAAGTCTGAGCGTGCTTCCCGAAGATGCAGGTGAAGGCAAGTATAATCTCGGCAGAGACCTTATGAATAAAATCGCAGAAGGCGTTTATGACGACCAGCGTGTACGTGTTGCTGTTATCGATGACAACAGCGGTGAAGGTGCAGTTGTTATGGGTGCTGTTGACGGTATGGGACTTACATCAACTGACGTACGTGCAATCCGTGCAGGTGTTCTTGCTTACTGTGAAGAAATTGGTTTCGACGTTGCAAGTATCAACTTCTCAGCTACTCATGCTCACTCAGTTCTTGATACTCAGGGTGTCAGCACAGAGTTCTTCAAGAAGCTCCTTTTAGGTTTTGCTTATAACGCAATGGGCAAGACAGAATCAGTTCCCGGTATGGAAGCTGCTGATTATTTCAAACAGTATTTTATTGCTCAGTCAATTGAAGCTGTAAAGCTTGCAATTGCTGATATGGAAAGCGGTAAGCTCTACTTTGATGAAATCGATTTCAGCGAATTCATCAAGGATAAGAGAGGTCTTATTGCCAAGGAAGATGTTCCCGCAACAGCAGCCCTCTGCTTCGTTCCCGATTCAGGCAGCGAAATGACATATATCACAGATATCACATGTCATGCAACATCTTTCAGCGCAAGTAACGGTCTTGTAGGTTCAGACTACATCTACTATATGGACCAGTACCTCAAGGAACAGACAGGGGCTAACCTTGTTATGGTTCCCGGTGCTGTCGGTCAGATGTCAAGAGATATTGAAGTTGACACAACAGGTATGACAGAGTGGGAAGATATGGGTGCTTCTGCAAAAGCTCTCGGTGCAGAGTTTGCAAAGCTCGTTCTTGCTGCAGATTTCTCCAACGAACTTGATCCCGTTCTCAACGTTACACATAAGGAAATCTTCATCACTCCCGAAAACAGCATTCTTGTTCTTGCTTGTGAAATCAGACTTGTAAATAACAAGGTATTCCTTGATAATAACGGAAATGCACTTATGCCCTCAGAAATGGGTTACCTTGAATTCGGTAATGAGTTCGCATTCGCAATTATGCCTGCAGAATTCTATCCTGAAACATTCTGGGATGATGAAATCACAAACGGCACAACTTGGGACGGTACCGAATGGCCTTACGACAGCCTTTCAGAAGCAGTTGAAGGCGTAACAATTTACCCCATCAGCATCACAAACGATGCTCTCGGTTATGTTCTTACAGACAATAACTTCGCATTCATGGGTCACATCATCGGTGAAGAAATTGCTGACGAACTTCTTTCAGTAGGTAAGCATATGGGTTCATTCCTTGTTGAAGAATACTATGAAATGATTGCAGATTTTGTAAAGTAATATAAAAGCTTTATATAAGAGATTATCACCGTTTTATTACGGTGATAATTTTTTATTTTTCTTTTACAGCATTGACAATTAATTTATTTTCTGTTAATTTATACATAATAATATTCATTTACGGAGGTAACGAAAATGAAAAAGATGAAAAAAGTTCTTGCAGTTGTTCTTTCAGTTGCACTTCTTGCAGGAATGTTCACATGTTTTGCATCAGCAAAAACACATTATGAGTATAAGAAGTACGTTCTTCTCGGTGACAGCGTAGCAAGCGGTCACGATGACATTCTCTATCTTCCCACAGAGTTCATAAGAGTTGAAGGTTCATATTCTGACCTTGTTGCAGATGCTCTTGGTGCAGAACTCATTCCCATGGCTTGTCCCGGTTTCAGAACAATTGAAATGCGTTATATGCTCGAAGACGATTATGATTATGACGATGCATTTATGTTCCACGATACTGCAGACCCCGACGTTATGAAGGCAAGAATTCCTATGTACCGTCAGAATATCGCAGAAGCTGACCTTATCACTCTCGGTGTCGGCGGTAATGACTTCGGCACAATGATCACATGGCTTGTTGCTGACATTATGGAAGAAAAAGGTATGAATCCCCAGCTTGTTGAGGCTCTCAGAGAACTCGGCAACGAAGCAGGCAGCCTCGGTGAAACAATTGATAAGGTTGTTGACCTTGCAAACACAATGAAGGCTCTCCCCGCTCTTCTTGAAGCTGTACCTGCAGCTCTTGCAAACGGTCTTGTCACATTCTTCACAAACTGGAACATTATGATTGAAGATATCTATGCTCTCAATCCCGATGCAACACTTCTTGTTATCGGTATGTTTGACAATGCAATCAAATCAGAAGAAGACCTTGTAGTTGACGAAGCAGATGCAGCTAAAATCAACATTGGTCAGATGATTGTTGATATGGCAAACACACCCATGAAGGAGGGTGCAAAGAAGTACGGTTACACATTTGTTGACACAACAGGCACAATCTGTGTAACATATCATCCCACAGCAGAAGGTCATCAGCATATCGCTGACAGAATTCTTGAAGCTCTTCCCGACGCAACATTCCCCTATACAGATGTTACTCTCGGCACTCCTCTTTACAATGCAGTTTCATATTTCTACAGAAACAACATCCTCTCCGGTGTGTCAGAAACTGAATTCGGTGTGAACAATGCTCTTACAAAGGCAGACCTTGCACAGGCTCTTTATGCTCTTGCAGGTTCACCCGAAGTAACAACAGAAAACCCCTTCACAGATACAGAAAGTGACGCCGCAGTATGGGCTGCCGCAAACGGTTATGTAACAGGCAACGGCACTTCATTCAGTCCCGATGCAGAAGTTTCAGCTTTTACATTTGCGATGACACTTTTCAGCGCATCATCAGAAATCTGTCCCGGACTTCTCGGTATTATCAAAGGTCTTGTTGCTGCTGTCACAACTATCTTTGAATTCGGTCTGAGTGCAGGTCCTATGACAAAGGGTAATGCAGTAATAAAACTGTACGAAATGGCTGTGCTTTAATAACTGAATTAAATTCAAGGCTTGTCTTCGGATAAGCCTTTTTTTCTTTTAAAATATTGTTTTTTTGCCTTTTTACTGTTTACAATCGCTTTTATTTATATTATAATATACAAGTTAAAGTATATTATTTTATCGTGGGGGATTGTCTTTGGAAATCAGAGAAGAAAAAAACGTGTTTGTGCCGCCTGCCGAACTCGAAAGGCAGCGGAAATATCTGAGCCTTATAAACACGGTTCTTGTTTCACGTTACGGGGATTCCCCCAAAGCCTATGTTCACACTTACGGTTGTCAGGGTAACGTTTCGGACTCAGAAAGAATCAAAGGGCAGCTCCGTGAAATGGGTTACACATTCACAGATACTCCCGACGATGCAGACCTGGTGCTTTTCAATACCTGTGCAGTCCGTGAACACGCAGAAGACAGAGTTTTCGGTAATGTGGGTGCACTCAAACCTATAAAAGAGCAAAGAAAGAATATGATTATTGTTCTCTGCGGTTGTATGATGCAGCAGAAACATATTTCCGAGCGTATAAAGAAAAGCTTTCCATATGTAAACCTTGTTTTCGGCACTTTTGCAGTCCATAAACTTCCCGAAATGCTCTACACCGTACTTTCAAGAGGTAAGAGAGTTTTTGAAGTTGAAGAATGCGACGGCAATATTGCAGAAGGGCTTCCCACAGAGCGTGACAGAGGTGCAAAAGCGTGGCTCCCGATTATGTACGGTTGCAACAACTTCTGTTCATACTGCATTGTTCCCTATGTAAGGGGCAGAGAGAGAAGCCGTATGCCCGAAGATATAATCAAAGAGGCAAAGGAGCTTATCGCAAACGGTGCAAAGGATATTACTCTTCTCGGTCAGAATGTCAATTCTTACGGAAAGTATCCTGATTGCGGAATGAATTTTGCAGGTCTTATCCGTGAAATAAATGCACTCGAGGGTGACTTCATAATCCGTTTTATGACTTCACATCCCAAGGATTGTACTTATGAGCTTCTTGATGCGATGGCGGAATGCGAAAAGGTTGCTCATCATCTTCATCTTCCCGTTCAGTCAGGCAGCAACAGAGTTCTGAAAGAAATGAACAGACGTTATACCCGTGAGCAGTATCTTGATCTGATAAGATATGCAAAGGAAAAAATGCCTGACCTTTCAATCACAAGTGACATAATTGTAGGTTTCCCGGGGGAAACTTATGAAGAACTGCAGGAAACAATCAGCCTTATAAGAGAAGTTGAATACACTTCACTTTTCACCTTCATTTACTCAAAGCGAGTGGGTACAAAGGCGGCTGAAATGGACGACCCCGTGACCTATGCAGAAAAGTCAAAATGGTTCAGGGAACTCTGCACGGCTCAGGAAGAAATTGCAGGTAAGAGAACCGCTTCAATGGTCGGCAAGGTTTACAGAGTGCTTGTTGAGCCTAATGAAAGAGAAGGTTATCTCACAGGCAGAACAGGCGGAAACGTTTCTATTGAATTTGAGGGAAACCCTGACCTTATCGGACAGTTTGCAGATATTGAAATCACGGAAGCAAAAACGTGGATACTTTACGGAAAATTAAAATAATAAATTATGCTTTATGCATTAAATAAAAGGAGATTTTAAAAATGACAGTAATTGAAGCAGCAAGAGAACTCGGCAAAGCTATTCAGGCAGACGAGAGATACACAAAACTCATGGCTTGTAAAGAAGCAAACGATAAGGATTCAGACCTTAACGCTCTTATCGGCAAACTCAACCTTATCCAGATGTCATATCAGGTAGAGGCTGAAGGTGAAGCTAACGAAGAAAAGATGAACGGATTCGATAAGGAATTCCGTGAAGTTTACACAGAAGTTATGCTCAACGAAAACATGAAGAACTACGAAAACGCAAGACAGGATGTTGACGATATGATGAACTACGTTATGCAGCTCCTTTCAATGGTTGTCAACGGTGAAGACCCCGAAACATGTGACCCTGCAAAGATGCAGTCAGAATGCTCAGGCTCATGTTCAACATGCGGCGGATGCGGTTAAGCTGTTAATTCGTAATCAGTAATTATATCGAAAAGGGCGTTGCCCCTTAAACCCATTAAAAAAGGAAGGAAGAACAGAATGGCAGGATTCACACCTATGATGCAACAATATTTCAAAGTCAAGGAGAAATACCCTGACTCTATTCTGTTCTACCGTCTGGGCGACTTTTACGAGATGTTTTTTGATGATGCAAAAACTGCATCACGTGAACTCGAGCTTGTTCTTACAGGCAGGGACTGCGGTCAGGAAGAAAGAGCACCTATGTGCGGTATTCCTTTCCACGCAGCCGAAAACTATATTGCAAGACTTGTTGCAAAAGGCTACAAGGTTGCAATTGCCGAGCAGATGGAAGACCCGTCTCAGGCAAAAGGCATCGTTACAAGAGATGTTATAAGAGTACATACTCCCGGTACTGTAATTGAGAGTAATATGCTCGATGAGGGCAAAAATAACTATCTCGGTTGCATTTTTGCCGAAAAGGGCAGATGCGGTGTATGTTTTGCCGATGTTTCAACAGGTGAAATCCATGCGTCCGAGTTTTCGGACAAGAATTATGATGAAAAAGTAATCAATGAAATTGCACGTTTTTCTCCCACGGAAATTCTTTATAACAGTTATGTCAGCTCATCTCAGAAGATGACAGAATTCCTCACAAGAAAAATTTCTGTTTTTGCAAATCTTATTGATGACAGTCATACGGATTTTGCAAAATGTGCACTGACAGTCAGAAAACAGTTCGGCAAAGAATTGGAGGAACTCGGTCTTTCCGAGAAGCCTGCAGCAGTTATTGCTCTGGGCTCCGTTATAAATTATCTTACCGATGTTCAGAAACACGACCTTGCAAATGTAACAGAGGTCAACGTTTTCAATAACGAAAAGTATATGAATCTTGATGCTGCGGCAAGACTTAATCTTGAACTGTGCGAAACACAGCGCAGACGTGAAAAGAAAGGCTCACTTCTCTGGGTTCTTGACAAAACAAAGACACCTATGGGAAAAAGACTTATCCGTGCGTGGATTGAACAGCCTCTTGTTAATGTTGCATCAATAATTGCAAGACAGAATGCAGTAAGCGAACTCTATGAAGAAACAGATTTCAGAGAAGAAGCAGTTATCAATCTTGCTCCCATAAGTGATATTGAAAGAATTCTTACAAGAGTGGTTTACGGCACAGCAAACGCAAAGGAGCTCAAAGCCCTTTCACGTACACTTGAAAAAATTCCCCCTCTCAAAGAACTGCTTGTCGGCAGACATTCAAAGCTCATCGGTGAAATCCGTGAAGATATGGACGAGCTTTCGGATATCCGTCAGCTTATTGATGATGCAATCTGCGATGATCCTCCTTTTACGGTCCGAGAAGGCAATATGATAAAAAGAGGCTTCAATGAGGAGCTTGATTCGCTCCACGAAATTGTATCGGGCGGAAAAAGTTTTCTTTCCGATATCGAAGAGAGAGAGCAGGAAAAAACAGGAATCAAAAAGCTTAAAATCGGCTATAACCGTGTATTCGGATACTATATAGAGGTGCTCAATTCCTATAAGGAACTTGTGCCCGAAACTTATATCAGAAAACAGACTCTTTCAAATTGTGAAAGATACATAACACCTGAACTCAAAGAACTTGAATCAAAAGTTCTCGGCGCTCAGGAGAGAATAGTCAATCTCGAATATGAGATTTTTGTCAAAATCAGAAAAAAGGTTGCAGATGCACAGTTCCGTCTTAAAAGAACGGCAGAATCGGTTGCAAAGCTTGATGTTCTGTGTTCATTTGCAAAGGTTGCCGTTGAAAACGGTTACGAAAGACCCGAAGTTGACTCATCGGATGTAATCGAAATCAAAGACGGCAGACATCCCGTTGTTGAAAAGTTCCTTGACGGTGTACCGTTTGTGCCCAACGACACAATTCTTGACTGTCAGGAAAACAGAACGGCAATTATTACCGGTCCCAATATGGCAGGTAAATCAACATATATGCGTCAGGTTGCAATAATTGTTCTTATGGCGCAGATAGGTTCGTTTGTTCCCGCAAGAAGTGCAAGAATAGGTGTTGTTGATTCAATTTTTACACGTGTAGGTGCTTCCGATGACCTTGCGGCAGGTCAGTCAACATTTATGCTTGAAATGAGTGAAGTCGCATCAATCATCAGAAATGCAACACCGAAGAGCCTTATCATTCTCGATGAAATCGGCAGAGGCACTTCAACCTATGACGGTATGAGTATTGCAAGAGCCGTTCTTGAATATATGGCTGACAAGAAAAAGCTCGGCGCAAAAACACTTTTTGCAACTCACTATCATGAACTTACAGAGCTTGAAGAAAAAATGAGCGGAGTCAAGAATTATAACACTTCCGTTAAAAAGAGGGGAGAAGAAATCACTTTCCTCAGACGCATCGTAAGAGGCGGTGCAGACGGCAGTTACGGTATTGAGGTGGCTCATCTCGCAGGTGTGCCCAAGAGTGTTGTTTCAAGAGCAAGAGAAATCCTTGCTGAGCTTGAAGAAAACGGCACCGCACCTGTTATATCAACAAAACAGTCGGTTTCATATGATGAACCGCAGATGTCATTTGCATCTAATCTTAATGACGATGTTATAAATGAGCTTAAAATGCTTGATGTGAATACTCTCACACCTATTGAAGCACTTACAAAGCTCTATGAAATAAAGAATAAGATTCAATAATTAATGCATTATGCATTGTGTATTACAAAAAAGGTGGTGTTTCCATTGGCTAAAATCAATATTCTTCCCGAATCATTGGCTTGCCTTATTGCAGCAGGTGAAGTTGTTGAAAGACCTGCTTCGGTCGTCAAGGAGCTTATGGAAAACTCCATCGACGCAGGGGCTACAAAAATCACCGTTGAAATTAAAAACGGCGGTGTCAGATACATAAGAATCACCGATAACGGCTGCGGAATTGCCAGGGAAGATGTCCCGAAGGCATTCATAAGCCACGCAACAAGTAAAATAAAGACAGAAGTTGACCTTGATGCGATTTTTACGCTCGGTTTCCGTGGTGAAGCTCTTGCATCGGTTGCTGCTGTGGCTCATGTTGAAATGCTTACAAAAACGGCAGATTCCGATATCGGCACAAGATATCTCATTTCAGGCGGTAAAGAAGAAGAGTATGACGATGCAGGTTGTCCCGACGGCACAACAATAATGATACGTGATCTTTTCTATAACACTCCTGCACGAATGAAATTCCTCAAAAAGGATATGACAGAGGGCAGTTATGTTGCCGATGTTGTTTCAAAAATTGCTCTTTCACATCCCGATATATGCATAAGTCTTATAAAAGACAACCGCAGAACACTTTTTACTCCCGGTGACGGAAGACTCCTCAGCGCAATAAACGAAGTTTACGGCAAAGAGCTCGGCTCAACCCTTATTGAATGCGAAGGCAACGCAGGGGGAGTCAGCGTAAAAGGCTTCATTTCAAAGCCTGTTCATGCAAGACCCAACAGAAATATGCAGCATTGTTTTGTAAACGGCAGATATGTAAAACTCCCCGTATGTGCATCTGCACTTGACAATGCATACAGAAATCAGATTATGACGGGTAAATTCCCCGCATGTGTTCTGTTTCTTGAAGTCAATCCCGCACTTGTTGATGTAAACGTTCATCCCGCAAAAACTCAGGTGCGTTTTGCAAATGAAAAAAGTGTTTATGATGCAATTTATTTTTCTGCCGTATCAACTCTGCAGAAAAAAGATACACCCGTAAACATCACGGCATCTCCCAAAAATACAATCAATCTTTTCACACCGAAAACAGAAGTAAAACAGGTTGAAATGCCCGTTATTCCGAAAATGAGCGTTTCAGTTGAAACTGTCAGGGAAGAAAAAAAGGAACTGCCTCCTCTTGAAGATTTATATAAGAATGTTAAGAAGGATTATACACCTGCTCCCGATACATATAAAAAGCCCCTTGTGGTAAAAGAACCCGACCCGTCTTTCTACAGAGCTGAAAATGATGATGAAGACGATGTTCTCAATATGCGTCCCGTGGCTGAAACAGTAAAACAGCCCGAAATCATTGAACCCGTAAAGGAAGAAAAGACGGAAGAACCTGTCCCTGAAGAAAAGGTTATTCCGGATTTCAGGGTAATAGGCGAAGCTTTCGGCACATATATTCTTGTCCAGACAAAGAAAGAACTTCTTTTTGTTGATAAACACGCAGCGCACGAAAGAATGATTTTCAATTCTCTGAAAAAACAGGGCAGAAAAGTTTTTTCTCAGATTCTTATGTCACCCGTTACCGTGACATTACCCGTAAAAGATTATAACGCAGTTATTTCAAACCTTGATATATTTGAAAAGTCAGGCTATAGTATTTCCGATTTCGGTGAAGGCACGGTACGTGTTACAGAATGTCCCACAGAGCTTTCGGACGGTGACGTTTCTCTGATTGTTGCCGAAATTGCCGATAAGCTCAGTAAAAATTCAGCAGATCCCGAGCCTGAAAAACTTGAATGGCTTTATCATTCAACAGCCTGCAGAGCCGCAATTAAAGCAGGCGACAACATTTCTCTCATTGAAATGGAAGACCTTGTGAAAAAGGTGCTTTCAGATGATGAAGTCAGATATTGTCCCCACGGCAGACCTGTGCTTTTCTCAATGAGCGAATACGAAATCAAAAAGTTATTCGGGAGAAACGGCTGATGAAAAAGAAAGTTATAGCCGTTGTGGGCCCCACGGCATCAGGTAAAACTTCACTTGCAATTGAAATTGCAAAAGCTGTCGGCGGCGAGATTGTTTCCTGTGATTCAATGCAGATTTACAAGGGAATGACAATCGCAACTGCTCAGCCCACTGAAGAAGAAAAACAGGGGATTCCTCATCATCTTATTGCATTTCTTGACCCGTCCGAAACATACAGCGTGGCTCAGTATGTTGAAGATGCGAAAAACTGCATTGATGATATCATTTCAAGAGAAAAAGTTCCCGTTATCGCAGGCGGAACAGGGCTTTATGTTGACTCTCTTCTCGGCGGAATCGATTTTGGTTTTGTGCCCGATAACAGCGAAATGAGAGAGAAGCTCAGAGTAAGGTTTGAAAATGAGGGTGCAGAAAAGCTTCTCGATGAACTTCGTGAAATCGACCCCGAAACAGCGGGGCAGCTTCACGTGAACAATACGGGAAGAATTATAAGAGCTCTTGAAGTTTATTATCTTACGGGTGAAACAATTTCGGCTCAGAAGGTTAAATCCCGTGAAAAAGGCTCCAATTATGATGTTTTATATATTTATATAAACTATAAAGACCGTCAGATACTCTATGACAGAATTGAAAAAAGAGTAGATATAATGGTTGAAACCGGACTTCTCGAAGAAGCAGAAAAGTTCATTTCTCTCGGTGAAGAAACAACAGCAAAACAGGCAATAGGCTATAAGGAGCTCAAACCTTATTTCAACAACGAGTGCTCACTTGAAGAAGCACTTGACAATCTCAAAAAAGAAACAAGACATTACGCAAAGCGTCAGATGACGTGGTTCAGACGCAACAAGGATTTGTCTGAAATCAATCCCGATACAGATGCCTCATATTGTCTGACGGCAATAAATGCGGCAAAGAATTTCCTGAAGGGTGAATAAAGTGGAAAATAAAAAGAAAGGGAATACTGCTCCGAAAATGAAACAGCTTACGCTGCCCAACATCGTTGCAATAGCTGTTGTGGCATTTCTTGCTTTGCTTTTCATTATCGGTCAGCTGTATGTCAGAAATGCAGAAAACACAATAACAACAGAAATTGCCCTTGCAGATTCTGCAGTCAAAGACGTTTCTGTTGATATGTTTGCCGTAAGAGATGAAAAAATAATTTCGTCAAACGGTATAAATGTTGTTTCTGCAGTCAAAGACGGGTGCCGTGTAAGTTCAAGCGATACTGTTGCTTATTCTTTTGCAGACAGCACTTCTGCGGGCAACATTATCCGTATGGATGAAATCAATGAGCTGCTTGATTATTACGGCACACTTATGAATAAATCGGCAATCGTTGCAGGTAACACACAGGTTTATGATGACGAAATTTTTAACGACCTGAATTCATTTTCATCAATGATTTCAAAGGGCAATTTCTTATCCCTCAGTGATGAACAGAGTGCAATCCGTGATGCAATAACTTCAAAACAGACTGCAACGGGTGTTGAAATTGATGTTACAGACAGCATTACTGCACTGCGAAACGAATATGCCCAGCTCAAGGCTTCAACGGGAAGATATACCGAAATAAAGTCGGGCGGAACAGGTTATTATATCTCGGGCACCGACGGTTATGAAGGTGTTCTTGATTATAAAGATGTTGATAAATGGACAATTGAGGATGTTGAGAAAGCTCTTGATGCAACACCTTCGGTTACCGTTTCAACTCAGGTAGGCAGACTTGTTCACGGTTATTACTGGTATCTTGTATGTATTGCCGATACAGCCGATGTTATGAATCTTAAGGAAGGCAGTAAAAAGACGATTGTTTTTCCTGATTCATCGGTAGATGATATAACTGCTCAGGTTTACTCAATCCGTTCAGACCCGTCAGGCAAAACACTCCTTGTGTTCAGATGCAATCTTATGAATGAGGAACTTGCAGCTCTCAGATGTGACAATGCAAAGATAATTCTTGAAAATCACGAAGGTTACCGTGTTGATAACAGAGCCATCCGTGTAAATGAAGACAATGAAACGGGTGTTTATGTTGTTACGGGCAGTGTGATGAAATTCAAAAAGGTCAATATCGTATACTCAACTGATGATTACAGTATAGTTACAAATCCTTACCGTGATGACGTAACAATGCGAGGAAAATACATCAATCTTTATGATGAATATATTATTGAGGGTATGGACCTGAGTGACGGAAAGCTGATTGACTAAACAATAATTTGTAGGGCTTAAGCCCGACAAATTATTCAGTGATGAGTTAGGAATGAAGAGTGAGGAGTGAAGGAAGGGGCAAGCCCCTTAAACCCCGATTTTATAATCCAAGTCCGCAGGACTTCCGAAACTCCTAACTCCTAACTCCACACTCCTAACTAACCCGACAAATTCTGATTTATGGAGTTGAATTATGGAACATAAATTCATTGATATAGAAGAAAATCTGAAAGTTATAAAAAACAGAATTAATGAAGCGGCCGTAAGAAGCGGCAGAAGTGAAAACGATGTCCGTTTTATGGCTGTTACAAAAACAGTTGACCCTGTTTATATCAATCACGCAATTGATTGCGGTATTGACCTTATAGGTGAAAACAAGGTTCAGGAATTTCTCGGCAAAAAAGATGCCTTGAAACTTGAAAAGGTTGAAAAACACCTTATCGGTCACCTTCAGTCAAACAAGGTCAGAAAAATCATAACGGAAGTTGATATGATTCAGTCTGTAGACAGCGTATCTCTTGCAAAAGAAATTGAAAGACAGGCTGAAAAAAACAATATGACGGCAAATGTGCTCATTGAAGTGAATGTCGGCGGTGAGGACAGCAAGACCGGTATGGATAAGTCACTTTTTCTTGAATCATTCGCTGAAATTTCAGAAATGAAACATATTTCAATCAGAGGACTTATGACTATTCCTCCGATTTGCGAAAATAATGCCGAATTAACAAAATTTTTTAACGAAATGTATAATATGTTTATTGACATTAAGGCTAAAAAATTAGATAATGTAAATATGGATATTCTGTCTATGGGAATGTCAGGCGATTTTGAGGAAGCTATACTCTGCGGCTCAAATCTTGTCAGAGTCGGCTCGGCAATTTTCGGGCCGAGAATCTATAAGTAATTGATTGTAATATTTTATATTAAGAGAGGATTGTTAAAAATGGGAATCTGGGAAAAATTCAAAAACTATATGGACGTTCCGGAACCGGACTATGATGAAGACGATACAGCAGAAGAAGCTGTTGAAGAAGAGTTTGTTCAGCCCAAAAAGAGCAGACCTGTAAGTGAAAAGAAATCTTACAGCTATTCAGGTGCAAATGACTATAATCTTTCAGCATTCGATAAACCTGCACAGCCCCGTCAGGCATCATACAAGAGCGTAAGCCATTCAACAAAGGTTGTTGATATCCATACAACCGCAAAGCTTCAGGTTGTGCTTACAAAACCTGAAAAATTCTCTGATGCAAGAGAAATTGCAGATAATCTCAATGAAAAGAGAACTATCGTTCTTAATCTTGAATCAACAAATAAGGATGAAGCATTAAGACTTCTTGATTTCCTCAGCGGTGTTGCTTATGCAAACGACGGTGAAATCAAAAAGATTGCAAAAAGCACATTCATCATCACTCCTTACAATGTTGATGTTATGGGCGATCTTCTTTATGAACTTGAAAACAACGGCGTTTATTTCGTATAAAGAGAAATTAAGAACGGAAGGTAATTGATATGACAGCTGATGAAATGAGAAAATACAGCTTTGAAGCTCTCCCCGAAGGCGGTTATT
Source organism: Clostridia bacterium (assembly GCA_017549285.1). GTDB lineage: Bacteria > Bacillota > Clostridia > Oscillospirales > Acutalibacteraceae > UBA1081. The sequence goes on from JAFYVE010000046.1 coordinate 28,099, forward strand.
CAACAGAGAGTGTTGATGCTTTTGTTGAATCAACAGCAAAGGCTTATGATGAACTCTTTGAAGAAAATAAGGAAATTGTAAGAAGACTTACTATTTTCGCAAAGAAACTCGATGAATACAAGCGTAACGAAAGTTATATGACAGAAACTCTTCTCACAGCACAGAAAACAGCAGCGCAGACTATTGCGGGTGCTGAATCTGTTGTTGCAAAGATGATTGAAGCTGCAAAGAATGAAGGCAAGAAAATCATCAACGATGCAAGAGAACGTTCAAACGAAATTTACGTTGACAGAGATAAGGTTATTGCCGAAGCAGAAGAAAAAGCAAAAGAGCTTACGGAAAAAGCTGAAAATGCTCTTGCAGAAGCTACTGCAGAAGCAGAAAAAGAAGCTCAGGTTATTCTTGATAACGCAAATGCTCAGGCAAAGGCAACTGTTGACGGTGCAAAAGCAGGTATCCAGCGCACAATTGACGATATCAACGCAAATGCTGATACCGTTATGCGTGAAGCAACAGAAACTGCAGATAAGATTGTTAACGAAGCAGTAGGCAAGGCTCAGGCAACTGTTGATGCTATTATTGCTGATGCAAACAAGTCAAAAGCAGAAGGTGAAGCTCTCAAGGCAGAAGCTTTTGAGCTTAAAAAAGAAGCTGTTATCTATAAAGAAGAGCAGTATAAGCTTGTTGATGAATACAAGGCAGAGCAGCATAAGGCTGTTGATGATTATAAATCAGAACAGACTAAACTTGCTGATGAATATTATGCTCAGCACACAGCTGATGCAGATGCATATAAGGCAGAGCAGATAAAACTTGCTGATGATTACAGAACAGAGCAGACAAAGCTCACTGATGATTACAGAACAGAGCAGACAAAGCTCGCTGATCTTTACAAGGCAGAACAGATCAAGTTTGCAAATGAAGAAGCAAAGAACATCAAGAACGATGCAGAAGTTTTTGCAAAAACAGTTACTGCAAAGGCAAAGGCTGCAGCTGCAGGTATCCTTCTTAAGGCTCAGGCTGATGTGAACAGACTCAATGATGAACTTGCAGAAAGAATGGCTGCGATAAACAGCGCTATTGATGCGGCAGCAGAGAGATATGCTGCTATCAAGACAATTTCAGACGCTATGTTTGAAAAGCTTGTTGTTGTTGAACCTCTTAATGAAATGCCTTCTGCAGAACATCTCGTTGCTGACGAAACAGCTTTCACATCAGATTCAGAAGCTCTTGATAAGGCTGTTGCAAATGAAAATATTGAAGGCATACTTCTTTGTTTCGGTATCGATGCAGACGAAATGACAAAGGCAACTCAGAAACTCATTGAAGAAGACAAAGAAAAAGAAGCTGCTCAGGAAGAAGCAATTGAAGAAACAACTGAAGAAGTTGCAGAAGAAGTTGTTGAAGAAGTTGCAGCTCCTGAGGTTCAGGAAGAAGTAACTGAAGAAGTTCAGGAAGAAGCAATTGAAGAAACAGCTGAAGAAGTCCAGGAGGAAATTCAGGAAGAAGCAGAAGATTTCGAATTTGAACTCGATTTTGACGATGCAGAAGAAATTCCCGAAGCATTCTCCGATGCAGAACCTGAAGCAGAAGAAGTTATTGAAGAAATAACAGAAGAACCTATTGAAGAAGAAGTTTTCGAAGAGGTTGTTGAAGAAGCTGCAGAAGAATTCGTTGAAGAAGAAATCGAAGTAATCATTGAAGAAGAATTTGAAGAACTTCCCGAAGAAGAAACCGAAGAAGTTGTTGAGGAAATTATTGAAGAAGTTGTCGAAGACGATTTTGATGATTCAATTTTCGATGATGACTGGGACAACATCGCAGACGATGAAGATGATGTGAAAGTCTTTGTTCCCGAAGTTCCTGCAGAAAATGAAGAAGATGCAGTATTTGCTTCATTTGAAGAAGTTGACATCAATGACCCCGTTTTCAATGAAGAAACTGCACCTGCAGAAGATTTTGAAATAGATTTCAGTATTTTTGAAGTTGATGAAGCTAAGAAACAGGCAAGAGAAGTTGAAAGAACCGAATCATTCTCACGCAAAAAGAGAAGAAAGAAAAGATAATGAATAAATCAAAAAAATGGCTTGTTTTCGGCATTCAGATGGTGTCTGCGGCTGTACTTGTGCTTCTTGATCTGTGGTTTAAGAAACTTGCCGTCGCAAATCTTATGGGCAAAGAAGATGTTGTTCTTATAAAAAACTTTCTTGCACTCTCATATGCCGAAAACACAGGTGCCGCATTCAGCATCTTTTCAGATTCAACATTATTCCTGTCAATTGTGACGCTTGTTATAATAGTTGCCGGTGTGATTTATCTTATGCTCGGCAAGGTTGAAGGCAGACTTATGAACATCTGTGCAGTTCTTATCCTTGCAGGTGGAGCCGGAAATCTTGTTGACCGTTTTGCACAGGGGTATGTTGTTGATTATATAAAAACACTTTTTATTGATTTCCCTGTTTTTAATTTTGCCGATATTCTTGTTGTTGTCGGAGTATTCGTTGTCTGCGGATATCTGATTTATGACATTATCAGGGAAGAAAAACAAAAAAAGAAGGAGAAAGCCGATGGAAAATCTTGAATTTGTCGTAAATGAGTCGGGAACAAGACTCGACAAATTCCTTTCTGATAATTCATCCCTTTCCAGAAATGCTGCAACACAGCTTATCGAAGACGGTAAGGTCGCGGTAAACGGAAAAACTGCGGCAAAAAGCATCAAACTTAAGCAGGGAGATATTGTAACAGCCGAAATTCCCGAGCCCATAGAGCTCGATGTTGTGGCTGAGAATATCCCCCTTGAAATAGTTTATGAGGACGATGATCTGCTTGTTGTGAACAAGCCCAAGGATATGGTTGTTCACCCTGCCCCCGGAAATTATACCGGTACACTTGTGAATGCCCTGATGTATCACTGCGGGGACAGTCTTTCGGGCATAAACGGAGTAATCCGTCCCGGCATTGTCCACAGAATTGACAAGGACACAAGTGGACTGCTTATCGTTGCAAAAAATGATAAAGCGCACATTTCCCTTGCTTCTCAGATTCAGGAGCACTCATTCACAAGGGAATACGAAGCCGTTGTTGTGGGTAATTTCAGAGAAGATAACGGTACAATTGACCGACCTCTCGGCAGAAGTCCACACGACAGAAAAAAACAGGCAATAAACGGGCTCAATCCCCGTAATGCCGTCACTCATTATGAAGTTATCGAAAGATTTACGGGCTTCTGTCGTTGCAGATTTCGTCTTGAAACGGGCAGGACTCATCAGATAAGAGTCCATGCCGCATCAATGGGGCACCCCGTTGCTGGCGACACCGTTTACGGCGACGCAAAACACACTTACGGACTGCAGGGACAATGCCTCCACGCAAGAAAAATCGGATTTATACATCCCGCAACAGGGGAGTATATGGAGTTCACATCCGATTTGCCCGAGTATTTTACGCAGTTTCTTGAAAAGTTAAAAAAGATATGAAAATGAAACACCTTTTCGGTCTTGTCGGTTCTGCAGGGGCAGTTGCTCTCGGTTGTGCCGCATATTCCGAACTCGCAATCAGAACAACAGAATATTCACTCACTACGGGTAAAACCGATTGCCCTCTGACCGTTACGGTACTCAGCGATCTGCATTTTTCCGTTTTCGGTAAGGATAACTGCCGTCTTGTGAAGACTGTCAGAAACACTAATCCCGATGTTATTCTTCTTGCCGGTGACTTCTTTGACTACCACCACGGCAAGACAAACACCGACCGTGTTGTAAAAACGCTGAAAGCACTCTGTGAGGTTGCTCCCGTATATATGACACCGGGCAATCACGACAAACGTTATGATGTGCAGACCGGTGACGATTTCAGAAAACACGCTGAAAATTCGGGCGTTACGGTCCTTGACGGTGAGATTACAGATAATGAAATAAAAGGGCAGAAAGTGCGTCTGGGCGGTATTTTTGACCACAGCGTCTATCTTGAAGACTACGGTGACCGATGGAAGACTTCGCCTGTTTATGAATATCTCAAAGAATTTGAAAAATCAGATGGTCTTAAACTTCTGATGATGCACAGACCTAATACTTTTATATATACAAACGACAAATGGGACATCGATGCCGTTTTCTGCGGTCATGACCACGGAGGAATATGGCAGATTCCTCTTTTCGGCGGTGTTTATGCTCCCGAGCAGGGTTTCCTTCCCGAATATTACAAAGGCGAACACGACCTCTGCGGAACAAAAATGTTCCTCTCCACAGGTCTTGAGGGGTATTATATCGTCCCCCGACTTTTTAACAGGGTGGAAATACTTAAAATTACGGTAAAATAGGTGAAAGAAATGGAAGATAAGAAGGTCTACAGTAATATTGACTTATTAAAGTTCATTTTTTCATTTTTTATCGTAATGATTCATACAAATATTTTTGCCGATGTAAACCCGACTGTAGATTATATTTTCGGTAATATAATTACAAGAATTGCCGTACCTTTTTTCTTCATTTCAAGCGGATTCTTCTTTGCAAAGAGTTTTGAATACAATAAACAGAAAAAAGTTGCAGGAACAAAGACAAATTTCAAAAGACTCAGAAAAACCGAGTGGCGTATAATTCTTCTTTATGCAGTCTGGTCTTTCATTTATCTTTTTATCGCATTGTCCGTGAATTATGACGGTTGGAGCATAAATAATATTGTTGATTATGTGATTACATCGGTTGTCAGATGTTCTTACTATCATTTATGGTATGTCTATGCTCTTGTTTTTGCTTGTCCGATACTTTATTTCTTTATGAGGCATCTGAATCCCAAGGCAGTTGCGGGAATTTGCATTTCTTTTTATCTTACAGGTGTTTTCGTTAACAGTTATGCATATCTTCTGCCTTTGCAGGGAATGACTTCATTCTTTGAAAGAATCAGCGGAGTAACCGGTTATTATCTTGTTTCAAACATACTTTTCAGAGCACTCCCTCTTATGTGGCTCGGAGTTTTTGTTGCAAGGCACAGAAAGAAACCGAATAAGCTTCTTTGTCTTATGGGTGCAGTATTATGTTTCGGAATGTATTTTGCAGAAAATATTATGCTTAATAATTTTTCAAACGGAAAAGCCGCAGGGCATTACCTTATTTTCTCAGCTCTTTGTGTTTATTTTGTTTTCCTTTGTGCCGTACAGTTTAAAAAATCCGTTAACAGGGAAAACGGCATCAGGCTCCGTAAAATGAGTACCGTTATATATTGTCTTCACGTAATGATTCAATTGTTATTAAGCAATTATCTTATTCCGTCAATTAATTCTTTTGTTCTCTTTTTGCTTACAAGCATTATAACTGCAGGTCTTTCTGTTGCAATTGTTTTGCTGTCAGAAAAAAGAAAGCTTAAGTTTTTGAAATATTTATATTAATACGAACATTATGCTTTTATCATAGGAGTGATAATATGGACGCTAACGTAAAAAAACAGCTTCTTCTCGATGCAGTCAATATCCGTAAGGGTATCATCGAGGGGACATTCAATGCAAAATCAGGTCATCCCGGCGGTTCACTTTCAATCGCAGATGTTCTTGCCTTCCTTTACAGATGCGAACTCAGAGTTGACGCATCTGCACCCAAGGCAGAGAACAGGGACAGGCTTGTTCTTTCAAAAGGTCACGCAGCCCCCGCACTTTATGCAGCTCTTGCAAATGCAGGTTTCTTCCCCGTGGAAGACCTCAAAACTCTCAGAAAGAGTAATTCATACCTTCAGGGCCATCCCAATATGAACTATGTTCCCGGCGTTGATATGAGCACAGGTTCACTCGGTCAGGGAATTTCAGCTGCGGCAGGTATGGCTCTCGGTTCAAAGTTCTCAGGCGATGCTTTCAGAGTTTATGCAATTCTTGGTGACGGTGAAATTCAGGAAGGTCAGGTATGGGAAGCAGCAATGTTTGCCGCTGCAAAGAAACTTGATAACTTCGTTGCAATCGTTGATAACAACAACCTTCAGATTGACGGTACTGTTGAACAGGTCAACTCACCCTATCCCATTGATGAAAAGTTTGCAGCATTCGGCTGGAATGTAATTAATATAAACGGCCATTGTTTTGATGAAATTGAAAATGCTTTTGCACAGGCTAAGGAATGCAAGGGCAAACCCACAGCAATCATTATGAAGACCACAAAGGGCAAGGGCGTTTCATTTATGGAAAATCAGGTTTCATGGCACGGTGCTGCTCCCAATGCAGAGCAGTATGCACAGGCTATGGCAGAACTTGATGCAGCAAAAACAGAAGTGGAGGGCTGATTATGGCAGATGTAATTAAAACAGCAACAAGAGATGCCTACGGTAAGGCTCTCGTTGAACTCGGACAGAAAAATGATAAGGTTATCGTTTTTGATGCTGACCTTGCAGCAGCAACAAAGACAGGTATGTTCAAAAAAGAATTCCCCGAAAGATTTATCGACTGCGGTATTGCAGAAGGTAATATGATGGGTGTTGCCGCAGGTATGGCAACAGCAGGGTACACAGTTTTTGCATCTTCATTCGCAATGTTTGCCGCAGGCAGAGCATTCGAACAGGTCAGAAACACAATCGGCTATCCTCATATCAATGTTAAAATCGGTGCAACTCATGCAGGTATCTCAGTCGGCGAAGACGGTGCAAGCCATCAGTGCTGTGAAGATATCGCACTTATGAGAACAATTCCCGGTATGACAATCATCAATCCTGCAGACGATGTTGAAGCAAGACTTGCATTTATGGCAGCCGCTGAAATTGACGGCCCCGTTTATATGCGATTCGGCAGACTTGCAGTGCCCAGAATTTTCGACGAAAATTACAAGTTTGAAATCGGCAAGGGCGTTTACCTCAAAGAAGGTAAGGATGTAACAATCATCGCAACAGGTCTTATGGTTGAAAGAGCACTTCAGGCTGCAGAAATGCTCGCTGCAGAAGGCATTGATGCCGCTGTTATCAATATGGCAACAATCAAGCCCATCGATAAGGATATCATTGTTGATGCGGCAAAGAAGACAGGCGCAATTGTTACAGCAGAAGAACACAGCGTAATCGGCGGTCTCGGTGAAGCTGTTGCAGCTGTTGTTGCAGAAACAAAGCCCGTGCCCGTACTCAGAGTCGGTGTTGAAGACACATTCGGTAAGTCAGGTCCTGCACTTGAGCTTCTCGAAATCTACGGTCTTAATGCAGAAAATATCTGCAAAAAGGCAATTCAGGCAATGGAAAACAAACAATAATTTGTCGAGGTACCCTCGACAAATTACAAAGTGAGGAGTTAGGAATGATGAGTGAGGAGTGAAGGAAGGGGCAAGCCCCTTAAACCCCGATTTTATAATCCAAGTCCGCAGGGCTTCCGAAACTCCTAACTCCTAACTCCACACTCCTAACTATTCCGATAAATTCTGATTTATCAACTAAACTATATTATTCTCGGTGATTAAAATGTCAAAAGTATTAAACGCAAATTTTTTCAATGAATTTATTGATATGGTTGACCTCTGCTGTCAGCTCGGCTGGAATGAGCGAAACGGCGGTAATATGTCATACCGTGTTGCAACTGAAGATATTGATGCGATAAAGGATGAATTTACCTTTGAAAAACCCTGGACATCAATAGGCGTTACTGTTGCAAACCTTGCAAATGAGTATTTCCTTGTAACAGGCAGCGGAAAATATTTCCGTTACACAAAGGCTGAGCCTGAAAAGAGCGTATGCATTGCACAGCTTGATGAAAAAGGTGAAAACTACAGAATCGTATGGGGACTTGTTGAGGGTGGCAGACCCACAAGTGAATTCCCCACACATCTTCTCAATCACTCTGTTAAGTTTGACATCACAGGCGGCAAGCACAGACTCGTTATGCACGTGCATCCCGTCAACACAATCGCTCTCACATTTGTCCTTCCTCAGAATGACAAGGACTTCACACGTGAAATCTGGGATATGATGCCTGAATGTGCGGTTGTATTCCCCAGAGGTATCGGTATTCTTCCCCTTATGCTTACGGGCAGTATCGACATCGCAAAGGCAACGGCAGAAAAGTTCAAAGAATATGACGTTGTTGTATGGTCAATGCACGGTATTTTCAGCTCAGGTGAAAATTTCAGAGATGTTTTCGGCATAATCGAAACAGTTGAAAAAGCAGCGGAAATTCTTGTAAAAGTAATTTCTATGGGCGGCAAAAAGGTGCGTCCTACAGCTCAGGAAATCATTGATGTGTGCGAAGAATACAATCTTGACATCAATAAAGCCCTGCTCTGATAAAAAATTAAAATTTTACTTGTAAAATATACAAAAACATCTTGTTATTTTTATTTGAATATGTTAAAATTACAAGTACTATAAATGAATGGGTGATATGAATGGCATCTTTTTGTCCCAAATGCGGCTATAGGCTGTCAATGACCGATATTAAACCTGAGTGTCCCGTCTGCGGTGTCAATCTGGTTTATTACGGAATGGAAGAAAGTCTTAATAAGGAAGCTGACAGAGCTGAATTTGAACATGCTGCAGGTCAGCCTGCGATGGACAGATTTAAATTTTCAACAATCGGCCATCCTCTTTCTATCATAAGAATGATTCTCAGCATTCTTCCCCTTGTTGCAACACTTGCACCTATGGGTAAGGTTGCAGTTTCACTTCCTTTCTTTCAGGAAACAACAACAATCAATATTGTTTCAATTGTAACAAAAGTATTTATGGCGCTTGATATTGACCATATGCTTGCAATGGTCGGTTCAGAAATGGTCGGCAAGGCATACATCTTCTATCTTGTTGCTCTTGTCGGTCTTGTCGGTATAGTAATCACAGCGATTGTCAACATTGTCAATATGATGTTCGCAACTGCAAAAAAAGGCATAAAGAGATATATTTCAACTGCAATTGCAGGTATTGTGTTCACAGTTATCGGCACAGTTGGTCTCGCAATGTGGCTTTCAGGTGTTACAGCAGCTGTTCCCGAAGTCTTCAACGGCACCTTTATGATCTGGGGTACACTCTGCATAATCCTTACTTTTGTTCTTGAAATCGTTATCAGCGTTATCTATCTCAAGAAAGACATTCAGGTTAAGTATAAGGATATGTCAATGTATCTTCTTTCATATGAAGAACGCAAAAAGATTCAGGAAGAAAAAGAAACTGAGGAAGTTGTTGCTGAAAAAGCAGAAGCTTAAAGATTAATAACAAACGGGGCAGTTAAACTGCCCCGTTTTTTTTGTTCAGTTTTCTCCATCTTCGTATTTATTCCATCTCAGCTTTGCATTTTCTCTGTTCTTGTTACATATATTTTCATATTTCTCCCTGTCTTTGTCAAGTGATTCTTTTATCATCTGAAAAACAAGCAACGTTTTATCTGTTAAAAATTCAGGAAACACTCTTTCTTTTTCATAATAAAAGATTCCTCTGAGAACAAGCCCTATTTCTTCATTTGTCAGAAGCCTGAACCAGTTCCAGTAATCGTGATATAAAACGAATGACTTTTTTGTTTTCATAACATCAACTCCTCTGATAAGCAGTATATCTGTTATTAAGTATAGAACAAATGTTCTGTCTTGTCAATAGAAATATAAAAAAGAGCTATACATAAAGTATAGCTCATATATTATTCTCTTACAGGTTCGTCAGAATTTTTCAGGCGTAATTTTGCGTCCTGAGAAGTGAGAATACCGTTTTTATCAAAGCCGTTACAGATAAAATTTTTACCTGTGAGGTTATCAATGTTTTCGGCAATTTTGTTTGCTGCAATTCTTGCATCTGCAGAAGTCAGTCTTGAGTCACCGTTTCTGTCACCGTTGAGATGCTCGTGTTTTTCACCTACACATATTACATTGTCGCTGTAAAGGATTGAACTGTTGTTATTATCGTCAATAATGGTGACACTTGCCTGATAAGAACCTTTATGTTTAAGGGTGTATGTGAAAGTATTGTCGGAACTGAAAGTGCCGTTATATATTTTTATGCCGTCCCTGTAAATATAGAAAGCATAGAATTCTTTTTTGCCTGTATCTGTACGGGCTGTCCATGTTACATCAGTACCACTGAAAACAGCAGGACGGTCTGCCGAAAGATACTGTTTACGAAGATCGCTTGCAACAGATTCGGGGGAGTCTGCTTTTGCTGAGTCAGAAATTTTTTCGGTTGTGATTGAGAGCCTGAGTGCATAATCAAGGTGAATCCAGCCCACGTGACTGTCATAACGGATTTTACCCCATTTGCCCCTGACTTCGGTTACAGATACCTTATCGTTGTTCTGAAGAAGGCCGAGCGACTGTGAATCACTGTCAGCTCTCTTTCTTATCTGAAGCATATCTGAAGTGATAATGTATTCACCGGGGATATATGTTCTGTTTGCGGTTACCCATCCGTCGGGAGTTTCCGAAGATCCTGAATAATGCTCTGTGTTGTCATTCTTTGCAAAGTAAATACAGCCGTAGGGATTACCGTTCATTCTTCTGTATGCAGCAATAAATGTATCAAGAGGAAGAACTGTGCCCGAGCCTTCGGGATAATAACGTCCGTTGTATGAGTTGCCGAATGAATCTGCAAAATAGACATAACCGTCAATTATTGCACGGATATACATAGCGTGATTGGGTCCGCTTGAACCGCCGGTACCGAGTGAATAAACGATATTGTAAATTTCGTTACCGTATTGTTCAATAAGATCGTAAAGACAGTTTTTGCCGCTGATTGTTATTACATTGTAACCGCCTGATGTCTTATTGATATTTTTGAAATGACCGTACCACAGATTACCTGAGCCTGAAAAATCAAGCTGACCTTTGTAAATGCCCATAGCTTTGAGCTGATAAGCTGTTGCAAGGTTGCATCTGCCGTAGAATGAGTTTCTGCCTGACATTGAAAGTGCTGTATTATAGTTGGCGGTAATGCTGTTTACAAGATCTCTGTTATAAGCTGAAGCCGAAACAGTAAATACTCCTGAAAGCATTATCGCAGCAAGCAGAATTGTTATGAGTTTTTTCTTCATTAAATTCTCCGTTTCTTTAAAAAGTTTCCAGGTGTGCGGACACACGCAGAATAAGTCTTGCATCGGCAGCTGAAATTTTGCCGTCTGCAGTTACATCAATTGCATAGAAAACCGATTTATCATATGTTTCAAGCATTGCTGAGCATCTGAGTGTGAATCTCGCATCACTTGCATTGACTTTGCCGTCACAATTTGCATCACCTTTCAGTGCAGTTTCCTGTACGGTCAGCATACCACCTGAAGCATCTGCTGTGGTGCCGTCTGCATCTGTTACCGTGACTGAGGCTGTATAAACACCGGTTTCATAAACTGTAAATGTGAATGTATCTGTTGTGAGCCTATCTGATGTAAAAATAAGCTCATCATTACAATATATACTGAAAACGCAGGAATATGACCCTGTACCGCCGATTATATCAGCTTTGCAGGAAACATCCTGACCGTAAACAGCATATTTTTTTGAAAAAGTGACATTATCTGCAGAAATCTGCCTGATAACTCTGATATCGGCACTTTTTTGTGTAACAACCTGTGAACGTGAATCCATTACGGTTACTGTTACATTGTAAACACCGTCATCACTGAATATATATGAAAAAGTATTACGCTCTGAAAACTTAGTGCTGTGAATACTTTTGTCATCTTTGTAAACTGTATAGGAATACTTAAGCTGACCTTCTCCGCCTGATGTGCTGACTGTCCATAAGCAGGAGTCACCGACCATAGCAGATGTGGTTTTTGAAGTTACAGATTCTATTGTTATCGGCGTAAAAATGTCAATTTTATTGCTTGTTACCGTTGCAGTAGTGTCTGCTGACATATCTTTTACGTTCACAACAACGTAATAAGAACCTGTTTTTGTAACTGTATAAGAAAAATCAGAAAAATCGTTGAACTTTCTCTTATCAATTATAATATTATCTCTGTAAAGAATGAATTCATACTGATAATTGCCGCTTCCGTTTACAGCTGTTGCGTGCCATCTGATTGATGTGCCTACTCCGCTGCCTGATTTTGCAGTAACAGTGATTGTGAGGGGAGGGGTTGCAGGTTCAGCTTCGGGAACGGTTATTATATTGAGTTCTGCCGAAATGTAATTGCCTGCTTCATCAAAAACATATATATATGTGCAGTATTCCCCGGCTTTTGAACCGAAATCAGCAATATTTACAGTGCAGGAGGCATTATCTTTGTTTTTATAAGAAAACCATTTTGCAGAATTGATGCCGTCATCTTTTCTGTAAACAACGAAATATATAGTTGCAACCTTTTCATTGTCGGAAGCCTTACAGGAAACAGTATAGCCGTTGCTTGTAAGGTCTGAAATTAAAACATCTGAGATTTCGGGTGCAGTTTTATCAGTTTCATAAGAAGGACTGTCACCGTAATCTGCCCAGTTGACCGTTGCACAGAAGTTATATGTCTTTACACGGCGCCAGTTCTTGCTGGAGTTTTCATATAATGTTGCAAGATTTACTTTGCCGAATACCGATAACGTCTGATAATAGTAATTCTTTGCTCCTGTTGCACCGTTCTGGTTTTCATAATCGGCAAAGAATACAAGGGCTTCGGGTTCATTGATTCCGAGTGAAATACCGTGATTGATATAATCACTTACGTATTTCCACGCAGTTTTATCTTGAATATAATGACTTTCTGATGTTGAAAGCAGAACAGAAATTGCATTTGCTTCCTCAATTGTAGGGATTTTTGTTTCCCAGTATGTCGAAGTAACAATTTCATTATAAAGTGTTGCGCCGAGAATGTTTACTGCCTGAGAAGGATTCATCGCAACGATATCTTTGAGAAGATTAAGCGCATTTGTTGCGTGCCAGCATATTTTGCCGATGCTCAGAGCGCCCACGTCATTTCTGACAACTGTCGTGTAGTTGCCTTCGTTTGACATAATGATTTCTGTTGCCGCATTAACCATCTGATTGAAAGAAGGTTTTGCATAAGATGTAAGGGGATAAGCCGTAATTATAAGAATAATTGCCATTACTGATGAAACTATCTTGCAGAGTCTGCTTTTCATGGCTTTTCACCTTTTTTCATATTTGTTAAAAGGGCATAATGACAATGTCTGCGCCTTTACAGCTTGATATAATACCATTATTCGTCATTTTAGTCAATAACAAAGCGGTATTTTTGTTGGGTTATGACAAACAATATAATATGTTATATATATATTTGTTAAGTATTACAACGTTTTTGTCGGAAATAATGCATTTCCGGTTACATATGTGCACGTCGGTATTGGTAAAATAAGATGCAAAGATTGTTTTAATGTACAATATTGTCGAATATGCCTATTTGGAAAAAATGTTCATTGTTTGTTCATTTTTATGAAATGAATAGAACATAAATATATCTTATAATAATAAACGTATAAAAAAGAACGGAGGGAAATAGAATGGGCGCAGTTATGGGTAACCTTGCAGCAGCAGTAGAATTCATCAAGAGCTTCTTCCAGATGATCATGGACTTCTTTGCAGGTCTTTTCGGTGGAGAAGATGCTTCAGCAGCTGAATAATTTATGAAATGATAACGCCTCTGTAAAGGGGCGTTGTTTCTTTTTATGCAGCAAAATATTTTATATTTATGTATTGCATTTCTTGGTTTTATTTGTTAAAATATAATCGAAATTATATCCGATGAAAGGTGATAAAAATGAAACTTACAAAAAAAGTTCTTGCAGTTGTTCTTGCAATGCTTATGCTCACAGCTACTTTTGCTATGACAGCTTCTGCAAACGTTTCAGATTACATCCTCAAGTTCAATGAAGACGGCAAATTCAAGATTATGATGTTTGCTGACAGTCAGGATGACGATGATCTTGAAGAAACAACAGCTCAGCTTATGAGAGAAGCTCTTGCTGCTTACACACCTGACCTTGTTATCTATATGGGCGACAACTCAGTTGCTCCCGGTGAAAAACAGGCAGATGCTATCGCTGCAATTGTTGCTCCCGTTATTGAAGCAGGCGTTCCCTTCACAGTTGTTTTTGGTAACCATGATCAGGAACAGGGCGTTCCCAACGAAGATCTTCTCAAGGAATATCAGAAGTTCCCCGGTTGCCTTGCATATGATGCAGTTCCTTCTCTTTACGGCTGTGGTAACCACAACCTTCCCATCCTCGCTTCAAACGGTATCGGTGTTGCATTCAATCTCTGGATGATTGACTCAGGTACAACAACTGCAGAAGCAGGCGGTTATGACTATGTCCGTGAAGACCAGATCAACTGGTACAAGGATACAGCAAAAGCTCTTTCACTTCTCAACGGCGGTGAAGTTGTTCCTGCTATGGCATTCCAGCACATCATTGTTCCCGAAGTTTATGATGCACTCGGTATGATGAAGATTCCCTTCGGTGTCGGCGAATGGACATTCGACGGTCAGGCATATCTTCCCATTCCCAACTTCGGTTCATTCACAGGCTTCCTTTTCGAGCCTCCCTGCCCCTCACACATCAACGGCGGTCAGTTCGATGCATGGGTTGAAACAGGCGATGTTATGGCTACATTCTACGGTCATGACCACGTTAACAGCTTCACAACAACTTATGAAGGCATTGATATCACAACTGTTCCCACAGTAGGCTGCAATTCATACAGCAATGATATGAACAGAGGTGTAGGCCTTATCACTCTTGATGAAAATGACCTTACAACATATGAATACGAAGTTCTTCCTATGTATGACTTCGCTCTTGCAGAAGGTTCAAAGATTCTTGATTGCGAAGGCGCTCTCAGCAAAACAAGCTATCAGTTCAATAAGTTTATGGCTGAATTCCTTGCAAAGCTTCACAGCGTTTTCTCAGGTTTCTCACTTCCCTCATTTGGTTAATTAATAACACTTGAATAATTCCGATAACCGTGCTATACTTAGTACGGTTATCTTTTTTTGAAAGGAGTTGACAGAATGAAAGCCTTTTCAGGTATTAAAAACACAGTTGTTGCCGTTATAATGACGGTGCTTGTTGTTCTGTCTGCTCCGGTTGATATTGTTTCTGTAAACGGTACCTTTTCATCGGGTGAAACCGACAATTCAGAAAAAACCGGCATTATCAATCTGAATGCACAGGATAACTCAACTGAATCTGTTCAGCCTGAAGCAATCATTCCGACATATAATACCGATGATTATAAGGCACCCGAAACAAAAACGCCCGAAGGCACAGCAATAAAGCCCGAAGATATTCTGCCCGGTAAGGATGCTGAAATAAATCAGGTTCCGTCAGACAATGATGTATCGCACGACGGAACAATTGTTGTTCCCGCTTTGCTTAACAATATAATGCGTGATTCTCTCTCAACTACTGTTTCAAAAAAGGTATATACATTTACTGCAGATGAACGTGGTGCCGTTGTTTATGCATTCAATCATAATCAGGCAACCAATACGGCATGTCTGTGGTATATCACTCTTTATGAGGAGTATTCTCCCGACGGAACGGGAAAAACAACTGCATACAGAGAACTCAACAGGCTTTCATATGAATATATCGGTAGAGGTGTTCAGTCATCAACAATCGGTGTGCTCCCGGGCAATTACAGACTTGTTGTTGAATGTGTTTCGGGACACACAGCAGATAAATATGATGTTCTCATAGGTTTCACGGCAACAAACGCTTATGAAACGGAATGTAACGATTCACATTCAAGATATACTCATCTTCCCCTAAATAAAACGCTCAACGGCGGGGCAAGTATTTATTCTGATGATGCAAAAGACACAGACTGCTATCTTTTCAGAATAACCGATGACGGCTATACAGTATTCTATTTTGACCACGAAGAAGATGCCGAGGGAGTGAATGGCACAATTGCCTGGAGAATAACCCTTGAGGATACTGATGGTAATGAATACTTTTATGCCACATCCGAAATGTCAAAAACATCAATCAACAGCGGTATAATGGGTCTTCCGAAGGGCTATTATTACCTTACTGTGTATTCGCACAACTACAGCAGAGTGGGTTATTCGGTTAATGTTTCATTCACTAAGGATGATGCAGTTGAATCCGAACCCAACGATACACGTGAAACTGCTGATATTATTGAGCTCAACACCGAAAAGGTCGGTTCACTTACTTATCGAAGTGATAAATCTGACCGTGACTGGTTCACATTTGAAATGAAGAAGAACGGTTTTGTTGTTCTTGATTTCATTCACGAGGGACTTGTCGATGATAAGGATGGATGGAATATCAGAATCTCCTCTGAAGACGGCAGAGTTGCATACAGTACGGTTTCCGAGTGGAATCAGGCTGTCCTTCAGTCACCGTCAATCGGTCTTGAGGCAGGCAGATATTATATAAGTATTGATTCTGATAACCTTTATCATAATCCAATCGTTTACAGACTCATTCTTATGTCTGTTGACAGCGCAGATTGGGAAACAGAGCCCAATAATGACCCCGAAACTGCAGATATCATTTCAATTGGTGAAACCGTCAATGGTACAATGGTTGAAATGGGTACAGATTTCGATAAGGACTACTTTGCAATTGATATTGAAACTGCAGGCAAACTGAATGTTGCATTCGGTCACGTGATTACAGAAGAATCAGGCAAGGAAGGTTGGGTTGTTTCAATCGTCAACTCCGAAGGATATGTTGTTCAGACGGTTTCATCCGATTGGGACAGCAAGGCAGTTGCTCTTTCTGCAGATGTAAAGGCAGGCAGATATTATATTCTTGTTGAAACGGGACTTTACTTCAATACTGCAAGATATATGTTTATAACTTCATTAGAATAAGCAAAAACGATGTCGGTGAGTAACCGGCATCGTTTTGGTTTTATCTGAATTGAGCAATTATCGGCAGATGATCCGAGCACACTTCTGTTATTGTATGAGCATTTATGCATTCAAGACCTCTGTAAAAGATGTAGTCAATTTTTATTCTCGGTTTGTCTGACGGGTAAGTTTTTACATCGTGGTTATCTGATTTATCCTGCGTATCCGAAAGTCTTTCTTTTATCGGATCAAAAACGGGATCGTCAGGCTCTGCGTTGAAATCCCCCATAAGTATAACAGGCAAATCAGTTGCATCAATTATTGTGCAAATTGTTTTAACTGCATTTTTTCTTTCTTTTTTCGCAAGTCCCATATGAGTCACAAGAAAACAGATGTCTTTGTCTTCAATATTGATAACGGCTTTTATAACGCACCTTGTTTCATATGATGCGGGTTCAAGTTTTATAACGGGATCAGGTATTTTAATCGTTTCGGCACTCTTTATTGCGTTACGGCTAAGAATGGCATTACCGTAAGGTGAATTCTTTTTCACTTTTATGGCTTCACCGAAGTAACGGTTATAACCCGTCCTGTCACCGAGAATGTCAGTCTGGTTGGTGTAGTCTTTTTCGGGGCCTTCACCTCTTACTTCATTGAGTCCGCACACATCGGGTGAATGTTTCTTTATAAAATCTGCAAAAAGGTCAAAATCTATCACTCGGTTTGTGTAATCAAGACAATGCTGAATATTGAATGTCATTATTTTCATAAAATCACCGTCCGTTATGATTATATCAGTATGTATTTACTCCGTCAATATGCAAAAACCTTGCAACTGCGTAATCATAGGTTGATAAAGGTCTGTCGAGCGCATCATTTGTGTGTGCCGCAATAAGAATGGTCGGCTGAGTTCTCAGAATAAAAAGTGAATGATAAAAATCACCATAGCTGTTGCCAAGTTGAATGATATCACCCGCAACGGCTGAACTTTCATTCACTTCACTTGCAAAAGGACCGTAAGAACGGTTTGTTGTAAGAAAATTATAAAGATATTCAACTCCTGTCCACGCCGCAGCTCTGTCATAAAGTGAACGGTAATACCAGCCCAGGTCGGGAGTAAAATTCATAACACCTGCACCTGCATAAATGCATTGTGAAACAAAGTTTGTGCAGTCACCGCCGATTGATGAAAAATCAAAATAACGGGGATTTCGCCCTAAAGCCCATCTTCTTGCATAGCTTATCGCTTCGGCTCTGTTATACTGAATTGTTCTCATAAAAACACCTCTTTCATTTTTATCATATGCATATCAGCATTCACTTGTCAGTATCCTGAAGCATATAGTGTTAGGGGAGGTGATATTATGAATATTTGCGGTTGCAAAACCAAATGTGATTGCACAATTATTGCCGTTATTGTGAGCATTATAGCAGGTATAGTTGCAACATTCCTGAATTTTTCAGGCACAATTGCAATTCCTCAGTTTGTGCTTTGGATTTTCTTCGGTGTGGCACTCGGACTTCTCGGTCTTTCACTTGTTGCAGCTCCGTTTATAGGCAAAAGAGAGTCAGGCACCTGTTTATGCACTTCTCTCATAGCATTCTTTGTCGGTATTTTCGGAACGGTGCTGTTTTCTCTTGTTCTTGTTCTTATTGATATTGCTGCAGGCGGAATTCTTGCTTCAATTCTTACAGGTCTGCTTATAGGATTGTTCGCATTGGCAATAACTTCGGCAGCGTGTATAGTAAAAAATCTTTTTGATTGTTAACGTTATTTCGGGGGATGTATCGGGAGGTACATCCCTTTATTTAAATTTTTTAACAAAAGTGCTCAAAAACCTTGCAATTTGATGAATGTTATTGTACAATAATAACACATAATATGTGTAAACAATAAAACAAGGAGGTATTTTTAATGCCTACACAGAAAGTATCAAAAATTACGACAGAACGCAGCGACCTTTTCCTTCGTGCATCAAAAGGACATTTTGCTTCAACGCATTCTCACAGCAATTATTATATTGATGTTGCCGCTCAGAAATCGAGACTCTCAGAAGCAAAGGCAGTAGCAAAAGAAATTTGCCGTAATTATAACTATAATACAAGAATTGTTGACACAATTCTTTGCCTTGATGGTACGGAAGTTATCGGCACCTGCCTTGCAGAAGAACTTACAAAGCACGACTTTATGAATATCAATGCCCATCAGACAATTTATGTTGTCACACCTGAAATGACAGGCTCATCTCAGCTCCTTCTCCGTGACAATATCGTGCCTATGGTAAAGGATAAGCACGTTCTTGTTCTTGCTGTTTCTGTTGCTTCGGGTAACACGGTCAAGAATGCGATTGAGGCTGTTAAATATTACGGCGGTGAAGTTGTCGGTATCGGCTCAATCTTTGCAACAACAGAAGAAATCTCAGGTTATCAGGTTGACAGCGTTTTTAATCCCAACGATTTACCTGATTATTTCTCAGTGCCTTCTCACGAATGTCCCCTGTGTAAAGAAAAAGTCAAAATTGACGCTCTTATCAATTGTTACGGTTATTCAAAACTGTAAAAATATCAGCCGGCTGCATACTGTAGTCGGCATTTTAATTAAAAAGGAGCTTTTAAAATGGAATTTTTAAAACCTATTATTTCAATTCTCACATCTCTTATTATGTCATTCTGTGTGCTTGTCGGCATTCCCTGTTATCCTATGGGTGAAGAAGTTGATATGGATAAGTTTGAGCTGACTTTCTCAGATGAATTTGAGGGTGAACTTGACAGAAGTGTATGGTCAGGTCATTATCAGTACGGCAATAAGACAGAATCAAGAAAGGGAAGTTATTGGAATCAGTATCTTGCTGAAACAAAAGACGGTAACCTTGTTATTCCCGTTGTTTATCTTGAAGAAGGTATGGGCGGTGAAGGTGCAGGCTGGTATACAGCAGGTGTTGATACCGATTCAGATTCTCCCAACGGTTTCAGTCAGAAATTCGGTTATTTTGAATGCAGATGTATCCTTCCCGAGGGAGCTGACGTCTGGAGTGCATTCTGGCTTATGAATGACGGTGTTTATGAAGTTGACGGCAGCGGTAGAGACGGCACGGAAATCGATATTTTTGAAAGTGACGGATATGAAGAAATTCTTAACAGAAATATTTCATCAAACCTTCACTTTGACGGCTACGGTGACGATCATCAGAAACTCGGTGCAAAGAGATTCCTTATAAAGAACAATCCGTATGAAGAATATAATACATACGGTCTTGAATGGAATGAAGATGAATATATCTTCTATATCAACGGAGTTGAAACTTTCCGCACCTCATACGGCGGAGTAAGTCAGAACCCCGAATATCTCATACTTTCAGTTGAAATGCGTGGCGAAAACGGTATTCCTTCCCAGAGAGAAAATGCCCCCGGTGAAGAAGCTCAGTTCGTGGTTGACTATGTAAGAGTTTATCAGTATAAAGATATGGCATAAGTATGAAATAAAAGCACCCGTGAAGGGTGCTTTTTTTATTATATTGATCAGGCACAGGCTTTAAGTAATCCTATTGCTCCACCGATCAGCGCAACGGGTAAAAGCAATACAAATCCGCCTGCGGAAACAAGGCACACAATGAATATCGGAACTGCAAGTATCATAAGAATTGTTGCAATTATTTTTGCCACACCCCATGTGATTTTAAAAGCAAGGCGTATAGATGTTACAAGCAAGCAGATTGCGAGTATTGATATAATTATTTCAAACATTGATTATCACTCCTTTTTGTGGGTATTTTTAGTTTTTATTTCAACCCCAATGCTTTTTGCACAGTCGGGATTTTTTGAAATCTTTTCTGCGAGTTTTATTCTTATAATTTTCTGTTTCGGTGTCATAATTAACACTCCTTTTTGTTCCTGTGTCTATATGATATTCTTTTTTTCTGAAAATGTGAATGACAATCTGTGCGGAAAAAGTGTATTTAAATTTACAATAAGTGCAAAACGGTGCCGGAACCTGAGTTCTGACACCGTTAATTTTAATTATTTTTAATCTGATTGTATTTTTCTATGTTGATTCTGCCGTCTGACAGCATCTGTTCAACCCACAGCTGGAGAGTTTCAACAGTAATGGAAATCCGTTCAAGCTCTTTCTGAATGAAAACGAAATCCTTTATTTCCTCATCGTCAATAACGCCGTCTGCAGAAATTTCAATAAGGCGCTCCTGACTTTTCTTCATAGAATTGAGTGAAGAGAGCATTTCAAGCACAATTTGAGACAAATCCTTGACCTTGATTTCAGGAACATATTTTTCACCGATAGGACATTCCTTGGCACAGTAGTGATTGCACAGAGTCGGCTCACCGTAGATTTCTGAAAGTAACATAACCTCATCGGGCGTGATGTCGAATTTGCCGTTTTCAATTCGCTCAAGCCTTTCGGGCTGTAGGGGTTTGTTTAACTCCGAAGCTTTGTCGCAGACATCGTCCCTTGTCAGCTCGTGCCTTTTTCTTGTTTCTTTATATATAGTGTCTGCCATAGTTTAACCTCCAAGTTTATTATCGAAATATAACTTGTAAATTTCACGAAGTATATTTTTATTATAACACAAACTCACACACAATCGCAATACCCGATTGAAACGGCAATGGATGTGTGATATAATCATAAAAAGAAAAACAATTTCAGGAAGTGTTATTATGGCAAAGAAACCGAATGTTTTATTTATCGTTACCGATGACCAGCGTTTTGACACTATTCACGCTCTCGGTAACAATGAAATCATTACGCCGAATCTTGATAAACTTGCAAAGAGGGGAATGTCCTTTGTCCGAGCTCATATTGCAGGTGGTACGTGCGGTGCAGTATGTATGCCGAGCCGTGCGATGATTCTCTCGGGCAGAAATCCTTTTCACCTTGAGGAGTTGGGAGGAAACATTCCCGAAGCACATAAAACACTCGCAGAAACTTTTAAAAACAACGGCTATGAAACAATCGGTCTGGGAAAATGGCACAACGGATGTCCTGCCTATGCGAGAAGCTTCACTCAGGGCGCAAAGATTTTCTTCGGCGGTATGTGGGACCATTGGAATGTGCCTACCTGTCGTTATGACCCCACAGGTGAATACGATAATGTGATAAATTTTGTTGTGGATTTCTATGGCGACAATCACCCGCAACAGCAGCATTGTGATGAGTTTGACCCGGGTAAGCATTCAAGCACTCTGCTTACCGATGCGGCAATTGACCTGCTGAATAAAAACACGGGCAAAGAGAATCCTTTCTTTATGTACCTCGCTTATCTTGCGCCCCACGACCCGAGGACTATGCCTGATGAATTCAGAAATATGTATGACCCTGAAAAAATAACACTTCCTCTCAATTTTCAGGAGCTTATCGACACGAATTATCCGCTTATGGTGCACCGTGACGAGCATCTTGCCGCTTATCCCCGTGACGAAAAGGAAATCAGACGCCATATTGCAGAGTATTTTGCAATGATAACACATCTTGACCACGAAATCGGCAGACTTCTGACAGCGCTTCACGAATCAGGTGAAGAGGATAACACAATCGTTGTTTTTACGGGTGACAACGGTCTTGCAGTCGGTCAGCACGGATGGCTCGGCAAAGAGGATATTTATGAGCACGGTGTCAGAATTCCTCTTGTTATGGCAGGCCCCGGTATAGCCTCTGATACACGTAACGATGCATATGTTTATCTTTATGATATTTTCCCCACACTTTGCGAAAAGGTCGGAATCAGCGTGCCCGATTCCGTTGACGGCAAGAGTTTTGTACAGCTTCTTGACGGACAGCACGGTGAAAAATTCCGTGATGAGCTTTATCTGATTTTTGACAACTTTGTCCGTGGTGTGAAGGATGAAAATTACAAGCTTATTGAATACCGAAACGGTGACGGGGAAGAGGACAAATGGACTTTCCTTTATGATATAAAAAATGACCCGTGGGAAATAAACAACCTTGCTGATGACGAAGCATATAAAGAAAAAGTTGCTGAAATGAGAGCAAAAATTATTACCCACCGCGACGAGTGGGAAGAACAATCCCATCCTTGGGGCAAGGATTTCTGGACGAGATTCTGAGTATTGCTTTGAAAACAGAATTTCATTATAAGGAAAGAAAGTATGGAAGAATTAAAAATAATAAATGCTCAGGAATATGGTTTTCTGCCTGAAAACGATTCATATGAAAACTCCGTTGCTTTACAGAAAGCCGTTGATGTCGGAGATGTGATTCAGATTACAGTTCCCGGTGTTTACTGCATTTCAAAACAGATTGAAATCGGCAGCGACACAAAACTTGTATTTGGTGAAGGTGTGATTCTCAGGCGTGAAGCGGATGAAAGCGGAGTCAACGGAAATGCTTTTATAAATAAAGGTGCAGTCAGAGGTGAATATAACAGAAATATTGAAATCATCGGTCTGCATCTTGAATGCAACGGTGTTGAAAGCAATGACTTTGGTGTCAACAGCCGTATTGCGGGATTGCGTGCCCAGGTGGCGATGATTTATGTGGAAAATCTCAGAATCATTGACCTTGAGTGTCACGGATTGCTTGAAAAAGACTATGCAATCCAGATAAGTGCATTCAGAAATATTTATCTTGACGGTTTATATATTACGGGCAATAAAGACGGTGTTCATCTTGGCTGGGGTGACGGATTTGTTGTCAGAAACGGCAGATTCCGTACTTTTGATGACCCCATAGCACTCAATGCTTTTGATTATGCGACATCAAACACTCATGTGGGCTGGATTGAAAACGGAATAATTGAAAATTGTACTGACCTTGATGATAAATCAACAACAGGTTTTTTCTGCAGAATTCTCGGCGGTGCATGGTGCAGATGGCACTCAGGTATGCAGGTTCAGCATTCTGATACCGTTGCCGTGAACGGCAGAACATATCGCGTGCTGATGAATCCGAAAGACGGCAAGCTTTATTCTTCGTTTACTCCTCCGTGCCATGAAAAAGGAATAGCGGAATATGACGGCATAAACTGGGTTGCTGTAAGGGATACGGAAGAATATGACTGCGGATGCCGTAACATAATAATACGCAATATCAGACTCGAGAAAAAACGCAGCACAGCAATTGCAATAAGTCTGAATTATGATACTTACGCACGCAGTTACTATCCCGGATGTGTATGTGTTCCGCATGACGGAATTACCATGGAAAATATTGTTGTTGAAAATGAAGTTGATAATCTGTTCAGTTCGGATTATCCGACAGGGAATATATCTCTTAAAAATATTGATTTCAGGAATTCAAAACTTCGTTTTTCCTGTATATCTGCAGCAGAAAATATTGTTTATCCCGAGGTGCAGATAAAAGCGGAAAATGTTGTGTTTTATGATGACACAATACAATCTGACCCGGGACACAGGATAAAAATTTTGTGATTTATTATGTTCTGCACCATAACAGGTTGCACTCAAAGTCCGTGAGTTTCAGTTTGATTTTCTTATTAAACATAAAAATGACCTCCTTGTATTTGGTAATACCATTTTACAAGGAGGTCTGTGTTTTGTCGAATGTATGGAAGTTTATTTACGAAACATATACCGCTGATACGAATTGTTTTAATTCTTCAATATTTGTAAAATAACGATATCCATATTTGCTTACAATAGCCTGAATTTCTGCTGGCTCGTTGAGAAGAAGTGCAGTCGGTTCACTCAAACCTGTCTGAATGCCGTGTGGCCAAGCGAGGTCGATTATTGCGACAACCTTTCCAGTCTCATCAATCAATTCGTGGTTATGTATACCTTCATGTAGCCCTTTTTCTGCCATCCACAAAGACATATTTTCGATATCCTCTTCTTCTGAAAGAGATGCTTCATATTCCTTTGATGCATAAGACAAAATCATAGTTTCTTCCATCTTACCATAGTACAAAGAATCTAGCAAATCATTTGCTGCTTTAGCAAGCAACTTGCGTCTTTCTTCAAGGAATTTTTCATAGTTTTCGATTTCCCACAATTCGGGATCACTGGGAATCCAATGTGTATCCATTGCTCCTGGACACTTCGCTCTATATTCAGGAAAGTATTCATTAGGATATCTATTAGAGATGGCAATATTTGTTTCCTTCGTTAAAAAAGCATAGTTTGCAAGTGCATTAACAATTGCTTTATTCTTTCCTTCTTTATAAAGAATATCTTTGGGGAAAATATGATGAACGTCAAGAGAAGAACTTTTACCTAACAGTCCACTTTTAAGTTCAAGATTAGTTCCCCAATCTCGAGAATTGTTGGTTCTCGTGAGCAAATAAAGCAGTGGATAAAATCTTGCGCCTGTACTCCATCCCCAAAAATCTTCCGGCCTAATTTTTAAATCACCTCGAGATTGCTTTAACTGACGAATTAATCCTTCAATTCCGTCACCTCGATTAATGGAATTTAAATCCTGTGCCATATTACTTTCAGTAGAACCTGCATAGCGCCCCCAAAGAAAAGCGTGCACATACCAATATAAAAGTTTATCCCATTCTGCACTACCGGATAATTTCCATTTATTATATCTTAAATAGCCTATCATTGTAACAATGGCAAACACACCACCAAGAACACGCGCATGATCCAAACCTAATCTTGAACCAATGTGATCTAAACATGTACCTATCATCTGTTCGGTTTTCGGCATTGCATCTTTAATTTTATCTGCAGAAATTTGACTAAGTGCGTTAAAATAAGGCTGCCCTGTGAGATATACAGTTATGCATCTTAATAACCAATCAATTGTAAAATCATAACCGGCTTTCTCAAATTTTGCGAGAATTTTCTTCATCTCGTTACGAGCTTCGGGCCATTCTCCGCAAATTTTTGCAAGAGCCAAGTCACCTTTACTCAATTTAGTGCCACCACTATTAACATTATTGAAAATTTCAACAACCACATCAATAGTCTTATCGACACCAGAAACAGTTTGAACATGGATATCAAGTTGTTTGATACTATCAAGTCTGTTAAGTGCACTCATATGCTCAATCCAAAACATTGCATTTTCAGGTTCCGCAGTCATTTTCTTTTGAACAAAATTTGATGCACCCATTTTCATTAATTCAGTAACGCTTATCCACGCCTTATCGCTTTTCATTTTTGCCGCAAGATAAAACTCAAAAATTTCATCCTCTACGTTGAAATAAAGACCTGTAAAAGAATAGGGATTTCCATCAAAAAACTTTGGCGGTTCGCCCCTGATAATACCATAAAGAGTAGTCATTCTCTGTTGACCATCTAATATTAAATTAACATTACCAGGTGTTAGCGGTCCATCACCACGAGATATATTAGGATCGGTTGTTGTGTTCCATACAAGCAACTCACCAATAGGGTAGCCTTTATACAACGAACCCATAAGCTTTCTGACTTGGTCACGATTCCACACGTAACCACGCTGAAAAACAGGCATTGCATAGCTTCCCAGATCTATTTGACTTAGTATTGTAATAATTTCCATATTATAAAATCCTTTCATTATTCTATATTGATAAATGGTATGCTTTTTAAAATCAGTTTGCTATAAGATAAATATTATTGTTATCAAAGCAAAATCTTTTCTTCATTATATCACATAATAGTTAATTAACTCAATACCCCTATACAACAAAAAAACCAAGGCTATTTTTAACCTTGGTTCTTGTCTTTCTGTCAGATGTCCACTTTCACGGCGAAGCCGCCTGTGAAGAAGTAGTAGGTGTTCGTCTGACTTTCGATTAGTGGAGATGGCGGTATCCGAAGGCTGACGCCTTCGGCTGAATTCGATTATAAGTCCCTCGTGTCTCCGCCTTCAGCGAACCGACACGAGATGGACTATGCGGTTTCGAATACCTTGATAAAATGACAGTCATAAAAAAATAACACCTCAGAAGAGGTGTTATTTTTTATGGTGGAGATGGCGGTATTCGAAACCGCGTCCGAAAATTCATTCTCTCAGCTTTCTACGAGCGTAGCCGATAAATTAAATCTCTCCCTCAACACGCCTGTCGGCAGGCTTATATCGGGACAGCTCCGTTATGCATGACGGGTTACGGAGACACTTGCCCGTTCACGTTCACTGCTAATCGACGCCTTATCCCGGTCCGCAGTACTACCGGGTAAGACGGCAGCTATTAAGCAGCTGCTAAAACAGTTTTATTGTTGTCGTTTATTTTTAATAAACTTGCGATTTTTAAAGCGGTACCGCACCTCTGCTCGCTTACCGGGATTCAAAATCCCCGTCGAAATCCTTTCATCCCCCTGTATCAATTAACAATGTACAATGTACAATGAAAATTACACATTACGCAAAGACATATTTCTTTCAATTTCTCTGTTTGCGCTCTTTTTTGCGGCGTCTTCACGCTTATCATAGAGCTTTTTACCTTTACAAAGACCGATGAGAAGTTTTGCTTTGCCTTTTTTGAAGTAGACCTGCAGGGGTATTATCGCATAACCCTGTTGTTTTGTCAAGCCGAAAAGCTTTAGTATTTCTTTCTTGTGCATCAGCAATTTTTTCGGTCTCATAGGGTCACGGTTGAAGATGTTACCGTGGTCATAGGGCGAAATGTGCATACCGTTGACGAAAATTTCGCCTTTTACGATGTTGCACCATGAATCTTTGAGATTGATTTTACCCTGACGGACAGATTTTACTTCCGTGCCGAAAAGTTCAATACCTGCTTCATAAGTTTCCTCAACAAAATAGTCGTGATAGGCTTTTTTGTTCTGGGCAACTATTCTGTTTTCATTTTTTTCCATTTTTATCACTCAATATGATATTTATTTGACTCTGCACATAGTAAATGATGCTTTTGCAATAGTTTTGTTGCAATCATCATTTATAACAACGTCGCAGAAAACAAGAGTTTTGCCTCTTTTTATGACTGTGGCTTCTGCAATAAGCTTACTTCCCTGTGTTGCACTCAGAAAACTGATGTTGCCGTCAGCTGAAACAAAAGCAATTTCATCAGCGTTTGCCGTGACGGCACTTGCGAAATCTGCAAGTGTGAAAAAAACACCGCCCTGTACACAATTGTTGCCGTTGAAATGCTTTTCTTCAATATCGATTTCTACAATTGAATGATTGCTGTCGGCTTCAATTATCCTGCAACCCATATAGGTTGCAACACGGTCATTGCTGAAAAAATTTCTGAGTTCATCAATAGTCATAAAAATTCACTTCGCTGTAGTTATTTTACATGCTTTCGGGAGCTGAGAGCTTCATCATTGTAAGCACGTTATATAATACATCTTTGACACATTTGCAAAGGAATAATCTTGCCTGCTGAAGATTTTTATCTTCAATGTCGCAACGGCATGCATTATAGAACTTATGGAAAAGTGTTGACAGCTCAAGGGCATAACGTGTGATTCTTGAGGGGTCAAGTGACTTTGCGGCACTTTCGATTTCACCTGTAAGTGATGAAATGTGCCTGATAAGTTCCTTTTCTTCAGAAGCTGTGAGGAGCTGTGCGTTTTCTTCGGTGCAACCGTTGAAATCAACACCCTTTTCGCTCATTTTTCTGAAGATAGAGCAGATTCGTGCGTGTGCATACTGACAGTAGTAAACGGGGTTTGAGCTTGATTCTTCAATAGCAAGGTCAAGGTCAAAGTCGCAATGAGTGTTTGCTTCTCTCATATTGAAGAAGAATCTTGCGGCATCGATGGGTACTTCATCAAGAAGAGTAACGAGTGTGATTGCCTTACCTGAACGCTTTGAAAGTTTGACTGTTTCACCGTTTCTTACAAGACGTACCATCTGCATAAGAACAACTTCGATTCTTGAGGGGTCAACACCAAGAGCCTGAATTGCGCCTTTGAGTCTGGGTACATAGCCGTGGTGGTCAGCACCGAGAATGTCAATTGCTCTGTCGAAACCTCTTGTTACGAGCTTATTATAATGGTATGCAATATCGGGAACGATATATGTGTAGAAACCGTTTGAACGGCGGAGAACGAAATCCTTGTCACAACCGAACTGCTCTGCCTTAAACCAGAGAGCACCGTCGAGTTCATATGTGTAACCCTTTTCGGTAAGCATATCTACAACTTTTTTAGCTTCGCCTGAGTTGTGAAGAGTGCTTTCTCTGAACCAGGTGTCGTACTTGATTTTGTACTTGAGAAGGTCACGTTCAAGACCCTGAATGTTGAGGGGAAGTGCATACTCAACGAGTGCATTTCTTCTCTCTTCTTCAGTAGCATTTATATATTTGTCGCCGTAGATTTCAGCGAAATTCTTTGCGTGGTCGATGATGTCCTGACCGTGATATGCGTCTTCAGGCATTTCCATAGGGTCACCGAAGTGCTGTTTGTAACGCACGTCGAGTGAAAGACCGAATTTTTCAATCTGATTACCGCCGTCGTTTACATAGAATTCTCTTTCTGAATGATAACCTGCCCAGGAGAGAATCTCAGCAAGACAGTCACCCATAGCACCGCCACGGGCATTACCGATGTGCATAGGACCTGTGGGGTTGGCTGAAACGAACTCAACGAGAGCTGATTTGCCCTTGCCGTAGTCTGAATGACCGTACATTTCACCCTTGTTCTCAACATCAAAGAGAATGTCTGCATAGTAAGCGGAGCCGAGAGTGAAGTTGATGAAACCTGCACCTGCAGCTTCGATTTTGTTGAAATATGTGCCTTCAAGTTCTGCATTTTCGCAGAGTGCTGCGGCAATTTTCATAGGAGCTGTTCTGAAAACACGTGCAGAAACCATAGCGGCATTTGTTGAATAGTCGCCGTGTGTTCTGTCAGCGGGAACTTCCACCTTGAAATCGGGCACTTCACCCTCGGGAAGCTGACCGTTTTCAATTGCCTTTGCAAGAGCTTTCTTTATGATTTCGTAAATCTGATTTTCAGCCTTTTTTACAACAAAACTCATAATTTATACCTTCCTGTTTTATCGGACACCCGATGGGCGCCCCTACAATTATTCTAATGTTATAATTAACTCATTCTCACTCGCAACACCGCCGTAGAAGTCGATGGTGTATTTAAGTTCGAGAGTACCTTTTCCGTCTGTGATATCTGATGCAACTTTCTGTGCATTGATGCCTATGAGCATCGAGCCGAAAGGTGACTGATACTGACACGAATGGCGTTTGCCCATTTCGATTGTCATTTCCGTGTTGAATGAACCCGTACGGAGCATCGATGCACAGGTGCCTTTTACATCGATTGATGTGTGACAGCCCTTGAGCTCGTCATACTGTTCATCATATTCGATTTTATATCCGTCAATGTATGATTCCCATGTGCCTCGGGTGGTCATTTCGTATGATTCTTTATTGCCGTCAACGATGTGGGAATCCTTTATTGTCAGAAGAATGTCTTTTTTCATTTTTATCTTTCCAATGCTAAATTGATAAGTCTGTCAACAAGCTCGCCGTAGGGGATGCCGTATGCGCCGAAAAGCTTTGCATACATACTGATTGATGTAAATCCGGGGAGTGTGTTGATTTCGTTGAGAAGTACAGCGCCGTCTGTGTGTCTTACGAAGAAGTCTACTCTTGAAAGACCTGTACAACCGAGAGCCTTGTATGCTCTGATTGCCTGAGCTCTGATTTCTTCGCTCTTTTCATCTGAAAGTTCAGCAGGAATGCAGAGCTTTGAAGCCGCATCGATATATTTTGCTTCGTAATCATAGAATTCATTTGCGGGAAGAATTTCGCCGATGACTGATGCGATAGGCTTTTCGTTGCCGAGTACGGCACATTCAACTTCTCTGCCGTCGATGTTTTCTTCAGCAACAACCTTGTCGTCTTCTGCGAAAGCTACTTCCATCGCCTTGTAAATATCTTCCTTTGTCTTGGCCTTTGAAATACCGACTGATGAGCCTGCATTTGCGGGCTTGATGAATACGGGCAGACCGAGATAATTCACGCAGTCATCTGCAAATTTTTCTTTGTTTTCTGCATAATCCCATTTTGAAACTGCAAGCCATTTTGCCTGAGCAATCTGAGCATTGTCTGCAGTCATGTTAGTTACTGCTTTGTCCATACACATTGCACTTGCGAGTGTTCTGCAACCAACGTAGGGAAGACCTGCAAGTTCAAGAAGCCCCTGAACTGTTCCGTCTTCACCGTTTTTGCCGTGAAGTACGGGGAAAACTGCATCGACAGATATTTTTTCAATGCCGTCATTTCTGAAAACATTGATACACTTCTCACCGAAGTCTGTTGAAATTGCGGCAGGAGTGCATTTTGCATCGAGCCATTTATTGTCGGGGATAAGACTTATGTCGTCTTCATAAAGGAACCATTTTCCCTCTTTTGTGATGCCCATAAGAACGGGATTGTATTTGTCTTTCGGAATATTTGTGATAACTGCGAATGCGCTGCGGAGTGAAACTTCATATTCGCTTGATTTGCCGCCGAAGAGAACGAGTATATTTTTCATAATTATCAATCTCCTGAAAAAAGTGATATATATAATAGCATAAAATAAAATATATTACAAGTTTATTTAAAACAGAAAGTGCAAAAAATTAATATTACCGCAAACAGACATACAGTATTGTTCAGTTTCTCAGGTATCAACGGGAGATCGTTTTCTTTGTAAGATGCTGAAATCTGAATGTTTCCTGCAATATACATTACAAGCGATAAAAGTATTGCGTGCTTTATTTCTGAAGAAGTAAGAATAAAAATGCAGTTGAATACAGCAATTGCGAAAGGGTAAACAGCAAAAAGAATAAGGCTGAGTTTCTGCATGGTTTTTCCGTTTTTTATTACGGGAAGAACTCTGATTGTTAATGTTACGGCAGATATAAGCAACAGCAACATTCCCGAAGAGAGTTCAATCAGGCTTTTTGTGTTGTTCAGATTGATGTAAGCCGGATGAAAAATGAAGCTGATTTTTTTTGTAAACAACAGTATTAGGATAAGAACGGGAATATAAAGATATGCAAAAAAAAGAAAGCTTTGTTTTTTGCTGTCTGTTTTTGTTTTCGATGCAGTCTGCAATATAATCAGAAGTAACACAGGGATATATACTGCAAAAATGTAAGATGTGGGGGAGAGTAACACGATTAAACCCGATAAAAGTACAGCATTTGCAACCGTATCATTGATGTTTATGATTATAACTGCAAGAATGATTACAGCAACAAGAGTGAAGAAGACTCCGCTTCTGTTTGTCTGAATTGCGCTGTGCATAAGAACAATAATAACACTGCCCAGTGCCGAAAGAATCATTACGCTGTCTTTTTCCGTGAATTCCTTTTTCTTAAGAAAAACATACATAAGTACAGGAGCTATATAAAGCAGATAATTTGCGGGGAAAGTCACAAAAGTGCAACGGAAACCGTCAGCGATATTACTTCCTCCGAGGGCCAGAAACGGTAATGTCAAAAGCGCAATACAGAATGTGAGGGTTACGTATGCGGATAAACCGGTTTTTTTGTTTGTTTTCATCATACCCCTCCTATATTATATTGAAAACCAATGTGCAAAAATACGGAATGAAAAGATGCTGAGGATTTTTTGTCAGAATGTCAAGTCCTTCATCAATATTAGGGTCCTTTCTTTTTATGCACATAAACAGATAAATGAACTGCACGATAATGAAAGTGGACACAAATCTTGTAACGTCAACAGATATGACAAGACTTGCAATCTGAGGTATTATTGTGAGCATAAAAAGAATATAGGGGAGCTTACCGAAAAATCCTTCGGCATTTTTTGAAGCTTTTATCCATATTCTGAAAAATACTGCAAGCATCGGGATTAATGACAACATGCAGAAAAAGTCTGCAGTTGAAAACTGGTCAATCGTCAGTTTAATCATATGTTTCAGCAGAACAAAAATATTATCTGCATAATCGATATCAGTAAAGTTATGAACATCCTTGCCGTAAATGAAAGCCTCAAGATAACCTGAAACATCTTCGATGGCACAACTTCCTTTGTTTGCAAGGTATTCAAGCATTTCAGCTTCAGTCATTTTTGCAGTTGAAGTTGAGAAAAAAAGTCTGTATATTACCGTTGCAAAGCCTGCAGCTGTTGTAGTTGCGAATGCCGCTACACTTTTTTTTGTTATTTTGTATTTTGTTATTAAATAATAAATGAGTATGCCGAAACATGGTGCCATATAAGCAGTTATGTAAGCATCGTGAATAAATATACCTGCACAGACAAGGATGGGGAATGTCCATATCAGATATCTGTTTTCTGCAGCAAATGCACATATGAGAAGAACAATCATACAGAAAACATCAATAAAGCCGAAAATATCGCCTGCAAAAATGGTTATTGAAAACGGAAAAGCTATAAAGAT
Source organism: Clostridia bacterium (assembly GCA_017549285.1). Lineage (GTDB taxonomy): Bacteria > Bacillota > Clostridia > Oscillospirales > Acutalibacteraceae > UBA1081. The sequence goes on from JAFYVE010000046.1 coordinate 61,061, forward strand.
GCCTGTGAGTATATAAACAGTTCTTTTATGTTCACTTTTAAGACTGTTCAGACTTGTAGCAACATAAATTGCAGTTATAAAAAAGGTGACATATGTTATAACTATAAGGAAAGACCTCATCCAGCCTATGTCAAATGTATCTTTGAAAATGCTGAGAATTGAGCCGATAAGCATTCTGGGAGCTATGGCAATTGAAAAATCTCCGAGAAAAAGAACATAAAGGCTTGTTATGATGTAATCAAAATTTTTCACAAAGCAATATAACACCGTCAACGCAAAAATGATGACAGTATTACGTATTGTGAAAAAAGCTTTTGATTTCTGCATAAAAACTCCTTTTGTCAGTTTATCATTCCGATGCAGAAGAGTATTGCGGAGGTTACCGTGATAATGTCTGTAACTTTTTTGTTGTATTTCTGCTCCGTCGGGAAAGACAAGTTATGCTGTGTGTTGAAAATCAGAAGATAAATCAGAGAAATCAGAATTGATGTTCTGTTTTCTGTTGAGAGAATGTCGGTGAAATATCCCGTGATTCCGATAGCTGTGATAATAAAAGCTGATAATGTGAAAAACAGCTTTGTTGTAACTTTTTTTATCTGCTCATTTCTGAAAACATTTATAGTAACACAAATGAAAATGAACATCAGAAGAGCAATACATGCAACAGTTCTGATTATGAACTGTGCCGTTATATACTGCGGTGATGTAGCTGTTATGTTGATCCAGTATATATCCGTTACAAGAAGTGCAACGAAAAATACACATATATAGCCCTGAATAAAAAGGGTGATTCTCATTGCATTCTTTTTTATTCTGTTTTCCGTGTTGCTCAGTTTTATAATAATCAATGAAATAAGGGGCAGCGCAACAGTAAGCGCATAATGAAAAATATCAAGATCCGAAAGGAAGAAGAACGGAATTATTCCGAGAACAGCAAACAGCTCATTTATGTTTATGAGTATGAAAAAGAAAATGAAAATTGCCGTGAGAAGATTGAGATAATAGTTTGCCGAAACAAAAAATTCAACAAAAATAAGGAACAGCACAAGAGCGTCAGTTGTTGCAAGAATAAAAGTCCTGTTTGCAATATCTTTTTTGCAGAATAACATGCCGAGTGCCGCAGGAACAAGACAGAGAGCAATATTCATATTGGAGTTCATGAAGAAAGCTCTGTAAACATCGGCTCCTGCAATATCTTTCTGAACAAAAGAGGGTATAAACAGAAGAAAAACATAAAATGATGCTGTTATTATGAAAACAGGGCTTTTAACTTTTTTTATCAATGTCATAAATGTTACCTCCCTGTCAGCTGATTCCTGAAAGGAACATTAATGTCAGTGGCAGAATGAGAAGCTCTGCCTTTTCACTTGTTTTTTCAAGAAGTTTTAAAACACAGGGGTCTTTCTGCTTTGCGCATACAAAAAGATAAAATGCCTGAGAAATTATGAGCGCCGAGAAAAAACGGGCATAGTCCATTGAGATTACTGTTGCGGCAATCAGCTGCGGAATCGGGGTGAGCATAAAAAGGATATACGGAATCTTTTTTGTGAATTCCTTGGTGTTTTTTATGCAGTAACACCACATTGCGAAAATCAGCACAAGAAAAGGTAACGCCGCAACGGTCTGTGTTATCTGGATACCGTTGGTTTCTCCTGCTGTAATTTCAACAAGATGTAAAAATACTTCAAAAATGTTGTCAACGTGCGTTTTGCCCGTTTCTCCGATAACATCTGTATAATAAAGGAATGTTTCAAGATACCCCGAAACGTCTGATACATCACAGTTGCCCTTTTCTGCAAGATAGCCGAGCATCTGCTGTTCTGTCATTTTCAGAGTCATTCTTGAAAAGAAAACGCTGTAAACACCGGTTCCCACAGCGGAAAAAGCAGAAACAATAAAACCTGCTGAAGTGAAAACAGTCTTTTTATGTACAGTTGTTGCATAATAAGCCGTAAGAGCCAGAATCGGGCACATAAAAGAGAACATAAATGAATCGTGAAGCATAATTCCCGTGAAAATGATAACGGGAGTAAAATAAATGAAGATTCTTCTTTCTCCTGCAAATGCGGTGATGATAAAAAGCATAATCATATACAGCTCAAGGAAACCGAAGTTTATATTGAGATATGAATTGAACGAAACGGGATAAATGCACAACATAAAACAGACAATAAAGAGAGCTTTTGTTGTTGTTTTCTCTGATTTTGCAAGAACGGAGCCCATAAATGCCGCAGCAAGAAAAAACATCACAAAGATGCTGACAAAAATAAAGGATGTAATCCATTCCTGAGTAAAAGAATCTTTGAAAAGCGACAAAACCTGCCCCATCATAAGTCTTGAACATACGCCGATTGAAAAATCACCTATGTAGTGCGAATAAAAAGTGCCGATAAAAGAATCAGTCTTCTGAAAAAGGGCAATTGCCGAGATGATGCAGAAAAATAAAGCCGTGAATAACACAGCGGAAAGCATATTTCTGTTTTTTGTTTTCTGCACCATAAAAACCTCTGCGATTTCAGTATAAATATAATTGTATTATATATATAAAAGTATTTGTTGTCAAGTAAGCAATAATTTATCGCAGAGGCGATAAATTCTGCTTTTGTATACATATTTCCTTTTTTTTATATATTATAGATAATTTGCATTTTTGTGCTTGACATTTGCATCTTGAATAAATATAATAAAATATGTATTAGTGTAAATGTCCAAAAATGTGCCTTTTGGTGCATAACTCAAGGAAAAACACTATGGCAAAGAAAAATAACCGTATTTTCGGGTGTTCAGTTCAGAGTCAGGTCAGGGACTTTTGAACGCAGGAAAATCAGTTATAATCCGAAGCCATTACAAAAACCCCTTAAAATTAAAGGAGGAAATTTCAATGTTTAACAATGCAAAAACAAAGAAAAGACTTACACAGTTTATTATTGCATTTGTTGTTATCTGTATGTCAATAACAGGAAGCTTTATGCTTCTTGAAGACACTATTGAAGAAGCAACAGCTGCAACTGTAAGTGTTGACGTTAATTCTGCAGACACATGGCGTTCAGCTGTTAACGGCAGAGGTAGCGGAGATATTGTCAATATCAGACTTACAGGTGATGTCAGCGCAAGTGCATTGCTTCAGGCTATTCCCACAGGCGTAACCGTTAACCTTAATATGAACGGTAAGGGTATTTACTGGGATACTATTGCAACAGGCACAGCATCAATCATGGACGAGAACTATGCAGACGGTATCCGTTCTGATTTCTGGGGTCTTATCACCAATAACGGTACTCTCAATATCACAGGTACCGGTACAATCAGAATGCAGAAGGTTAATTATAACTATAAGACAAACGGTGAAAAGAATAACTTTGCAACCAGATCATGTGCAATTGTCAATAACGGTACAATGACTATCGGTAGCGGTATCACAGTTGTTAACGATACTGCTATGGCTGCTAATGACCAGGAGGGTACAAACAAATTTATGGACACATTCGTTTACGGATGTGCTATCTATAATAACAGCGGTACTCTTACAACTTCAGGTAAGATTTCATCAAACGTAATGGCAGGTGGTATCTCTGTTTCAGGCAGTAACTCATACCACTATGCTTTCTCATACGGTATTTACGGCGGAAAAATCACAACAAAGGGCGGCTCTGTTTCTTCTGAAGCAAAGTCAGGTTCTCTTATGGCTACATCAAGCTGTAAAGAAGAAAACCAAGTATCATCTATAGCTACAGCTATCTATGGTAACGGAGCTCAGATTCTCGGTGACACAAAAATCACATCAAGAACATCAACATGGGACTCTCCCGGCGGTTATGACTGTTGGTCAGGCGGTATAGATATTTCTATCTCTACAGGTGTTATGTACACAGGTTCAAACTATCCCGTTATCGGTGCATCTGTTGATATTGATTCAACATTCTTCTGTCCCGGTGGAAGTGATTTCCAGGCAATCGTTCCCGGTACACAGGATTATTATACTGTTAAGAATAAGACAGGCCCCTCAAACTATGCAAGACGTGCATATCCCATCGCAGGTGCCGTCAAAGTTCAGAATACAATCGGTGACCACACATCAGAAAAGAACTGGAGCGACGGTAATTTCTTCGGTACACCCGGTTCGGGCAGCAACAATGTTGAAAACAACTTCAATATGAACGGCAATATGTTTTACTATCCCGAAGAAGCTTACTTCGGTAACACAAGTCTCTCAGGTCTTGCTGTAAATGCAAACGGTCAGTTCATGAGAGAATCAGGTCAGAATAACAATCAGACTGCAACAGGTTCTTTCAGAAGCGGTGTTCACGGCACAACAGGTACTCAGTTTAAGGTTATGTACCGTTACTATGACGGTGAAATCTCAGCTTCAAAGCTTATTGAAGTTTCACCCAAACCTATTACAGCAAGAAACAGTCAGGCAATAATCAATGTGGGTGGAAGTGCTAACAAGACCGGTGCAGCAACAGCTGCAGATGCAACATTCACTTTCGGTTCAGGCGGCGATTCTGTAAACTCAAGATATTATGAGCTTCAGAGCAAGACTTATGAAAAGGTTCCCACAGCAACATTTGCAAACAGGGATTACAGTAATAAATCTCATTGGACAAATAACGCAACACAGTTCACAGGTAATGTCAATATGACAACCGAAAATACACTTGTTGTTTATATGAACTATGTTCTTAAAACTCCCGAAGCTATAAGAATTGTTGCAAGTAATGATACTATTTATCCCACTACAACAACAAAGAGCTTCTCTGTTCCTTATACAGGTAATGCAATCGTTCCCGGTGCAGACTTCAAGCTTGGTATTATCGGTATGGGTATTGGTCTTTCAGCTGATACAAATGATACAAGTGATGATACAATTGTAACAGGCAGATATAATATTGCAGGTAATGAATCATCAAAGATCGGCGTAGCTTACAGATACACAACCGACCAGGTTGAATGGAAAAACGGTCTTCCCAAGGATGTAGGTACATACACAATTGAAGTAAGTGTTGCTGAAGATACAACATTCTCTTCAACTTCAGAAAACCGTCAGGCTGTAACAACAACAATCTCAGCTACAATCACAAAGGTTGACGTTGAAATCAGTGGTGAAGGTTCAAGAACCGTAGTTTACGGCGGAACTTATCTTGAACAGATTCCTTTCGGTGAATATAAAGCAACCGGTAAGGGTTCAGATAAGCTTGAAGGTAAGTTCGGTTTTGCAGGCATTCAGGAATCAGCAGTTCCCGGTGCAGGTCAGTCAACTGTATTCCTTACATGGACTCCCACAGCAAACACAGCTACAGCAAACAACTATAATGCAACAACATTCCCCGTTTCACTTAACGTTACAAAGAAGCCTGTTACAGTAAATGCAGGTCTTTCAGAAGTAGCTTACGGTAACACAAAGCCCACATATACAATCGAATATCTCAGTGATGACGGTAAAGGTCTTGCAGATTGCGATAAGAACCTTATGACAGAGTATCTTAACAACACAGTATTCGTTGTAAAGAACGACAGCGGTGATTATGTAAGATACAACATCAATGAATGGGCTCCCGCTGTTGGCTCATATGCACTCCGCATTGAAACATTCGGCGGCGCAGACAACGAAAACTATACATTCTCTCTTAACCAGAAAGAATCAACTCTTACAGTCAAGAAGAGAGATATCGTTTACACAGCAACAGCTATCGACAGACCTTACAACGGTTCTGACGAAGTAAACGTTACACTTAACTACTCATCAGGTAACCTCACAGGTGATATTTACGATTCAACAATCAGCACAGTAGGTACTATGCCCGCAGGTGCAAATGCAGGTGAAGGCAAACAGGTAAGTGTTGATGTAAACTCAATTATCATCAAGAATTCAAATAACTACAGACTTGTTATCAGCAACGGTGAAGCAATCACAGTAAACATCGCAAAGGCAACTCCCACAGGCGTTAAGGTTGTGGCTCAGCCTTCAGAAGTTGTTTATGATGCAACAGCAACTCTCGAAAAGAATATTGCTCTCAATGTTACAGAGTCAAATATTCCCGGACGTTGGAACTGGAAGCAGGTTGACGGCGTAAGCCCCACACCCACAGTTGACGTTGCAACATACAAGGCAGTATTTACTCCCGACGATTCAGTCAACTACACAACTCTTGAACAGGATGTAGCTCTTACAGTTGAACAGAAGGAAGTCAAGGTTTCAGTCAAGGATCCCAAGACCGGTGCTGATTTCTCAATCCAGTATGGTGATGCTATTCCCGCAATTTCAGGTTCAATCAGCTATGACGGTTTCACAGGTAAGGATGACATCACAAACATTGGTGCAAACGGCGGTGTTGACGCAACAACAACATATACAAGAGGTTCATCAATCGGTGAATATCCCGTAAATGTTGTTTCAACTCTTACATCAACAAACTACTACTTTACAGCAGTTACAGGTAAGATCACAGTTGTTCCCAGAACTCTTACCGTTACAGTAGTTAATCAGAATGTTACATTCGGTGCTCCCGTACCCGAACTCAACGTTTCTGACCTCAGATTTGAAGGTTTCTATAACACAGAAAATTATACAGACCTCGGCGGTACAGTTGTTGTTACAACAACATATACTCCCGGTTCAAGTGTTGGTGAATATCCCGTTACAGCAAGCGGTTACATATCAGCAAACTACAACATCGTTTATGTCAACGGTGTTCTCACAGTAAACAAGGCTGTTCTTACAGTTGTTCCCAACAATGTTCAGGGCGTTCAGTACGGTGCAGATGCTCCCGATTACACAGGCAACAAGCTCTATTCATTTGTTGATGCAGAAGGCAATAAGGTTACAACATCAGTTACAGGTGATCCCGTATTCACAACTCAGTATAAGAGCGGTAAGGATGCAGGTGTTTACCCCGTTACTGTTTCAGTTAACAATATGACTTCAACAAACTACTCATTTGTAGGTCAGGAAGGTACTCTTACAGTAGGTAAGGCTGATCCTAAGATCAATGATGTTCCCGGTGCAACAGTAGTTAATACACACAAATTCTCAGAAGCAACATTCGACGGTCAGGAAGTTGTAGTTAACCCCTACAATGCAACAATGACAGTTGAAGGTACATTCGCATTCGTTGATGCAGACAGAGTTGCAACATGGGGTTCAGACGGTATGTATGACGTAGTCTTCACACCTGCTGATTCACACAACTACAATGTTGTTTCTTCAACAGTTGCAAACGGCGGCGGTGTATGGCTCCAGATTCTTGAAAAACTCGTTACAGGTAAACCCGTTATCCAGGGTTCTGCAATGGCAGGTTCAACTCTTACACTTGTTCTCGATTCAATGGATCCCGCAGTAAAGGATTATTACAACATTGAATGGTATGCAAACGATGCAAAGATTTCAGGTGTAACTGGTCTTACATATACACTTCAGACAGCTGATATCGGTAAGACATTCAAAGTTAAGCTTATCCCCATCACTTCAAAGGGCTTCACAAACGGCGGAACTGACATCTGGTCAGACCCCACATCAGCAGTTATTGAAGCACTTCTTGAAACAACAGCAGCTCAGTTCAACGCAATTTTCTCAGACGTTGAATACGATGCTCTCAGCCATAAGGCAACAGTTACACTTAAAGACGGTTATAATCCCGCATATTTCGGTGATATCACTGTTAAGTATAACGGTCTTACATCAGCTCCCGTAAATGCAGGTAAATACACAGTTACAGTTGACGTTGGTGTTCCTGAAAAGCCCGAAGGTGGATATCCCTCAGGCATTTATTACGGTCCCGCAACAGGTATCGTTGTAGGTCAGTTCGAAATCACAAAGGCTACACTCAACATCTCAATTGCAGTTCAGGATAAGATTTATGACGGTTCAACAAACGTCAATGCAACAGTATACGCACCTATCGGTCTTAAGGATGAAATGGACGATGTAAGATTCGCTCCCGGAAGCAAGTTCAGTTTCACAGATCCCAACGTAGGTCAGAATAAGGAAATCAAGGTTACAAGCCTTGCTCTTACAGGTGCTCAGGCTAATAACTACCAGATTGATCCCACAATCAATGTTACAGCAAAAATTCTTCCCAGAACAATTTACTTCGATGCTTTCGGTACTGATAAGGTATATGACGGCACTCGTGGTGTTAATGTAACATTCAGATACAATATTGATGCTAACGAAGCAGCAGGTGCAGGTTATGCAGCAGTTGACAGCGCTACATCAGTATATCCCGTAAACGGTACTGCTGATGCAGCAGAACCCGATGCAGGTACACGTATTCTTGAAAACATTTCTTGTGTTCTCGCAGGTTCAAGTGCTAAGAACTACGTTGCAGCATTCAGCAACGAAGGAACAGCTCAGGTTGTTATTATGCAGGCTGAACCCGTTGTTGAATTACCCGTTATCAACGGTGTTACTTACAACGCTCAGGTTACATTAGGCAACCTCAACACTCTCCTTGTTCCCTTCGAAACATCAGAAGGTTCATGGATCTTCAAGAACAGCTCAGTAGTTCCCACTGTCAACCAGAAGAAGTATGTAGCTGTTTACACACCCAAGAGCAAGAACTATAAGGCTGTTGAAAAAGAAATCACAGTCAATGTTGAGCCTCTTTCAGTAACTCTCTGGCCCGAAGATACAACAATCACTTACGGTTCAAAATCTCCCGTAATCAAGATTGGTCCTGAAGTATTACCCGACGGTACATTACTTTCAGAAATCGGCGGCTCATGTACACCTATCCACGGTTACTATGCAGGCGCTTCAATCGGCAGCTACATAGTCACACTCAACAATGCATACAACGATGATAACTACGCATTCACAACAATCCCCGGCACACTTACAGTAGCTCCCGCAAGACTCAATGTTACTGCAACAGCTACAGATAAGGTTTATGACGGTACACCCGATATCAGCGTTAAGTTTAATGTTGTAGGCGGCAAGTACGGTAATGATGATGTTGCTCTTAATGAAACATCAACAATCGGTCAGGCTGCAACTGCAAATGCAGGTCCCTCAACAGTTACTTACATCGCTCCCATCCTTGTAGGTTCAAAGGCTGAAAACTATGAACTCTACATCACTCCCGCATCAGGTGTTCTTTCCGTTACAATCAGCAAGGCTGATGTATCAGGCGTTATCTTCCCCGTTGATGCAAAGGTTGAATTCGGTTATGACCTCAGATATGCAGAATTCGCAATCGACGGTATAGGCGATGGTACATTCGCATTTGAAAATGCTAAGGATATTGTTCCTCCCGCAGTTGATTTCTATGAATACAAGGTTATCTTCACACCCACAGATTCAAGAAACTACAACACTCAGGAAAGAATCGTTTCTCTTGAAGTTGTAAAGTGTGTTCTTGATTACATCGTTGGTGTTGCAGGTACACCTCAGGAAGGTCAGACTCTTTCAGTTGTATTCACAGGTCTTCCCGCACACGCTGAACCCTATATCCAGTATCAGTGGTACAGAATGAGCGATAATCAGGTTGTTGCTATCCCCGGTGCAACAGAACAGAAGTACGTTGCAACAGCAGATGATATTGGTTACACACTTGTAGTTGTAACTTATGTTGATGAAGCTCAGGCTCCCTTCGTATATGCAGAAGATGCATACGAAGAAGGCTTCGGTGAAACAGATATCAGATGTATTGTCGGTGCAGCAAACGGCGAAATCAAGGAAATCTCTCTTACATTCTGGCAGAGACTCATTAACTGGCTCCGCAGAATTATTGAAGCACTTACAGGCATTCAGCTTGGTATGGGTGCGTAATTCTTAATAAAATTTCAGCTCCTTCATATGAAGGAGCTGTTTTTTTACTTGAATCCGGGCATAAAAAAATACACATACCGAAGTATGTGTATTCATTTATTCTACACTGTAAAGAGCGATTCCGCCGTAATTATCAACTATGTAAGTATAAACGTAATCTGAAGCGACTATTCTCTGATTGCCTGTGTATTTTACATACTCAAATGTGATGTGAACTGTTCCTGAATCAAGAGCTCTGAATGTAAAGTACCTTGAGCCGCCGCCTTTTCCCGAAAGAATTGATGCTGTGTCAGGTGAATAATGCGTGTCATTAAGGGTCATTATGCCGGATTGGTCGAATGAATATTCCCATTGATATCCTGAGGAAGGGTTTTCATACAGTTCAACTTTCGTCGTGTTGAATTGTATGCCGAGAATGTTGATTATGGCCAATAAAATGGAAACAAAGCCTTTTAACAGGCTGAAAAGCAAAACCATAATAACACCTCCTTATATACATATGAAATTATAACAAACAAATAACAATTTGTCAATTTTAAGTTATAAAAATGTTCAAAAAACATTAATTATAACGTAACAAACGCCAAAATAATCAGAAAAAATTCAGGAAATGTGATTTATCTATTTACTTTTATGGTTAGTATAAGCTATAATATATAATGTATATATATATTCGGGAGGAGTATAAATATGAACATAAAAAATCAGTTTTTTTATATAAAGTTAATTTCAGTTATCCTTTCCGCAGCAGTTCTGATATCATCTGTATCGGTGTTCGGTTTTGCTCAGGAAGAAACACAGCAGGAATTATCTTTTGCAACACTTTCGGATATATCTTTTGTGTCACAGGAGAACAGAGGCGGATATAATGAAGCTTTTCTTCTTGATGCCAAGGCAAACGGCTATCAGTATGAGCAGATAGACAGTCTTATTGACAGTTCGTTTGAAGCAATAAAACAGAGAGTTGAAAAAGAAGACCTCAAATATCTTCTTGTAAACGGAAATCTTACTTACAGCGGTGAATATACCAACCATGTTGCTATAGCTGAAAAACTTCTTGAACTTGAAGAGCAGACAGGCGTAAACGTGATTGTCTGTAACGGTCCCACAGATGCAAACAGCGCAACAGCATCATCTTTCAAAAACGGGTCAAGAGAATATGTCACTCCCGCAACAGCATCACAGTTCAAAACAATCTATTCAGAGCTTGGTTATGATATCGCAGCAAACAAATATAACGCATTTGACCAGAATTCAGCAGGTCTTTCATATTCTGTTGAGCTTGACGGAGGTTACAGACTCATTGTAATCGATGCAACTTATTTCGAATACAGAAACGGTCATAACGCAGTAAGCGGAAGAATTTCAAACAAGCTTCTTGAATGGATCAAGACAGAATGTACAATCGCAAGACACGCAGGTCAGACCCTTATCGGTATGTGTTCATGGAGTCTCGGCGGTGATGATATAACAGGCTCGACAGATTATATCCTTAACGGTGACAAACTTGCAAACACACTTGCAGATGCAGGTATGCATTATATCTTTACTGCAGGTACGGGCAAAAATGATATTGCAACTGTTATTTCAGACAAAGGTAATATCATTTTTGATGTTCAGTCTGCCGGACTTATAAGCTTCCCCAATACATTCCGTGTTTCAACATTCAAAGGGCAGATTGCTGATTTTGAAATTGCCGATGTCGATGAAGTGAAACCCATCGTTTCAAGAAAAGGCATTGAATATGAACAGCCTTACAGAGAAAAAGCATCTCTCAGAGTGCAGTTCAATGATTATGACCTCGCAGCATATTGTGCAGACGTTATAAAGAATTACATCACAAGCATTCTTGTTCCCGGTGTTGAACAGAACAAGACACTTGAAGGTTTTGTTTCTTCACAGTACGGAATATCTCTTACTGAGTATATAAACGGCCTGATGAACGGCGGCATCAACATTCTTAATATTGTGGTATTTTTTGACGCAACGAATATTATGAATCTGCTTGAAGACATTTATCTGCAGTCAAAGACAACTCTGCTGAAAGATCCTCAGAAACTTGCAGATATCTGTTATGCACGTTTCAGAACAGCCTTCGATTCTCAGGTTTCATCAAAAAAATGTGATAAATTCCTTGCAGATTACGGTTTCGGTAGTAAAGATAACGGCGGAACACTTAATGACCTCATCCTTTCAATGTATGTTTATTCAAAATGCGGTAATGAGGATTCCGGTGATGATGAATTCATAAAAGATGTTTCAAAAAACCTTAAATCAGGTAAACTTGTCACATTTATTGCTGAGATGCTCGGTGAAACAATCATAAGAGATCTTCTTTTCAATGATATTCTTTCACAGCTTCAGATGAAGCCTCAGTATCTTATTTTCCTTGATGACACTCCGGATTCACTCGGTTATTATCTTCAGATTGCATTCAAGGCTTATCTTGCATTCACAGGAAACGATTCAAGCATCACAGGTTCAATTAATGGTATTCTGAAGACAGGAGTGCTCAGTGAATACGGTAAATCAATTGAAGAAGTAATAGATTATTTTGTAAACTACTATTTTGACGATGAAAATGCCGTACTCGTGGGCGAACAACTTGCCGATATATTTAATGATTATGTTACTGATACAGACCCACAGCTCAAAGGTGACTATGATGTGACATATGACGGCAACAAGAGTGCAGAATCATATGCATCAAGAGAAAATTTCAGAATCCCCACAATGGTAACGGTAACACCCGGTAACAAGACACAGACGGAAACTTATGTTACATGGTATACAAAGTCAACCGTTGAAGGCTCAAATCTTGAAATCTATGATGATAAGGACTCTGTTTTTTACGGAAAACACTTTATAGGTGTTGACGGTGTTTCGATTGTTACGGCAAATAACGATATTGAACGTACTTTTGCAAGACTCAATCTCGGATTCATTTCACTCGGTGAACAGCTTGTAGGTCTTACACAACACACAATGAAAATCACAGGTCTTGAACCCGGAAAAACATATTATATGCGTGTGGGTGACAGTTCAAAGAACTGGTGGAGTGAAACAGTAACATTCACAACTGCAGATGACAGCGAAACACTTTCATTCATCCACGTTTCAGATACAATGGGTGATTCGGAAAAAGATTTTAATGTGTTTGCAAATATTCTCAACTGTGCTGAATATATTTATCCCGAATCAGATTTTGTTCTTCACACAGGTAACTATATTGATGATAACAAAGACCTGAAACAGTGGCAGAAACTTCTTGACGGTATTTCAGAAAATCTTCTTTCATCATATCTTGTTCCCGTTGCGGGAAGCAACGACACAACTGATACAATCAAGCAGAACTTCGCAATAGGTTCTCTTCTCGGTGAATCTGAAAAAACAGGCGTTTACTATTCATTTGATTATAATCTTGCTCATATTGTTGTTCTTGACTCAAACTGCATAGAAAAAAACGGCAAACTCAAGGAAGAACAGCTTGAATGGCTTGAAAATGATATGGGTAAAACTCAGGCAAAGTGGAAAATTGTTGCAATTCACGACCCTGTTTACACAAACGGTGACTATGCTGTAAGAGAAACACAGTCAGCTTATATGAAGTATATGACTGCTCTTATGGAAGAATACAATGTTGATATTGTTCTTACAGGTAGTGACGGCGTTTATTACAGAACAGACGGTATGTATAAAAACGAAGTAACCGATCAGGTCAAGGTTTCATATCCTCATCAGATAAAACCTGATTCATATTACAGGACAATTCCCAATCCCGTAGGTGTTATGTATTCTTCACTTGCTTCATCAGGCATTATGAGTAGCGAAATGCACAACATCAATGATGTTGAATTCCCCGAATCGGGCTTCAATACAAATCCGAAACAGCCTATGTTCTCTGCGATTGAGATTTACGGCGATACTCTTTACCTTACTTCTTACACCGTAAGCGGTAACAGAGCAAAGAAGATTGACAGTATTTCAATCAAAAAGGGTGCAACCGGCACAGGTGACGTTAATTATGACGGTAAGGTTACTGCGGCAGATGCAAGACTTATCCTCAGAGCAACTGCTCAGCTTGAATACTTTACTGCAGACCAGCTCAAACTTGCCGATATAACAGGTGACGGTAAGGTTACTGCAGCAGATGCAAGACGTACTCTCAGAAGAGCTGCAGGTCTTGAATAAGATTGTCTATTGACAACGGTTTTGTAAAAGACTATAATATATTTACTAAAAAACGGAAGGTGATTCAAATGAAAAAAACTTTCAGAAAAGTTGTTTCAGTTGTTCTCTGTGTAATGCTTCTCGGTGCCGTTATGGCTCCCGCAACATATGCGGCTTATGACCCCGAAGTTCCCGTAAACGCAGAAGTAAGCTCATTCAACAAAGTTCTTTACAATGCACTTGACAAGATTATTGATTCACTTATCAAAGTTATCAATAAGTTTATCCCCAATCCTCCTTCTTGGGAGAATAAGGCAGACCATAAGACAGAAAACGTATTTGCAGGTACAGAAGAATTCCTCGATGCTCCCGCAGACGGTGCATTCTGGTCAATGGGTTATGCAAACGCATCAATTCTTACAGGTAATGAAATGGACGGCAAACATTTTGTAGGTGGTTCACTTTCAGTTGAAGATAAGGTTGTTACACATATCTACGACGATCTTCTTGTAAGAACAGTTGTTATGAGTGACAACTCAGGCAGAGGCAACGTTGCGTTTGTTGTTGTTGACGCATACGGCATCACAACCACACACGTAAGAGAAATTCGTGCAGCTCTTGCAGATTTCTGCTCAGTAAATGACATCGTAAGCCTTAATATTTCAGTTCTTCATCAGCACAGCGCAGTTGATACACTCGGTATGAACGGCAGCATCCTTAAGGCTCTCGGCAACGCAGGCAAGGCTGACCCCGTAAACGGTATCAATAAAGAATATATGGCAAATATGACAGCAAAAATCGGTGAAACACTTGAAAAGGCTGTTGATTCAATGAGTGCCGGTACACTTTACTACGGTAGTGCTGATTTCTCAGATTTCGTTACAGATAAGAGAGATCCTCAGGTTCTTGATGCAGAATTTGACCGTTTCCGTTTTGTTCCTGCAGATGGCGGCAGAGAAATCTGGTTCACAACAAGTGCAGCACATTGCGTTGGTAACGGTGCAGGCGGCACAGAACTTACAGGTGACTATCCCTACTATATGGAACAGTACATCAACGAAAATTACAATGCTGATTTTCTTATGGTTCTTACTGCAGAACAGGGTACAACTCAGGATTGGGAAGCAGTAGGTGTTCCCGAGGGTGTTGATACAGTAGAAGGACTTACAATTTATGCAAAGGCTTTCTCAGATAAATTTGCTTCAATTGATAACGAAACAGAAGTAGCACCCGTTCTCAATATTGCTCACAAGGAAACATTCTACACAATCAAGAATCAGATTCTTGTTTTCGCAGGTAAGATGGGTCTTATTTCAAACTCAGTTGTTATCGATGGTGACAATTATCAGGTTGTTTCCGAAATCGGTTATATGGAAATCGGTACAGACGTTGCTGTTCTTCTTGTTCCCGGTGAAATCGCAGCTGAACTTATATACGGCGGATGTCTCACTGCTGACAAGTCATGGACAGGTACAGACTGGACTTATGCTCCCATTGCTGAAATGACAGACGCAAAAGAAGTTATCGTATTCGGTATCACAAACGACCAGATTGGTTACATCATCCCCGATAACGATTATATGGCACTTCTTGAACCTTCAAACAAGAGTCTTGAGCTTGTTGCAACAGGTAATGAAACTGCTTCAGCTATGGTTAAGGACTTTGAAGACCTTATCAGCTCAGTTAAATAATAAAATAATATCAGAGTCTGACATCATTACGGTGTCAGACTTTTTTTTGTGGTTGAATATATTTTAAATGTATGTTATAATGAGAAAAAATCTTAATTAAGAGGGTAATTCTATGTCAAAAAATGCAACACTTGTAGTTATGGCGGCAGGCATGGGCAGTCGTTTCGGCGGTCTTAAGCAGATGGAACCCATTTCGGCAGACGGCAGAGTTCTTCTTGATTTCTCCGTTTATGATGCAAAAAAAGCAGGATTTACAAAAATTGTTTTCGTTATAAAAGAAGCTATCGCAGAAGATTTTATTAACATAGTCGGCAAGAGAATTGAAAAAATGATTGATGTTGAGTATGTTTATCAGGAGCTTTACAAACTCCCCGAAGGATTTACTTGTCCCGAAACAAGAGAAAAGCCCTGGGGCACAGCTCACGCAATTCTTTGCTGTAAGGATGCTGTGAATGAGCCATTCGCAGTTGTAAATGCCGATGACTACTACGGCAGAGGTGCTTTTGAGAAGATTTACAATGAGCTTGTAAACAATGACAACGATTATTGTATGGCAGGTTTCCGTCTTAAAAATACTCTTACAGAAAACGGCACAGTTGCCCGTGGCGTATGCGTTGTAAAAGATGATGACTGCCTTGAAAGTGTAACAGAAAGAACAAAAATCAATAACGAATGTCAGTTTACAGAGGATGACGGCGCAACATGGACTCAGCTTGCCCCCGATACACTCGTTTCAATGAATCTCTGGGGCTTCAGACCCGACCTCTTTGATTATATTGAAAAAGGCTTCACAGAATTTCTTAAAGATAACATCAATGAGCCCAAGAAAGAGTATTATCTTCCCCTTATCGTGACAGATCTTATCGAATCAGGCACAAAGAAGGTAAAAGTTCTTGCCGCAGAAGATAAATGGTACGGTGTTACATATAAGGAAGACAAACCCGGTGTAGTAGCCGCAATCGAAGATATGATTTCAAAGGGTTATTACGATTAATAAGTCAAAAATACGAAAATCCGCTTGTGGAGTTAGTCCGTAAGCGGATTTTATTTATTCTGTACATTGACTCGTAAATTATATTGTGTTATTATACTAACCGATGTATTTGAAAAGGAATGGAAAATAATGAGTTCTGAAAATAAAAAAAGTGTCCTGACTGAAAATAAAATGGGCGTTATGTCCGTCGGAAAACTTCTGTTTTCAATGGCAGTTCCTATGATGATTTCAATGCTTGTTCAGGCTTTTTATAATGTTGTTGACAGCGTATTTGTTGCGCAGATAAGTGAAAATGCACTCAATGCTGTTTCTCTTGCATTCCCGTTGCAGAGTCTTATGATTGCATTCGGCGGTGGTACAGCAGTCGGTATAAATGCACTTCTTTCACGTTCACTCGGTGAAAAGAATCAGGATGCTGCAGACAGAGCAGCCAATACAGGCATTTTCCTCTCACTTTGCTTTTCTGTAGTGTTTGCTCTTATCGGCATATTCCTCTCAAAACCGTTCTTCCTTCTGCAGACGGAAACAGAAGAAATTGTCAAGTGCGGTACAGATTACGCATCAGTATGCCTCGGTTGTTCATTCGGTATATTCTCACAATTCTGTTTTGAAAGACTTCTTCAGTCAACGGGCAGAACAACTCTTGCAATGGTTACACAGCTCACGGGTGCCGTTATAAATATTATTCTTGACCCGATTCTTATTTTCGGTCTTATCGGTTTCCCTGCTATGGGTGTCAAGGGCGCCGCAGTAGCAACTGTTGCAGGTCAGATTGTTGCCGCAATATTTGCAGTAATTCTCAATATAAAATGCAATCCTGAAATTCACATAAGTCTTAAGAGAATCCGTTGGCACAAGGAAACCGCAAAGGGAATACTCAAAGTCGGTTTTCCGTCAATCATAATGCAGTCAATCGGCTCTGTTATGACATTCAGCCTCAACAATATTCTTATTGCTTTCACAGAAACAGCAACAGCTGTATTCGGTGCATATTTCAAGCTTCAGAGCTTTATATTTATGCCGATTTTCGGTCTTAACAACGCTATGGTGCCGATTATTTCATATAACTTCGGTGCAAAGAAGGCCGGACGTGTAAAAAGCACAATTAGAATTACAATAATAACTGCTGTTGTACTTATGTTTATCGGTGTTATTGCTTTTGAAACAATTCCTCACGTGCTGCTTTCAATTTTCAATGCATCTGAAAATATGATTGCAATCGGTGTTCCTGCTCTGAGAATAATCGCAATTCATCTGTGTCTTGCAGGTTTCTGTATTATCGCAGGTTCGGTTTGTCAGGCTATCGGCAATCCCGTTTACAGCCTTATCGTGTCTGTCTGTCGTCAACTTGTTGTTCTTCTGCCTGCTGCGTGGCTTCTTTCAAAAACAGGAATTCTTGAAATGGTATGGTGGGCATTCCCTATTGCAGAAGTCTGTTCGCTGATTCTCAGTTCGATTTTCCTTTCAAAGACAATGAAAAAAGCAAATAAAATAATGAATGAAAACTAAAAATGATTCAGTCAACTGATGTTGGCTGAATTTTTTTTGCATTTAATGGTTAAAAATCAGATTTACGGAAAACAATAATAGCATAAACAACATCGGAGGAACAAAAATGAAAAAATTTATATCTGTTATTTTATCTCTGTTGACTGTAATCTGTTTTTCAGGTTGCAGGGATAATGTATCTGAAAACAATAATGACAATCAGTCGGGGCAGAATGCCAAGGTGGGTGAAATTGCAGTATTTTATTACACTTTTTCAGATACTTACATTTCATCTGTCCGTGCAGAAATGGATAAGGAATTAAAGAACGCAGGGTTTAAATTTCAGAATTATGACGGTAACGGTAATCAGACAACCCAGACAGAGCAGGTGCAGACAGCTGTTGCAAAAGGCTGTTCACTTCTTGCCGTAAATATTGTTGATACCGGGTCTGACGATGCGGCGCAGAATATTGTGAATCTCGCAAAAGAGAAGAATATCCCCGTTGTTTTCTTTAACCGTTCCGTAAATGAGTCTGTTATAAAGAGTTACGATAAATGCGTTATGGTCGGAACCGATTATGAAATGGCAGGTCATATGCAGGGACAGATGATAGGTGACTATCTTGTGAAGCATTATAACTCGGTTGACCTCAATCGTGACGGAAAAATAAGTTATGTTCTCTTCAAAGGGCAGGAAGGCAATCTTGAGGCTATTGCAAGAACACAGTTTGCAGTTGAGGATGCGAATAAAGTTCTTTCTGAAAACGGAAAACCTGCACTTGAATTCTATGATGAAGTTAATCAGAACAAGTATCTTGTTGATCAGGACGGCACGTGGTCTTCTGCAGCGGCAACTGATTATATGGGAACAATTCTCGCTCAGTACAGCGAATCGGCAGGGAATATGATTGAACTTGTTATTGCAAACAATGACGAAATGGCGCTCGGTGCGATAGCATCTTTACAGGCAGCAGGTTACAATAACGGGCTCGGAAAAAAGATTCCTGTTTTCGGTGTTGATGCAACTCAGGCTGCAAAAGCAAAAATTGAAGAAGGAGCTATGACGGGCACAATAAAGCAGGATGCAGAAGGTATGGCAGATGCAATTGTTGATGTGGCAGAAAATTATCTTGAAAATAAAACTGCATTCGAAGGTATTGATGAGAAAAATGTTGTGGGCAACTGGAGAATCAATATTCCGTATGAGCAGTATGTGAGATAAACAATAATTTGTTGAGGTCTTCAGATAAACATTTCGTAATAAAAACAATCTTTGTAGGGACCGATGCCTACATCGGTCCGATTGCGGAGTGTAACGGAGCAATAACGATTGAAAATCGTTCAATTACAATAAACCAAATAAATTAATTTGTTTTGTTAAC
>JAFYVE010000047.1 GCA_017549285.1 Clostridia bacterium
GCCGTTATCAACGATAATCATACACTGACCTTCGTTGACTACAATGCCTGAACCGTTTGAAATTACATTATCGTGACCCTTTGTATTTGATGAACGGGAACCGACACTCTTTCTGCCCTTTACAACAAGAGTTTCGCTGTCAAGTGAATCACAGCTGAAAAACTCTTTCCACTGATCGGCAAGTACGCCTCCGATTGCTCCGTTTCCTGCTTTGATAAGTCCCATAATTGTTTTCTCCTTTCGAGATTATATATGTTTATAGTTATACTATATTACAAATAGGCCAAGAATTCAATATTTTTATAAATATTGAATTGATTTTGATACAAAAGAAGAATGGGCTATGCCTGTAATACCAAAGCCACAGTCGGATATTACTGTAAACAGCGCATTAAAGCTTATAGTTTTTTGACAGAGCAAAACCGCCGGATTTCTCCGACGGCTTACTTTTGACTTAAATCACAAACGAAACCATTTATGATTTCATTTTACAGCATTATAAAGTTAATTCATTTTTATTTCTGCCATATTATCTGCAGAAATATCATCTGCTTCGGAAAGTATTTTTCCTATATCAACAGGAATCTCTCCGTTAAGTTCACCGGGGTCTGCAAAATTCAGGTCACCCTTATAATCTGCCGGGACATAACCCTCCTGTGCAAGCTCTGCACGCTGCACAAGAACCTTCATAACATAATCGTGCTGCGTATTGTTGTATTTCCAGAAACTAAAGAAATACTTTCACATCGTCTTGATGGTGAAGATATTGCTTCTAATGATAAAACTGTTATAAGATAAATGTGGTATGATTTGCCTTTTCGCATTTTATTTACAACCTTTCATCAATTAGTTGTACTAATTATGAAAGATTTTTTTATATATAAAATTTTTGCAATTTTTTAATATTTTCGAATAAAAAAATTCAGGATGTGCAGATGCATTTTCAAAGCCAAAATAAAATAAATCCGGGGTCGGACAAAAAAATGCCTACCCCGGATTAAAAACAATCACTTTACGCTGAAAAAGACATTTTGCTGTTATATATAAAATAAGGCAAAAAACAGACCGAACGGACAGCCTCGGATGTGTATGCGCATAAAAAACACACTTAACACACCATAAATACACATCATTTTCAGCACTTTTTGAAAAATTTTTAAAACATATAACACACCATAAAACACACTTTTATATAAAAAAATTAGGATGCCCCGATAATCGGAGCATCCGGAGAATATTCTCTTAAAGTGTCGCAATATAGCCGTTTTTTGTGTATTTTACGGCACATTACGGGACATAAAAATTAACCGAAATATCTCTTAAGAAGACCTTCGAGAGCCTTACCGTGTCTTGCTTCGTCTCTTGCCATTTCGTGTACTGTATCGTGAATAGCATCGAGGCCGTTCTTCTTTGCGCAAGCTGCGAGTTCGAACTTACCGTTTGTTGCGCCGTATTCGCAATCTACACGCCATGCAAGGTTATCCTTTGTTGTATCCTTCATTTTGGGTTCAAGTGCTTCACCGAGAAGTTCTGCAAACTTTGCTGCATGTTCAGCTTCTTCGTAAGCTGCCTTTTCCCAGTAAAGACCGATTTCGGGGTAACCTTCTCTGTGAGCGATTCTTGCCATGCAGAGATACATACCTACTTCTGAGCATTCGCCGTTAAAGTTAGCCATAAGCTGATCGAAAATATACTTCTTATCTTCTGCGCTGATGTCAGGATTGTTAGCAACTGTCTTTTCATAGATACCGTATTCATGCTCTGCAGCGAGTTTCATTTCGCCAACCTGCTCTTTGAATTTTTCTGCAGGAACCTTACATACAGGGCACTTTTCGGGTGCTGAATCGCCTTCGTGAACATAACCGCAAACTGAACAAACAAACTTTTTCATTATAAATTACCTCCGAGTAATTGAATTTTTATTTTTATATGAACGCTTTAGGCGTTACTGACTTTTTTTAATGCATTCACCGCAGGTTCCGTGGAAAACAAGTGAATGATAATCCACTCTGCCGTCGTAATGCTTCTGTGCCGATTCATCAAGCTCTGTGTTGTGAGGAACAAAATGAAAATCATCAATTCTGCCACACTCTTCACACACAAAATGGGAATGTTTTTTCACGTTTCCGTCGAATCTTTCCTTACCGCCCCAGAAAGCTACGCTCTGTACTTCACCAAACTGTTTCATGTCGTTTAAGTTTCTGTATACAGTTGCAAGGCTGAGATCGGGAATTTCGGGTTTAAGCTGTGCATAAATCCATTCCGCTGTGGGGTGCGATGTTGTGCCCATAAGCACTTCTCTTATCGCTTCCCTTTTGCGGGAATATCTTCTTGCTTTTTCAGACATCTTCATCGCCCTCCTTAATGTTAATGATTATCGTTAGCATTATTATATCCGATGATTTTCATTTTGTCAATAGGTTTTTTTTAATTTTTTTCAAAAAAATTTCCCCTGTAAAAAATCAGGGGAATAACTATTATTTTACAGGTACTTTTATAACTGCTTTTTTGACCTGCTTGGGTTCTGCAATACATACTCCGGGCATATGGCCGTCTTCGGGGTAAAGAACAAGGAAGTCACCTTTATTCAACACATTGTCAACGCAGTCATTGTTGTTTGCATAAAGTTCAAGGTCACCGTCTCCGAATGGCTGAATACATTCATACTGATGCATTTTGTCAATATGCTCTGTTGCGATAATTTCACTGCCGTCGAGCATAACCTGAACATCAATATACTTTTTATGTGCTTCAAAGCACGCATCTGCACGGTATTTTGTTGTGTAAGTGCTCACACCGACAAAAACACCATCGTCGAAATCATATCTGCCGTCTTCTGCACCATTTTCAAGGGCAGAAATTATAAAGTCGTAAGCCTCGGGAGAAAATTCTTTGATTTTTTCGTAATTTTTCATATTATCACCTTATTCAGAATATTTTACGGGTTTTGTTTTTTTGCTAATAAATTCAATAAAGTTGTTGAACTGTTTTTCATTTTCAAATGATGCGTACGGAAGCATATATGCCTGACCGGCGTTTATGTATAAATAAACAATTTCACCTTTTACAACATAAACGCTGTCAATGGCGCTGTATTTCAGCTCTGTGTGGTTTTCAGATGTTGTTTCAACAATTGATTCATCGGAAAACTCCATTACAGCTTCGGTCGAATACGGTTTTTTGCCTTTTTTCATCCACGTATTAAGTTGCTGTTTCACAGAAGCCTTCATAATCGGTTTTGCCGTAAAAAACAATATCAGGCATAAAGGAATAAGCACAATAAGCATTTTCGGATAATCTTCCGAAAACGAATGAATAGCATAACCTGCAAACCAGAATACAAGAGGAAGAACAAGCAGAAGTGTTTTCAGGAGAATGTAGGTTTTTCTGCCATAATGAGATTTCAGCATATGGAAATAATTGAATTCAAGAAAATCTTTATCACTCAGTTTTACATTAAAACGGAAATTCATAACTTTTACCTCCTCATAATATAAAACTTCTCAATTAAACAAAAGCTTTGCCTTCCCACTCTTTAGCGGGAGTGACTTCAAGAAGTTTTGCGATTGTGACTGCGACGTCTTTGATTGAAAGACCGTGAAGCTCCTTGCCTTTTTCAAAAGCGGGACCGTTACAGCAGATAGGTATTGTCATATCCTCGTCCATTTCGCTGCCGTGTGAACGGTCGTGACCGCCGTGGTCTGCAAGAAGAATGATATTGTAACTCTCGTCAATGCTGTTTCTGAGTTTCTTTACACAAGAAAGAGCCTTGCTGACACTCTTCATATACTGTTCACTCATCCAGCCGCAATCGTGACCTCCGACTTCGTCTGTTTCACCGAGATAAAGGAAAAGGAAATCGGGTGATTCTGCGTTGATGTATTCAATTGCAGAGTCTGTGATTTTAGGGTCTGTATCTGACTGCTTGTGCTGATTATAGCAGACTGCTGTGTGCAGGTGGTCGGGTCTGCCCAGGTCACGGAGTTCCTCCCACGTATAGAAGAAAGCACACTTTTTATCGAATTTATCAAATCTGTCAAACATACCTTCAATAGGTCTGACCTGAGGAATGTAATTATTTGTTGTGATACCGTGACGGACGGGGTCAACACTGTGGAAAAGCGACATATGACAAGGCAGAGTGACCGAAGGCACAACAGTTCTTGCATCAAGTGTATATGTAGAATCTGCAACAAACTCTGCGGCAAAATCATTACCGCACTGCATCATACCGTCGGGTCGCATACCGTCAACGAGCACGAGAATTACTTTCTGTGACATAAAATTTCTCCTTAATAATAAGATATATAAATCATATTACACTATTCACAAAAAGTCAATAATCAGTAAATAAAAACAGCCGTCTATGACGGCTGCCTTATTATCTGATTATTTTGAAAAGTAAACGAAGTTAGAATATCTTACTACGTCTGTTCTTGTAGCAGTTGCAGGATTCTTGCCGTCTTTGATAGCAATACCCATAATCTTGCCTTCGATTTCAAAATCATAGTTCATCTGAAGATCGATTGTGTCAATCTTGAGATTATCCACATTGACTACCATTTTGATTGTGCAATCATTGTATGTCATATTGTACTTGATGCTGTCGTTGTACCAGTATTTGTTCATAGCCTTTGATGTGAAATGAGCAACTGTTTCAACGGGGAACATCTTTTCTGTGAATGTGGGAACAAACAAATCACTACCTGCAACTGTTTCATCTTTAAGCACAAGGGTAATATAGTACTTGCCGTCTTCAACTACGCAGGAATGGCTCTTGATTTTACCTGAATCAAGAAGAGTGATATCAAAGAGATTATCATATGCTTCGGGAGTATTCTGATTATAAGTGACTGTAACAGCCTTCTTTTCAGATGTGAGCTCACTGTTATACATATTGAGATATGTCTTTGTGTTTGTATTCATCTTTACATCTGAAATATACTGATATGCATTCTTTGAATATGCGCAACCGTAACCTCTTGCAAGTGAAAGAGCATTGGCAGCTGTGAGAAGAACTTCGTAATCAGTTCTGGGCATTGTGTAAAGATCTTCTGCTGAATACTTATCAAGCTTAGCAGCAATTCTGAGAATAAGTCTTGCATCTTCTGCAGCAATCTTGTTGTCACCGCTGAGGTCAGCAACTAAAAGCTTATCTGCATCAACAATGGGTTCTTCAAGCTTTGCAGCAACACGGAGAACGTATCTTGCGTCACCTGCTGTGATAACACCGTCAAATACTGCGTCACCGGGAAGTGCAAAGTAAGTGAAATCAATACCTTCTGCTGTAAGATATTCTTCTGCAGGAGTATTCTTATAAACTACAAGTTCAGGATAAACCTTTGTAAGTGAATCGTAAAGGAAGAAACAATCTTCACCAAAGTTTTCGATTGTTGCGGGAACTCTTACCTTGAAAACGATATCTTCAGCTTTTTCTTCACCAAGAGCAAATGCATTGGGAGCAATTGTTCTGAATACGTTGGGAATTGAAACGCTGTCAAGCTCACCCTTATACTTGATAAGAGTTGTGCCGATGTTTACAAAATCTGAGGGGAAGTTTTCAAGCCAGGGTGTACCTGCAAAAACATCCTTGCCGATTTCAATTTCATCTGTACCGCTTGCAATTATAACATTAGCAAGATATTTACAATCTGCAAATGCATAATCGCCGATTTTTTCAAGTTCCTTTACAAGGTAAACTGTTGTGATGTTTTCATTTCCTCTGAAAGCATCTTCAGCAATTTCTTTACAGTTGTAAGGAATTGTAACTATCTTATCTGTACCCTGATATTTTACAAGAATATCGTCTTTGATAACATAATCCTGAACGTGATCCTCATACCACTCTTCGGGATCGAATTTTTCATCTTCATCTTCTTCAGGTTCTTCGGGATAAACAACATCGATTTCCTGTGTACAGCCGTAGAATGCATCGGGATCGATTGTTATATCTGCACTGGGAAGAATAATACCTCTGAGTTCCTGAAGGTTGTCAAATGTGTGCTCGGCAATACCGATAACAATACAACCGTCAATCTCAGCGGGAATTTCAACATAACCGTCCTCGGGAACAGTTCCGTCAAAAGCTGTGATGTAAATTGTTGAGAAATATTCACTGTCTGCATAAATATACTCAAATGTATAGCCTTCTGCAAAAACAGTAACTGAAGCAACACTTAAAAGCATTACTACAGCAAGAACAGCCGAAATAACTTTTTTCAAAGTTTTCATAAAAAAGCCTCCTGCATAAATTTATTCCTTTTAAAAAGGTATTATTAATTTGATTATAAATCAAATTTTAAACTATGTCAATAAACTTGATTTAAAATTAACATAAATGAATTCTTACACGCCTGAATAAGATGCAAAACCGCCGTCAACGGGAAGAATCACACCTGTGATGAAGCCTGAATAAGTTTCATCAGCAAGGAAAAGAAGTGAACCTGTGAGGTCTTCGGGAGTACCGAATCTGCCCAGAGGTGTGTGACCGAGAATCTTCTCACTTCTGGGTGAAAGTGAACCGTCTTCATTATAAAGAAGAGCTTTGTTCTGATTTGTTGAGAAGAATCCGGGAGCAATTGCATTTACTCTGATGCCCACATCTGAGAAATGAACAGCCATAAACTGAGTAAAGTTTGAAACTGCAGCTTTTGCAGCTGAATATGCGGGAATCTTTGTAAGAGGACGGAAAGCATTCATTGAAGAAACATTGATAATTGTTGCATTGGGCTTTCCTACCATATCAATAGCAAATGCCTGAGTTGTGAGGAGTGTGCCGAGGAAGTTGAGATTAAAAACGAACTCAATACCTTTGGGGTCAAGGTCAAAGAATGTCTTTACGCCTTCTGCCTTTTCAGCAATATCAGAAAGCTCAAGCTTTTCTTTTGATGTTGTGCCCTTGGGGTTATTTCCGCCTGCACCGTTGATAAGAATATCACAGGTGCCGAGTTTTTCGTTGATAACTTCTCTTGCAGCATCAAGACTTGACTTTTCAAGAACGTTACATGCAACACCGATTGCTGTACCGCCTGCAGCTGTGATTTCATCAGCAACAGCCTGAGCTGCACTTTCGTTGAGGTCAAGAACTGCAACCTTTACACCCTGAGATGCAAGGTCCTTTGCAAAACCCGAGCAAAGAACTCCGCCACCGCCTGTAACAACTGCTACTCTTCCGTTTAAGTTTGTATGATTGAACATATTTATCACCTTTTTATTCGTTACTGAATTACAATGTTACTTTCTCCGAAAATCTGCTTCTGAACATACTGAGCTGAGTAGGGATAGTCAACTGTCCACATCCACATACTTCCGTTATAGACATCTCTTGCACTTTCGGGAGGTGCCTCCATTGAGTAAACCTGGAAGTTATACCATTTACCGAGAATTGCATTTGTACCGAGTGAAACAATCTTTGTTGCGGGACAATCTGTATAAACATATTCACCGAGAGTCTGAACAACATTATTGAGATCAGAAATGCTGAGTGTTCTGCTCTTTTTGATAATTGCGTTTATAACTTTTCTCTGGTTTTCTGTTCTGTGAACGTCACCTGATGCATAGATCTTTCTCATTCTTGAGAAAAGAAGAGCGTGTTCACCGTTAAGGTGTGTTCCTTCACCGTAAGGTACGCCTGAAATATTTGCATAGTTTTCCATCGCTCTTGCTTCTTCTTCGGTAACATCAAGAGTAATACCGCCTATAGCATCAATTACCTTTTCAAAAGCTTCAAAGTCAACTGCTACAAAATAGTCTATATCAATTTTGTAATTATATTCAATTGCATTGAGAAGACAGTCTGCTCCTCCGTATGCATAAGCCGCATTGAGCTTTGAATAATGTCCTGTTCCGTCTGAATCTTCAAAATAAGTATAACTGTCACGAAGGAAAGAACAGAGTGTTATTTTCTGCTGTTTCTTATTGACTGATGCAAGCATCATAACGTCGCTGTTACCCTGCATAGGTGTTCCGCCCGAAGCATCTATGCCTACAATAAGAATGTTAAGAACATTATTTGATGCCATATGGTCGCCGTCATTTTTATACCAGTTATATAATGTGGTAGTCATATTACTGTCATCACGGATAGCGGTGATCATATTATAATATTCTTCTTTTTCATCTTCTGCAAGGTCTTCGTAAAGTACGCTGTCATCTTTTGCGCCTGAATCATCTTTTTCGGGATCAACGTGATTGATGCCGATTGAATTGATAAAAAGCATTACGCCTACAATAGCAGCAAAAAGAATAACAAAAATTACAGCAAGAACGATAATAAGAACTTTCTTTGACGATTTTTTCTTTTTCTTTTCAGGAATTTCAACAACTGAGCTTGTATCTTTTCTTCTGTCCATATCTTTCACACCTCAATCACGTTTTATTAATCCTGATTTTCTTCAGCAGTTTCTGTCTGACCTGCTTCTGTTTCAGTTTCTTCACTTTCTTCTTCGCTGTGTTCGATGTTTGTAAGAGTAACTACTCTTTCGCCTTCTTTGACTTTCATTACACGGACACCCTTTGAAGGTCTTGCGAAAATACTGATGCTGTCTGCGGGAATACGGATAATTACACCGTCTGAAGAAATAATAATGATATCTTCATTATCGTTTACAACTCTGAGAGCTGCAACATCACCAAAGTTTGCTGTACGGTAGTTGATAAGACCCATACCGCCTCTTGTCTGGACTCTGTAATCAGAACCCATACTTCTTCTGCCGTAACCTGTTTCACTTACTGTAAGAATCACGCTGTCGTCAGTGATGATATCCATACCGACAACTTCGTCACCCTCTTTAAGGCTTATAGCTCTGACACCACGTGCTGTTCTGCCGATAGGTCTTGCATCATTTTCGTTGAAACGGATTGACATACCGTTCTTTGTTGCAAGAAGAATATCGTCATTACCGTGAGTAAGCTTGACCCATGCAAGTTCATCATCTTCATCAAGGTTGATTGCGATGATACCTGTCTTACGGATTGTCTTGTACTCTGAAAGAGCCGAACGCTTGATGATACCCTTTCTTGTGAACATACAAAGGAAGAGTTCTTCTTCGTTTTCATCCTTGGGCACTCTTATCATTGCCGAAACCTTTTCGTCTGCTTCGAGAGGAAGAAGGTTTACAATGTTCATACCCTTACTTGTACGGCTGCCTTCGGGAATTTCATAACCCTTGAGTCTGTAAGCCTTACCCTTTGTGGTGTAGAACATAATATAATCGTGGGTTGAACAGGAGAACATTGTTTCAGCAAAGTCCTCTTCTCTTCTTGTCATACCGATGACACCCTTACCGCCTCTTCTCTGAAGCTTGTATGTGTCAACGGGCTGACGCTTGATGTAACCCATAGTTGTAAGTGTGAAAATACAGTTTTCTTCGGGAATAAGGTCTTCGATATCAACTTCACCGCTGACATTGAGGATTTCTGTTCTTCTGTCGTCACCGTATTTATCTTTGATTTCAGTAAGCTCACCCTTGATGATTTCAAGAACCTTTGAGTGATTTGAAAGAATCTCGTGATATTCGGCAATCTTAGCCATAAGGTCTGCCATTTCGTCTTCAAGCTTCTGTCTTTCAAGACCTGTCAGCTGACCAAGACGCATCTGGACGATATGTGTTGCCTGAATTTCATCGAAGCCGAAGGTATCCATAAGAGCCTGTTTACCTTCCTGAACACTCTTTGATTTTTTGAGAAGTGCAATAACTTCGTCGATGATATCGAGAGCCTTGATAAGAGCTTCAACGATGTGTGCTCTTTCTTCTGCCTTACGGAGTCTGAATCTTGTTCTTCTTGTTATAACTTCGCACTGATGGTCAATGTAATGCTGAAGAATTTCTCTGAGAGTGAGGATTTTGGGCTCACCGTTAACGAGTGCAAGAAGAATGACACCGTAGCTTATCTGCATCTGTGTGAATGAGTAAAGCTGATTGAGAATAACCTGAGGATTAGCGTCACGCTTGAGGTCAATAACCATATTCATACCGTTACGGTTTGAATAGTCGTTGATATCTGAAATACCCTCGATTTTCTTATCTTTTACAAGATCAGCGATTGATTCGATAAGTCTTGCCTTGTTTACCTGATAAGGAAGCTCTGTAACGACGATTTTGAATCTGTCGTTCTTGCCTTCGACGATTTCTGCTCTTGCACGGAGCTGAATCTTGCCTCTGCCTGTAGCATAAGCAGCTCTGATACCTGCTTTACCCATAATTATACCTGCTGTGGGATAATCGGGTCCTTTGATATACTCCATAAGCTCGGCAACAGTTGCGTCGGGGTTGTCCATAAGACAGAAAAGAGCGTCAACTGTTTCCTTAAGGTTGTGAGGAGGAATATTTGTAGCCATACCGACGGCAATACCCGTTGAACCGTTAACGAGAAGGTTGGGGAATTTTGAAGGAAGAACTGTGGGCTCCTTCAGACGGTCGTCGTAGTTAGCCATAAAATCGACTGTTTCTTCATCGATATTTGTAAGCATTTCGAGTGAGAGCTTGCTCATTCTTGACTCGGTGTATCGATAAGCTGCAGGGGGGTCGCCGTCGACCGAACCGAAGTTACCGTGACCGTCAACGAGCATATATCTCATTGAGAAATCCTGAGCAAGACGTACCATTGCATCGTAAACCGATGCGTCACCGTGGGGATGGTAACGACCGAGCACTGCACCGACCGTGTCGGCACATTTACGGTATGCTGTGTTGGGCATAAGTCTGTTTTCAAACATTGTGTAAAGAATACGTCTGTGAACAGGCTTAAGACCGTCTCTTACATCAGGAAGTGCACGGGAAGTGATAACAGACATTGAATAGTCAAGGAATGATTTTCTCATTTCCTTGTTAAGGTCAACATCTATCAGTTTTCCGCCTGCAGGAGTAGTTGCAACAACTTCGCCTGCAGATTCTTCATTTATGTTAATGTTGTTTTCGTCCATTTTTGTTTCTCCTTTACGAACAGAAATCAGATGTCAAGATTCTGTACGTATTTTGCATTCTGTTCAATAAACTCTCTTCTGGGCTCAACCTTGTCACCCATAAGAACTGAGAATGTCTTGTCTGCTTCAATGGCATCATCAAGTGTGACACGGAGCATAATTCTTGTTTCGGGGTTCATTGTTGTTTCCCAGAGCTGTTCTGAGTCCATTTCACCGAGACCCTTATAACGCTGAATGTCGCACTGACCGAGTTTTTCCATATATGCATCTCTTTCTTCATCTGAATATGCATAGAAATGCTTTTTATTCTTTGTCAGTCTGTAAAGAGGGGGCTGTGCGATGTAAACATAGCCGTTCTCAATAAGAGGACGCATATATCTGAAGAAGAATGTCAGAAGAAGTGTTCTGATGTGAGCACCGTCGACGTCGGCATCGGCCATAATGACGATTTTGTGATAACGGAGCTTTGAGAGGTCAAAATCTTCGTCAATGCCTGTACCAAGAGCCGTAACAACGGGTGAAAGCTTATCATTACCGATAACTTTGTCAAGTCTTGCTTTTTCAACGTTGAGCATCTTACCCCAGAGAGGAAGAATAGCCTGAATATTTCTGTCACGTCCGCCCTTTGCAGATCCGCCCGCAGAATCACCCTCGACGATGTAAAGCTCGGTGTTTTCGGGGTTTTTATCAATACAGTCTGCAAGCTTGCCGGGAAGTGAGTTTCCGCCGAGAGGAGATTTTCTTCTTGCGTTTTCTCTTGCCTTTCTTGCAGCTTCTCTTGCTCTTGAAGCATCAAGTGACTTGTTGAAAATAAGCTTTGCAACTGAAGGATTTTCTTCAAAATATGTTGAAACCTTATCTGTGATAAGCTGTGAAACAATCTGAGTCATTTCGGTGTTACCAAGCTTACCCTTTGTCTGTCCTTCAAACTGTGCTTCCGTAAGTTTTACGCTGATTACACAGCAAAGACCTTCACGGACATCATCACCTGAAAGATTCTTATCAGCTTCTTTGAGAAGACCGTATTTTCTGCCGTAATCATTAAATACTCTTGTAAGTGCTCTCTTGAAGCCTTCTTCGTGAGTACCGCCGTCGATTGTTCTTACGTTATTTGCGAATGAAAGTATTGTTTCATTGTAGCCGTCGTTGTAAAGCATAGCAACTTCGGCATATTTATCACCTGAAACCACAGAAAAATGCATAGGCTTTTCGTGGATTGCGGTGAGTGCTCTTGACTCTGTTTCAAATGTTACGAAACTTGAAAGACCACCGTGATAGCAATATTCTTCTTCAACAGGATTTTCATCATCACGATAGTCTGAAAGAGTAATTGCAAGACCTGCATTGAGGAATGCACTCTCTCTGAGTCTTGTCTGAAGAGTCTTATATGTGTAAACTGTTGTGTCTGTGAAAATTTCGGGGTCAGCCTTGAAACGTACGAGTGTACCTGTTGTTTCGCTCTTGCCTACAATTTCGAGGTCAGTTACGATGTTACCTCTTTCAAATCTCTGCTTGTAAACGTTGCCGTTTCTTGAAACTTCAACTTCAAGCCACTCTGAAAGAGCATTAACAACCGATGAACCGACACCGTGAAGACCGCCTGATACCTTATAACCGCTGCCGCCGAATTTACCGCCGGCGTGAAGGACTGTAAGAACAACAGTAACAGCGGGAAGTCCCTGCTGCTCGTTGATGTCAACGGGAATACCACGTCCGTTATCTCTTACTTCGATTACGTTACCGGGCAGAATTGCAACGTCGATATTTGTACAGTATCCTGCAAGTGCTTCGTCGATTGAGTTATCAACGATTTCATAAACAAGATGATGAAGACCTCTTTCACCCGTTGAACCGATATACATACCGGGACGTTTACGGACTGCCTCAAGACCTTCAAGAACCTGAATCTGACCGGCACCGTATTCGTCTGTTACAACAGTGTCCATTGTTTCAAGTTCTGCGTTTTCTTCATTTTTTATGCTGCTGTCAGTTTTTTCAAAATCGGCAGCATTGAATTCTTTCTTTTCTTCGTCCAAGAATAAACATCCTTTCTGTTACAATTCATCGAATTGTTTAGACTTTGCTCTTTTCAACAGAGTTGAAGGAGCAATCTGAGTTATATATACTTTTTTTGAATTATTACCGTTTGTACAAACAACAAATGACTTCGGCAACTCATAAGAAACATTTATTACATCACCGTCTTTTTCGGATTTTGTAAGATAATCCCTCGTTGATTTCATAACCGTGGTATTATCCATATCAAAAATACCCAGAAGATTTTTTGTCGTTATGACAGTTGACTGTCCGAGATGAAGATACATCAGACCACCTGCCCGTTCTTTATTTCAAAGGTTTTTCCGTCATAAAGTCTTAAAACAGTTGACGGCTCACAGCAGGTGATGAAAACCTGCCAGTCCCTGATGTGATTGAGAATATAGTCCTGACGGTTGACATCAAGCTCACTCATAACATCGTCAAGGAGTGCCACGGGTCTTTCACCCGTAAGTTCTTTTATAATTTCAGCTTCACCGAGCTTGAGTGCCAGCGCTGCTGACCTCTGCTGACCCTGTGAGCCGAATTTTTTGGCAGGAATACCGTTGATTTCAATTTCTATGTCATCTCTGTGAGCACCAATATTTGTTGTGCCGTAAAGAATGTCACCGTTTTCGTTATTTTTAAGAAGATTATTTATTCTGTCTTCATCAACGGGCTCATTTATATATTCATATTTTGACTGTGAAAGTCTTAACATATATCTTAGTGTGAGTGTTTCACGGCTACCGGAAAGTCCTGAATAGATTTCAGACGCAGTCTGTGAAAGCTTTTCAAGATATTTCAATCTGTCATTTACAAGCTGAACAGATTTTTCACACAGATTAGTGTTCCATATTTCAAGAAAATCGTAATTTTTATTGTTATATTTAAGCTCTTTGAGAAATGAATTTCTCTGAATAAGAATTTTGTTGTATTCGGTTAAAGCTTTTGTATAAGAGGGCTTGAGTCTGCACAGAGCAGAATCCATAAACCTGCGTCTTTCGGAAGGATTTCCCTTTACAAGTGAAAGATATGAAGGCGCAAATACGACGCAGTTGAATACACCTAAAAGTTTTGACGATGCGGTCATAGGTACAGAATTGAGAATAATTTTCTTAGCCTGAGGCGAAACAATCATTTTTGCGTTCTGCTCTCTGCCGTTACCGTAAAAATCAAGCTCTGTCCTGAAAAAATCTTCACCGAAACGTATTAAATCTGTTTCTTTTGATCCTCTGAAAGAACGGAAACCACTGAAAAGCCATATACATTCAAGCAGATTTGTTTTTCCCTGCGCATTTTCGCCGAAAATAATATTTATGCCTTCAGAAGGCTTAATTTCAAGCTCTTTTATATTTCTGAAATTATTTACATTCAGATTTGTTATGTTCATTTTTCTTCAACCGACCAGACAGTATCTTCAAAACGTATTTTATCGCCTGCTTTGATTTTTCTGCCTCTCTGGTCACAGATTTCACCGTTTACTTCAACAAGACCGTCCTGAATGAGTATCTTTGCGTGACCGCCTGTCTGGGCAATATCACAAAGTTTCAGAAGTGAATCAAGCTTTATAAAAGGCGGGTCTATCTTTATGACCTTTTCTTCTTTTTTTATAGCTTTTACTTTAATAACTTTTTTCATATTATCATAAACCTTGTATGATTTAATTTATTAACTTAATCTTACGGGAAGAATAAGTTTGAATAAACCAACCGTAGGGGCTGCCATTGGCAGTCCGTATGGAAACACTTTCTGTAACGGACGCCCGATGGGCGCCCCTACGTTGTAATTTTTAATTTAACATCACTGACAAATTATTGTTTAACTGAGTCTTACGGGAAGAATAAGGTAAAGGAATCCTTCTCCCGAAGTGGGAATAATACAGACGGGATTTGTGGGGCTTACCATACCGATAAGAATTTCCTCTTCTTCCCCTGCTCTGAGTGCATCAAGGATATATCTCGACTGAATACCGATTTCAATATCGTTACCGTCAACTGATACTTCAATTTTTTCGTTTGCAGTACCGAGAGCTGTTGCAGTTGAAATTTTAAGTTCATTTTCTCTGAATTCAAGCTTGAGAGGAGCCTTGAATCTGTCTGTGATGAAAAGAGCAACTCGTTCAACACTGCTTATCATATCTTTTGTCTTTGTTCTCACAACTGTATTGTAATTAGTGGGAATAATTGATTCATACTTCATGAATTCGCCTTCAAGAAGTCTTGATATGATTGTGTAACCGTTTATTTCAAAAAGAATATGTCTTCTGCCGAGACCGATTTTAATAAAATCGTCACCTTCAGGAATAAGCTTCATAATTTCACCCATTGTTTTTGCAGGAACAACGAATGAAAGTTCTTCACCGTTATAATCAATAAACTCTTTTCTTACAGCTATTCTGTGAGAATCGATTGCAACAAGTCTTATTTCACCGGGCTTGATTTCAAATTTGATACCCTTGTGAATAACACGTACATCATTTACGGCAACTGAGAAGATAGTCTTTTTAATCATATCTTTAAGAATCTTCTGTGATATATTAATATCCTTACCGTTTATGATAACGGGAAGCTCAGGATAGTCCTTGGGACTGATACCTGTCATAAAATATTCGATATCACCACAGTAAATTTTACACTGCAGCTTTTCGTCTGTTTCAAATATTATTTTATCATAGGGAATATGTCTTATAATGTCACAGAATATCTTCGCATTGATAATAACAGAGCCTTCTTCAATAACATCAGCATCAATCATGGTTTCTATACCTATTTCAAGGTCATAACCTGTGAGCTTTACTTTATTGTCTTCTGCAGTAAAGAGAATACCTTCAAGAATAGGCATTGCTGTTTTTGTCATTACAGCTTTCTGTACATTGATGACTGCTTCTGCAAGAACGGAAGTATTGCATATAATTTTCATTTTGTTTTGCAATGCGGTTTTCGACATTGTAAGTCGCCGCATATCTCCCTTCTGATTACTTTTTTCAATTTCACACGCCTTACATAACTTATCTTTACTCTTTAATAGTAGTATAATAAGTAGGGAGTGTTCAAACTGTTCAAAATTGTATAAACCGTTAATTACTGAGCCTTCAGGAGTATTTCTGAATGTTCATAACAATACCCTGAATGTGTTCAGAAATATAATTCCTAAAAAGAAATATAACGAAATGTTTATTATGTTCAAAACCCGGTGTTCAAAACCCGTAATTTGTTCAAAACTTTTGTCTGTTTTTGAACATATGCGATGTTTATAATATGTTCAATAATCAGTTATCTTTAAACTGTTTTATAATATTATAAACTGTATTTTTGAACTTTACATCACGCATAATTCTTTCTTCAACGATATTAATAGAGTGTTTTACGGTTGAATGTTTCTTTCCGCCGAATTTATTACCTATGTTTTCAAGTGAAAGACCTGTGACTTCTCTGATTATGTACATAGAAACATTTCTTGCAAGAGAGATATTTGCATTTCTCTTTTCTGAAATAAGGTCTGACTTTGTAAGGTCGTATTTATCGGCAACACTTTCAATGATATCATCAACTGTTGCTGAAACAGGTTTGTTATCTGTTTCAATATCGTGGATAATCTGCTGTATGCTTCCCATTGTTGGAGCAATTCCGTAAAGTGACTCCATAGCAGCAATCTTATTGATTGTGCCTTCAATCTGTCTTATATTATCCTTGATTTTTTCTGCAATATAGTTTATCATCGGTTTTGAAAGCTTGAGGTTGCTTTCTTCTGCTTTTGTGATGATAATTGCAGTTCTTGTTTCAATATCGGGCGGCTGGATATCTGCTATAAGTCCGCTTTCGAATCTTGTTTTTATTCTTTCATCAAGTCCTTCAATTTCTTTGGGAGGACGGTCAGATGTAATAACAATCTGTTTGTTTGCATTTATAAGGTCATTGAATGTGTGGAAAAACTCTTCCTGAGTTGATTCTTTATTCTTGATAAACTGAATATCATCAATGAAAAGAGCGTCGGCATTTCTGTATTTTGCTCTGAAAGGCTTATTATCCTGATTTTTCATACAGGTAATAAACTCATTCAGGAAGTTTTCACTTGTTGTATATACTATATTTATTCCTTCATTACGTTTTCTGAGCTCATTTTGTATAGCCATCATAAGATGTGTTTTTCCGAGTCCCGAATGACCGTATATAAATAAAGGATTATAAACCGAACCGATATCGGCTGTTGCAACTCTCCATGAAGCTGCGTGTGCAAGTTTATTTGATGAACCTACAATGAAGTTTTCAAAACTGTAACCCTGAACAGAGTGATTATTTTTTACTGTTTTTTCTTCATGTTTATCTTCTGTCTTTACTTCATTTTTTTCTTCAACTACGAATTCTATATTGAGTTCTATTCCGAGAACTGCTTGAAATGCTTCTTTTAATGTATCGCTGAATTTATCTTTAAGGATTGTATTTCTGAATTCTGTTGATGATGTTATAACTACTGTTCCGTCAACGAAACGGGGATTCTCAATTTTGTAAATCCAGGTTTTGAAAGTTGTTTCAGACATCTGATTTTTACAATATTCAAGAACCTGTTCCCATACTTCCTGGAATGATTCCATTTTTTATTTTCCTCTCTGTAATTCTTTATTTTGGGAGTTATATCTATATAATGGTTTTATATTTAAAATAGGTAAAATTGATTTTAAATGCATTATAGGCTATGCTACACCATTCTGAATTATTATAACACGATTTACCAAGTAAATCAAGCTTTTATAATATCTTTTCTTTATTTTATCATTTTACTTGACAAAAAACATAATATAAGTAAAATTTATAGTATAAAATATACAGAGGTTTTATTATGTTTATTTCTGAAGAATTATTGATAAAATGTGCAGAAGAATTCGGGATGAATCTTTCAGATGATGTTGTTCTTAAATTCGATACATACGCAAAAGAGCTTGTAAATTACAATGAAAAAGTAAACCTTACAGCAATTACCGAACCTGATGATATTGTTATAAAACATTTTGCAGACAGCCTTGCATTTTTTAAATACTCGGGAATCGGTAAAGGTGATTCTGTTGCCGATGTGGGAACAGGTGCAGGTTTTCCCGGTGTACCGGTTCTTATTGCAGGTGATAATCTTGATGTTACTTTATTTGATGCCGTAAATAAGAAACTTGATTTTATAAGACATCTTTTAAAAGAGCTTGATCTTAAAGCAAATGTTGTTCATATCAGAGCTGAAGATGCGGGAAAAATGCCTGAATACAGAGAAAAATTCGATTATGTAACTGCAAGAGCTGTTGCACAGTTGAGAATACTTTCCGAGTTCTGCATTCCTCTTGTTAAAGTAGACGGAAAGTTTGTTTCTATGAAAGGCAGCATTTCCGAAGAAGAAAAAACAAACGGTATTTCTGCTTTTTCAAAACTGGGAACTGAATTATATGATGATATTATTTATAATATTCATAATGGTGATGAAAGAAATATTATAATCGGTAAAAAAATATCGCAGGTTTCGTCAAAATATCCCCGTAATATGGGTCAGATATCAAAAAAACCACTTTAATTTTTATATTTCTTACTTTTATTATAATTTTTACAAGCCAAAATTCGATAAAATATTAAAAGCTGATGTGTTATTATCTGTTTGTAAACAGAAATTACATCAGCTTTTTCTTTTCAAGAGGTGAATTTATGATATTTCAGATGGGATCAAAAGTAAAAACAGGAGGTTCGATACTTCTTGTTCCGACAGATCAGATTATTCCTAATCCTTCTCAGCCGAGAAAAACATTCAACCAGAACGAGCTTGAGTGCCTTGCCTCGTCAATTAAAAATAACGGTATTATACAACCCCTTGTTATCAGAAAAAAAGAAAACGATAAATATGAACTGATTTCAGGTGAAAGACGGCTCAGAGCAGCAGGTATGGTAGGTCTTGAAACAGTTCCCTGCGTTCTTATGTCAGTTTCTGATTCGGACAGTGCTTTGTTCGCAATAATCGAAAATATACAGAGAGATAATCTTAATTTTTTTGAAGAAGCTGAATCAATTCACAGACTTATGACTGAATTTAATATGACACAGGATGAAATTTCAAAGAAACTTGGTAAATCACAGTCATATTTTTCTAATAAAATACGTTTACTGAAGCTTCCGCCTGATTTAAGAGCTGTTATTCTTGAAAATTCACTTACAGAGCGTCACGCAAGAGCTTTATTAAAACTTAAAAGTGATGTTGACAGATTCAAAGCTATATTGTTCATTATTGAAAACAATCTTAATGTTACAGAAACAGATAAGTATATAGAGTCAATTATTAACCCTGTTCAGATTAAATCAAAACCTAAATTCAAAAAACTCAAGGATATTAAAATATTTATAAACACAATCAACCATGCGGTAGATACTATGCGCAAAGCCGGTATAAAAGCAGATTCTGAGAAACACGAAACTTCTGAATATCTTGAATATGTTATCAGAATTGAAAAATTGACATCCTCTCCTGTTGATTTTGCTCAGTATTCCGGTAATGCTGTGTAGATTCTATATATCCATATCTTTTTCTTTCACACCCACATCCAAACGGATAACGGGCAGTCGGTTTCCGTCTGTCCGTTGTTCGTTTTTATAAATGTTTCACGTGAAACATCAGGATAATATATCATTGATTATTTCATCAGTTATTGAAGAAACTTTACTGAAATCCATAGCAGCAATATAATAACTCTCAAGAATATCGTGTAAAGATTTTGCTTCTTTAATAAATTTTACAGACTCCCCTATAAGTTCAAATTTTGTTTTATTAAGAAAGTTTACTCTGTTTTTTACTTTATTATATTCTTCTTTAATAAGAAAACGTTCAGAATGTATTGTTTTATCACATTTTTTTATCATAGGATGATATGTATCTCCGGTAAATAATGCAAAATTATTAAACAGAATATGATCAATCTTTTCAGGATTTAAAGGACAAAGACATTTTGTTCTATGAATTTTATTAATTTCGGAATAATTATTCAATTCATTCATTATCAATCCTGAAACATACCCGTATTTATCATTAATTGTAAAAATCTTATCATATGTAAATAAAGTGTCATATTGAATAACAATTCCGAGCGGTGTAACGGCGCTGAGAAAAACAGATTTACACTCCCCTTTTTGTAAAAAAGATATTTCGGTATTGATTAGTCTGTTTATAAAGCGGTTAATTTTATCTGTATCATAAGCAGGTTTTAATAAATCAATCATTTCTTTATTTACAACAGAAGCTGCTTTTAAAAAGTTTATACATTTTTTATGTGCAAGTGAGTTTTCTTTTGTGATTCTTTTAATAATATCAGAATTAGCTTTTAATTTATCTTTATTCCAAAATTGGCTGAGTTCTATTGTATACTCACATACTCCGGGATAAACAGGATTAATTGTATGCGGAGAAGTTGCATCTGCGAAAGAAATTTTAAGTTCGGGTATAATTATTGCATCAAGGCTGAAAGGATCTGATGAACACGGAATTCTTTTGACAGATAAATTCTTATTTTCAGCTGCAGATGCAATTTTTTTCATTATTGATGACTTCCCTGTTCCCGGACCTCCTTTAATTAAGTAAATGGTATTATCTTTATCAGGATTATATAATTCATTAAATAAAGAATAAAAACCGCAGGAAGTATTTGCACCTAAAAAATATGAATTTGTTTTCACCTGAATCACCTCATATAATATTCTGTAATATTATATGAAAAATATACCTGTACGGTTACAATGTTTCACATGAAACATTGTAATATATTATATAAGGTATATATATACCAATAATATATGTATTTGCACATATTGGATTATGTGCAGAAATAGTGTCTTCCTATTACACTTACGACTGTACGTGTTCTGATCCACTGATTACTGGTCTTTGCAGGATTGTAATAATAGATTGCTCCTCCGGTAGGATCCCAGCCGTTTATAGCATCCTGAGCCGCTTTTTTAGCTGTTGCACCGGGTTCTACGTTCCAGTTGCTGTCATAAACACAATCAAAGGCTCCTGATTGATATACGACGCCTGAAATGGAATCCGGAAAAGATGAATGATCTACTCTGTTTAAAATTACAGCACCGACGGCAACCTGACCCGTGTAACTCTCTCCCCTGGCTTCGGCTTCAATAACCTTTGCAAGAAGATATATTTCATTTGATGAAAAACCGCCCGAAGAAGTTCCTGAACCGAGACCAAGATAAAGAAGTGTTTTGGGTCCGGCTATACCGTCGGCTGTGATGCCGCAATTTTTTTGAAAAGAAATTAATGCTTTCTTTGTATCAGAACCGAAAATCCCGTCAATACTACCCTTGTAATGTCCGAGTTGTTTAAGTTTTGTCTGGATCTGTCTTACTTCGCTGCCTCGGGATCCTTGTTGTGATAAAACAGGAGTGATATTATCTGCAGTATTGTTAAATGATAAAAATGATAAAACAGATAATAATGTCAATAACAGAGATAAAGTTTTTAGTGTTGTTTTATTCATAGTAATTACCTCACTGATAGTTTATATCTATATATTTTGTATTTATGTTGTAATAATGACGGGAAAATTGTGGTTGTATATTTTAAAAATATCAAGATATAGTACCGTAAAAATTGATGTGTAAAAACATAAATAAAATTGAAAAAAGGTGTTGACAAATGGACATTACTGTGATATTATATGCAAGCTGAATGACGAAGCGGACAGCACCTTGAGTGAGTAAACTTCCGCTGAAAAAAAGTTCAGAAAAATTAAAAAAAATGCTTGACAAACGTGTCACGATGTGATATAATAATCAAGCACTCTCAAGAGAGGAACACGAAAGTGCTCCGAACAACGAGAGTTGAACCTTGAAAATTAAACAACGACGAGATAAAAAAGGAACCCTGAAATTTTTTGTAAGTTTTAAAAAAACTTGCGACAGTAAATTCTGGTTAACACAGATTACAAAAGTCAGCAAATGACGTAAGAGCGAATTAGATGCTCTAAAAATGATTTGAGCAGCGAAAGCTGTTGAGATACAATTTTTAGAGAGTTTGATCCTGGCTCAGGACGAACGCTGGCGGCGTGCCTAACACATGCAAGTCGAACGAACGGCGAGAAGCTTGCTTCTCAAAGTTAGTGGCGGACGGGTGAGTAACGC
Source organism: Clostridia bacterium (assembly GCA_017549285.1). Taxonomy (GTDB): domain Bacteria; phylum Bacillota; class Clostridia; order Oscillospirales; family Acutalibacteraceae; genus UBA1081. The sequence goes on from JAFYVE010000047.1 coordinate 22,111, forward strand.
GTGAGTAACCTGCCTATCAGAGGGGGATAACGTTTGGAAACGAACGCTAATACCGCATGAAACCACA
>JAFYVE010000007.1 GCA_017549285.1 Clostridia bacterium
ACGTCGATCCATTTAAGGATTAACGCACCCCTTTGCGGTTGGTAGCTTTAGCTTTTTGCGCACCCCTTTAGGGGTAAGCCAGTATTATGCCCTTTTAGGGCTGTTATAAAACCACCGGCTCTGCCGGTGTGATATTTATTGTATTATTCAACCGGAAATTCAATTGGATTATCGTAATCTCTGTCAACACAAAGAATAAGCTTTGCATTATTCAGATCATAAATTGATGACCATTGAGTAGAATATACTCTTCCCAGTTCATCAGGTTCGGTTTTTTCAATTGAAACATAATTAAGAAGTTCAATACCATCCTGAGTTGAAAGAATACCATTCTTTTCTCCGAGAACTTCAACAAGCTTTTCATATCTGTCTTTACCCTGTTCTTCATATTCAAAAGGAACATCGTGAAGATAGAAATTTGTAGCACACTGATAGTCGCCTTCTTTTTCAGTTACAACCATTTCATTGTTGACATATGAAACAACAACGCTATCGCCGGATGCATCTGCAATATGCAGATGATAACAACCTTTTGCCGATGCATGCATATCATACTTACCGAGCATTTCAACAGCTTCTTTGACAGTAGAACACTTATCAAGAAGAATTCTGATTGCAAGTGTTGTTCCAATATCGACTTTATCAGTTTTCTGGTCTGTGGGAGGTGCCTGAAGCTGAAGAACACCTACTGCGAGTCCTTTTTCATTTACACCGTCAAGAGGAAAATAGGGTGATGCAAGCATATTGATTCTGTCAAGAATTTTATCCGGTTTATAAGTTTCACTATATCCGATAAAACTTGTATTTATTACAGAAACAGATTTATATCCGTTTTTCGGAGCTGTATTGATAACAGCAAGGTCTGTTACCTGATTATCAAAGTTTCTGCCGAATATATATCCTTTCTCAGGAGTTTCAGCAATAAATGTACTGCATCCGAGCTCAGGAATCTTATATTCAATTTCAATAGGCAAACCTTTGAGCATTATTCGGAGAATGTACTGAACAAGTTCTTCTTCATTTGACGCTCCGCCTTCTTCAAGTAACTGATCAAGCTTATAATCAGCAATATAATCAAGTGTATAAATCCCCTCTTTTTCTGTTGATACATTAAGAAGTGTTCCGAGTTCACCTCTAAAAACAACCAACAAAGAAGTTATTCCGGCTAAAATAATAACAGCAACAACAATTGCTATGAATTTTATAATTTTCTTTTTATTCATTTTCTTTCCTCCAGTTATCATATTTTATAAAATTATAATACTTTGATAGCATACAAGTCAACATTTGTCGTTAAACCATAATATTTGTTTACAAAATATTAAAAAAGCTGTATATTTAATACACAAAGAAACAGGATTTACCGAAAAAGTAAATCCTGTCATAATAATTCAGTTGAAATCAATCATAGGAATGACATATTTAAAAACTTCATCAAGAGTTTCACGGCTCTTTTTAAACAGCATTACAAGAGACCATGCGTGCATTCCGATAAGCCCGTCTGCTTTATATAATCTGTACGGCACATTATTTTCTTCTAATTGTTCTGCGAAATCAAATGATTCATATCTTAATAAATCTTTATCACCCCAGACAAGAAATGAGGGAGGATACGATGAATTGACCTGTGGTGAGATGTATTTTCCGTCTTCGCTGTTAATATATGCAAGTGCTTTATCATATGACATCCCTAAATATGATTTTATCATTGTTTTCAAATCAGGAAAATATGACTGAGGATTTGATTTATCAGAAAGACGCTTTAAATCGTAGCATCCGGAAAGAGTAACTAATGCTTTAACTTTCAGTTTTTTTATGTTTCTGAATGTCAATCCAAGTTTTTCAAGAGAAGAAGTATCAGAAAGCACAGATGCAAGATATGAAACAAAATAACCGCCTGCACTCTCTCCTGCTAAAACAATATTATCAAAATCAAAATTGTATTTATCTTTATTGTCGTAAAGAAAATCGACTGCATCAAACATTTCCTGTAACTGAAATGGATAAACCTTCTGCGGAGCATAAGAATAACTTATTGAGGCTGTATTGAATCCTCGTTCTGCCCATTTCATAATATACTGATTTCTCATTTCGGTAATTCCTGAAACCCACGAGCCCCCATGAATATAAATAAGTAAAGGTCTTTTTTTATTATCTTTATTCTGATAAATATTTACATACTGTAATTTATCTGCACCGTATTTTACTTTTTCATAATAAAAAAGATTATAAGGATTTTTTTTATATGATAATCCGTATACAAGAAATTCAGTAAAATTATACCACTTCTGACCAATAAGACCTCTTAAATATACTTTATTCATATTGTTTACTCCGTTATTCAGCTAATTTTTTTAAAGTTTCACCTGTCATACGATAAGTTGTCCATTCATCCATTGCTACTGCGCCAAGAGAAAGATAAAAATCAATGCTTGGTTTATTCCAGTCAAGACAACACCATTCAAGTCGACCGCAACCTCGTTCAATTGTTATTTGGGCAAGTTTTTTGAGTGTAGCCTTACCATAGCCTTTATTTCTGAATTCGGGAAGAATATATAAATCCTCAAGATAAATACCTGACCTTCCGAGAAATGTTGAAAAATTATGGAAGAATAATGCAAATCCGATTTCTGTTCCGTCTTTACATGGAAAAATAACTTCAGCCTTTTTCTTTTCAAAGATCCATTCTTCAAGTAACTCTTCCGTTGCAACAACATCAGATAACATATTCTCATATTCTGCAAGTTTTTTAATAAAATACAAAATCAAACCGCAATCTTTTTTCTCAGCAAATCTGAATGATAATTCTGACATAAACTCACCTCTGTATTAAAGAGTATATATCAAAATATTCTCATTTTCAAGTATTTTCTTGTTGTGATATACGGTTGTCTTTTAACTCATAAAGACGCTAAGAAATACATTTCAACTTAAGTTCAATTTATGAATCCATCTTATTTTACAGGATATTTTATTTGACTTTTATTTTTTAAATAAAAAAAACGACTTGAATAAACAAGTCGTTTTTTTGGCAGGGGCAGTAGGAATCGAACCCACGGCACGTGGTTTTGGAGACCACTGCTCTACCAGCTGAGCTATACCCCTGTATTAAATTGGTGGACCATCAGGGACTCGAACCCCGGACCAACCGGTTATGAGCCGGTTGCTCTAACCAACTGAGCTAATGGTCCAAATCTCTGTTGCTTAGTTATTATATCACAAAAAGTCAGTTTGTCAATAGTTTTCATTGAAATTTTTATTATATTGTTTTATTATATTCATAAGGTAAAAATTTATAATAAAAAAATGTCGAAAATGACAAAAAAGAAAAACAGGCTTATTACAGTAAGTCCGGATACTACCGGAATCTCAATTCTCAGTCATAAGTAAAAAACCAAACACAAAGGTATACAACAAAAAGATTTTCCGTTCTATGAAAAACAATTTTCAAGACGGAATTTCTATTTTTTTATTCAAATTATTGATTAATTTATAAGTAAATGGTATTATTATTTTATGAATTCCGAAAGGAGAATTTTATATGAAAAAAACAGGTAAAATCATAAGCATTATATTATCAATCTGTATATTGCTCGGAACAATAAGTGTTATTTCATTCGCAACAGATTCAAAAACTTACTATATTGACTCAATTAACGGTGACGACGCAAACAGTGCATCAAGTCCCGATGATGCAGTAAAGACTATTAACGGACTCAAACTTGATACAATAAATCCCGGTGACACTTTTCTTTTCAGAAACGGTGGCACATACAATGATCCCATCGTTATCAACAACTGGCAAGGCACAAAAGAAAATCCGATTGTGATTTCATCATACGGTGACGGTAAAAAAGCAATTCTCAGAACTGATCTTGCAACTGAAGTTATCACGCTTATAGACTGTTCCTACATTACAGTTTCCGATCTTGAAATCACAGCTCCAAACGGCGGAGGTATCTGGATAAACACTGCAAATAAAACATCTGAAGGTATTACTCTTGATAATATTTACTTCCACGATATGCCAAATGGCAAGGTCAACGGAAGATCCGATTGTCAGAGCGGTGCCGCTGTTGCAAGAGCTGCTGTTATGGTAAAGTCATTCCCCAAAGCTTCAAGATTCCCTGTAAATAACCTTACAATCAGCAATTGTGAAGTTGACAATATTGCTAACGGATTCATCATCTGGGGCTCATGGAATGAACAAGGCAATGCATGGGTTGAAAATGAAAATGATATTGATCCTGTGTTCAATGAAGGTCTTCTTATCACAGACTGTTATCTTCACAATATGGATGCAGAAGCAATACTTATCGGTATATGTGACGATGCTCTTGTTACAAACTGCCGTATGATTGACACCTGTCAGGGTGAAGGTCTTGATGAAAACGGTGAAATTCAGTTTTTCACAGCTGCGTGCTGGTTCTGGGGCAGTGTAAACAGCACAGTTCAGTATTGTGAAATCGCTGGTCAGAAAAATGTCGGCGACGGTATGACTGTTGATTTTGACTCATATTCACACAACTGCACATATCAGTATATCTATTCACACGACAATATGAGATTTGTATGTAACAATCCCAATTACAGCGGTCATCACGGTAACACAGTACGCTACTGTCTCTCAATCAATGATAACGGTGGCAGAAGCACTACTGCTGTCGGCTCAGCAGGCGAACATAAACTCAATTTCTATAACAACACTATCATAAATTCTGCAGAATTTCATCTTAAAAACATGTATAATGCAATTGTTGCAAACAATATTTTTGTAATGAACAGTTATGAAATAATCGCTTATGATGCTGATAGTTTATTCAGAGGAAACAAAATTACAAACAACTGCTTCTACAATGTTCTCACTCCCCTTGTTGCAACGAACACAATCAATACCAATCCAGGTTTTGCAGGTACTGATACAGAAGATATTCTCAGTTATGTTCTCTCAAAAGACTCGCCTCTTATCGGTGCAGGTATTGAAATCGAAGGTGCTCCTGCAACTGACTTCTTCGGAAATGAAATCACAAGCAACAATATCGGTTGCTATGGTGGTAACGGTGTTGATGTTCCTTACGAAGCAGAAACATCACTTAACAGAATAATCAGATTTATAAGAAACATTTTTGAAACTCTTGTTCATGAAATAATGAATCTTTTTGATTAAAAAATAAAATAAAAGAGAGAGAATGTGAAAATTCTCTCTCTTATTTTTTTATTATTCACCCATAATTTCTACCATAGCCTTGAAATTGTCAGCTAAGGTCTGTGATGCATTATAACCAAGTGAGTTGGTTTCGTGATAGTGACTTCTGTCAAAACGGTCTCTTCCGTTGCTGAGATACGGCTGTGTTTTATGTAATGTAAAGTCGTTGGGAGAAACAACATAACCTGTCATATCGTTTGTGACGCCGAATACAAGGAGTTTTTCATCGTTTGCAATTTCAACAAGAGGAGTCGGATTAATTTCAGGACCTTTTCCCGTTGCTGATTTTTCAGCTGAATCATAACCGCCATAAACTGTTTCAGGGAAGCTTTCACCGGGAAGAAGAAGAATCTTCTGATTTCCGAGCTTCATATATGTCATTTCTGACTTGAGAGCAAGACCGAGATCACCCTTATCACAAGGATATCTCTTTGAACTCATAACCTTGAGCATTGCGAGGAATGCAAGGACACCGTTATCAACAGGATAATAGAATGGCTGGCGAAGAACAGATATATTGCATTCAACTTTTTCATCATTATCAATTGAAAGTGCAGCATTACCGAGACATTCACCCTGAAGACGTGTTCTTTCTTTTCTGTCTTCACAGAAATCACCGGGGTCAACAGCACCGATAGCTCCAATACCAAAAAGAATATTTACATTTTTTTCAGCATGGATTGTTTCACGAAGATAATAGGGATAATCAGCACTTACATGTCTGTTATCACCACCGAGTGTATTGGGATGGGCAGCAAAATTAAGGAACCAGGTTTCTGTTGAACCGTTATCAGGAACAAATCTGATTCTGGTCAGCACATCGTGAAGAACAATCGGTTCTCTTCTGTCAAGCTGAGCATCGGGGACATTGGTTGTACCAATATAAAGATCACCCTCAGTTCTGTTTTCATAAGCTTCTTTACTTACTTTTACAATTGAATTAAGGAGCTTGTCCATATAAGCAGGATTTTTTCCGGTTCTGGGAAGTTTACCCCAATAACCTACAGTATCAAAACCTGCGTGGTTATGAGTACAGCAGATATTAAGACTCTTACAATTGATTTTCATTGAATATTCAGAGAACATATCACGGACTTTTGCCACTTCAATACGTGTAAGACCGATTATATCAGCACTGATCATCATTACGCCGCCGTTATCACCGCATCCGATCCACATCGCATTGACAGTAATGGGATCGTGAACACCTTCAATAGGTTTTCCTGGACCGTGACCGGCAATCCAATATGTTTTTTCATTAAGATCATCAGGCATAACCTCACAGGATGAAAAACCAACTTTGAATTTTTCACCTTTAAATGTATGAACATTATGCTTTGAAATCTCGTGAACTTTCATTTTTCTTTTAAGTTTTTTTGCGCTTGATATGGATATAGCTCTGACAGCAGATGCTGCGATGTCAGCAATTGACATACATATCCCTCCATAATTAAAATATAGTTATATTATAGTATAAATCAATTTAATCTTCAATATATTTCCGATGAAAATTTGATATCTTATAATATTTTTTTTAAAAAGTATTTAAATTTCAAAAATAAAATGTTAAAATATATCCGGTGATAAATATGATTCTTAAAAATATATACACCTTTATAAACGGTGAATTTGTCAAAACAGATATTACAATTGAAAATGATATAATAACATCACTTTCTGAAAACAGCAACAACGGATTAAGCGAATTTGAAAATTATTATGCAATACCCGGACTTGTTGATATTCATACACACGGATGCTCCGGTTATGACTTTTCTTCAGCTTCCCCTGATGAAATCAACATAATGAGAAATTATTATCTCAAAAACGGTATCACATCAATTATGCCGACAACCGTTGCACTTTCAGATGAAAACATTATAAAAGCTGTAAATAACATCAAAACAGCTTCAACCAAAAATACAGGTGCATCTATCAAAGGAATTAATCTTGAAGGCCCATACCTTTCTTCTTCTAAATGCGGTGCACACGACTCGTCACTTCTTAAGGAACCTGATATAGATTTTATCTCTTCTCTCGGTGATGATATAAAAGTTGTTCACGTAGCGCCTGAATATCAAAAAGCCTTTGATTTTATTGAAAAGTTCAAAGGAAAAGTTTCAATAGCACACACATCCTGCAACTATGAAACTGCAAAAAAAGCAATTGAACTCGGAGCAGACCATATAACACATATATTCAATGCTATGAACGGACTTCATCACCGTGAACCCGGTGTTATAGGGGCATTTTTTGATACAAAAGCAGTTGCCGAGCTTATCTGTGACTCGATACATATTGCAGATCCTTTGCTCAGAATGATGTTCAGTTCTTACGGTGACAGAATTGCAATCATCAGTGACTCAATGGCAGCAACAGGTCTTTCAGACGGTATATATAAACTTGGTAATCTTGATGTTTATGTAAAAAACTGCGTTGCTTCACTTGAAAACGGAACACTTGCCGGTTCTGCCATGAATATCTATCAGATGCTCAGAAATCTTGTTAAAATAGGCGTAAAAAAAGAAAAAGCAATTTTATCTGCTACTCAGATTCCTGCTGATTCAGTAGGCATAGGTAATATATGCGGAAAAATTGAAGAAGGCAGAAAAGCCGATATTGTTTTAACCGACTCAGAATTAAATATTGTTAAAATAATTCATAACGGTATAGTTCTTGACAACATCTTATAAAATGTTTATAATTATATCATAAATGAAAGTTAACGGAGGAATTTTATATGTGGTTACAGGTAATTGTTGAAATTTTCAGAATACTTAAATTAATTTTAGGTGTAAAATAAAATTAATATTTAATTCATGGCTGTCAGAAATTACCTGACAGCCTGTTTTTATATAAAAAAATAAAGGTCGGAAAAACCGACCTTTATTAATTATTATAATTATTCAGCTGAATCGTTTTCAACAGCCTGTCCTGCAGCAAATTTTCTCGCTGCAATTTCATCAACCATTTCTTTCTGTTTCTTTTCTGTAATTGTGTAGAAGAACATAGGAACAGCACATGCAAACATACTTACAACACCGGAAATGATAAGAACATTCCAGAGCGCCTGAGGATCTGCAACTTCGTAAGTTCTTGCATTGATACCGGCAATGCTCATTGAAAGTACGCCGATGAACGCGCCGACAGCCATACCAATCTTATTGATAAGTGTCTGCATTGCGAAGCAGATACCTTCGCCTCTTTCACCTGTTTTCCATTCAAGATAATCAACAGTATCACCGATCATAGCATAAGTGATGATATTGTTTACACCCTGAGGAATACCGAGAAGAACAAGACCGATAGCACAGATTGCAATTTTCCAGGGAGCATCGTAACCAACAAAATACATAATTGCCATTACAACACCGCCGAAGATATGAACTGCAATATATGACCATTTCTTTGTGAATTTCTTTGACATCCAGGGAACAAGAACTGAAGCAACAAGTCCGCCGGGAACAACAAGAAGTGTAATGATACCGTAAAGACCTTCATTCTGAAGAACATACTTTGCGAAGTAAAGACCGCCGGTGTATGAGTAAACCATTCTTGCACCGCCGAGAATACCTGAAAGAACGATAAGAAGAAGTTCCTTATTCTTGAAGAGAAGTTTAAGATTATGGCCGAATGAGGGAGGATTTTCATCTGAAGTGAAACGTTCTTTTGTATTCTTGAAACCGTAGAAGAACATAGGCATAGCTGCTACAACAAGAACAACAGCACTGATAAAGTAAACCCACTTGAGAGTATCAGCATTTGCAATTTCCATACCCTGCTTTACAGTACCTACGAAAGTCTGAGCTGCAGCTTCAGCTGTGATACCCTGATTTGCAACCATGTTTGCAATTGCATCTGCCTTATGCTGAGCAATAAGAGCAAGATCTGCGGCTGAATCTGTATACTTGTACTGAGCTGTGACAGCACCTGTGATCATAGGAATGAAAACAGTAACAATACCTGCACCTACAGTACAGAACATACGGGCAACAGTAAGAATATTACCTCTTGTTTCCGTATCATTTGTAAGACACGTTGAAAGTCCCCAATAAGGAACGTCAGCAATTGTATAAACAACACTCCAGATTACGTAAACAACTGCAATAGTAACAAAAGCCTGCATTGTCTGAGTTCCGTTATAAACATTTTCCGCATTGAATACAGGCATAAAGCAGAGAATTGTCATTATACCGATAGGAATTGCCATCCATTTAAGATAGGGACGGCATTTACCCCATTTTGTTCTTGTTTTATCAACAACCGAACCCATAATAGGGTCGTTGAATGCATCAAAAACACGGGCACCGAGCATAAGGATAGCAACAGCAACAGCACCATTAAGAGTACCCACTGTAACGCCGTCCGCACCGAAAAGAAGAGCATCTGTCATAAAGACAGTTATGTAAGAACCAATAATTGTACAGATAAAGTTCTGACCGAAACCTGCAACGCTGTATGCGAAAGCTTCTTTAGGCTGAACCCCTTTACCGGGCGTTGTTCCAAACAGTTTATGAAACAGTTTGGAGTCATTCATTTTACTCATAGAATCACCTTTACTAAAAATTATTCTTTCTTATTTTATCATAATGTTATAAAAATTACAATAGATAATAAAATTTTTATAAATAATTATTCCAAACGTATAAATCAAAAAAAATTGAGAATTATATAAACACACAAAATGAAAGGTGTGTTTATAATGAATAAAAACGAAAATGTAAAAAATCAGAACAACCAGAATCAGAACAAGAATCAGAATAACAATCAGAATAACGTAAAAAATGAAAAAAATCAGAAACAGAACAATAAAAACCAGAATAATAATGAAAACTTCTGATCTCCGTTTTAACGGAGTTACATATAAAAATATTTAAAAAATTTTAATTTTACTATTGCGTTTATTGATAAAATATATTATAATATCACAAGTGATTAAAAGTCTAATTTCTGTCATGCGGCGTGTTGGTCCTGTGCGACGGAGCGCTGTGAACCATGTCAGGCGGGGAACCGAGCAGCATTAAGCGGTCTGCCCGTGCGATACAGTTCGCCTGCACGCCGTGTGAGAGAGGTTAGACTTTTTTCTATATAATCTTTCGGAGGTTATATATTGTATAGAGTTTTATACAGAAAATGGCGTCCACAGACATTCAGCGACGTTGCAGGACAACCGCATATTACCGAAACTCTTACAAATGAGGTTCGTGAAAACAGACTTGCCCATGCTTACCTTTTTACAGGTTCAAGAGGTACGGGCAAGACTTCGTGCGCTAAAATTCTTTCAAAAGCAATAAACTGCCTTTCTCCTGTGAACGGCAACCCTTGCAATATGTGTGATATATGCAGAGGGATTGACAATGGTTCTGTTCTTGATGTTGTTGAAATTGACGCAGCCAGTAACAGAGGTATTGACGATATCCGTGCTCTCAGAGAAGAATCCGCTTTTACACCTGCTCAGGCTAAATTCAGAGTTTATATTATCGACGAAGTACATATGCTTACAATCGAAGCATTCAATGCACTTCTTAAAACTCTTGAAGAACCACCTGAACATATCGTATTTATTCTTGCAACAACTGAAGTTCAGAAACTCCCCTCCACAATTCTTTCAAGATGTCAGAGATTTGATTTCAGAAGAATTTCGGTTGATGCAATCGTTTCAAGACTTAAATATGTTGCACAAAATGAAAAAGTTGCAATTGATGATGCAGCCGCAGTTCTTATTGCAAGAATCGCAGACGGCGGTATGCGTGATGCATTATCAATATTTGACAGATGTTTAAGCATTTCAGAAAATGTAACAACACAGGTTGTTTCTGATGCAGCAGGCCTTATGAGTAAAGAATATCTTTTCTCTCTTTGCGAAGCTTTCAGAAATAAAGATACTTCAAAAGCTCTTTCAATTGTTGATGAACTTCATAATTCATCATGTGACACAGAAAGACTGTGTACTGAGCTTACAAATCATTTCAGAAGTCTTCTTGTCATAAAGTCGGTCAAAAATCCCGAAAACATTCTTGTGAGCACAAATGAAGAACTCGAAGAACTGAAAAAACAGGCATCTCTTTTCACTGTTGAGGAAATACTCAATATAATGAATATTCTTTCAACTGCTATTGCATCCATTAAAGTCACACAGAACAGACGAGTTGAAACAGAAATGGCTATGATTAAAATCTGCACACCTGAAACTTCAACTGATGTATCGGCTTTATTTGCAAGAATTGCAAAACTTGAAAAACAGATTGCAGATTTGTCAAGCGGACAAGTTGTAATTCAGAAACAGGAAAAAGCTGTTCAGACAGAAATTAAAAAATCAGAACCTGAATCAGCACATGCATTTGACATCAATTCACTTGAATTTGAAGACGACAGTCACGAATACGATAATACAGATGATTACATTCCTTCTCCGCCGTATGAAGAAAATGATTTCATTCCGGAACCTCCGATGTTTGACGATGAGCCCGACATGATGCAATCATTTGATAATATTCCCGTTTTTGATACACAACCGGAGTCTGATGTTCCGGCATCAACAAACAATGCTCCCGTTTTTGATGAGCCTGTATTTGATGACGAACCCATATCAGAAAATGTTCCGGTATTTGATGAATCTCCCGTTTTTAATAATCAGCCCGTTTTTGATGCTCCGCCCGAAACAAATAATCCGGTTTGTGACATTGATATAAAGAAAAAGTGGCGAAACTGCATTATGGAGTGCGAAAAAGATTGTCCTCCCGTAACAGGACATCTAATCGGAACATATGCAGAGGTCAACGGAAACAATCTGACAATCTTTGGTTACAACACAGTATTGCCAATGATTTTCCCTATGGTAAAAGACAAAATCACAGGTTCAATCCGACGTGTGCTGGGTGCACCTGAACTTAATATAAAATTAGGATAAATTTCCAGGAGGAATTATATATGAAAGCAAGAATACCCAACGCCAATCAGGGCGGAAATATGATGCAGAAAATTCAGAAAATGCAGGAGGAAATGCAGAAAACTCAGGCTGCTGTTGAAGAATCAGAATTCACTGCATCTGCAGGTGGCGGAGCAGTTGAAGTTACAGTCAACGGCAAACACGAAATAAAAGCTATTAAAATGCAGCCCGAAGTTGTTGACCCTGAAGATATAGAAATGCTTGAAGATCTTCTTCTTGCTTCTCTCAATGAAGCAATGAGAAAAGCTGATGAAAAAATGGAATCAGAAATGGGCAAACTCACAGGCGGGCTCAGCATTCCCGGTATGGGCGGTTTATTCTGATGCAATACAATGCTGTACCTTTACAGAAACTGATTGAACAATTTGAAAGAATGCCCGGTATAGGCAGAAAAACAGCACAGCGTATAGCTTTTTATATTCTCGGATTACCGAAAAATGAAGCAAAAAATATATCATCTGCTATTGATGAAGCGTGTGAAAAAATTCATAAATGTTCTTTATGCTGCAATCTCACAGAAGATGAAATATGTCCTATCTGTCGCAACGATAAAAGAGACCATTCTGTTATATGCGTTGTTGAAGACAGTCAGAGCCTGATTGCAATAGAAAAAACAAAAGAATTTTCAGGTGTTTATCACGTTCTTCACGGTGCAATCTCCCCTCTTGACGGGATAGGTCCCGATCAACTTTCAATAAAAGAACTTATTGCAAGACTCGGTAATGATGATGTCCGTGAAATCATAATTGCAACTGATTCAGACATTGAAGGCGAAGCTACTGCAATGTATCTTTCAAAACTTATAAAACCATTTGATATCAATATATCAAGAATTGCGTTCGGACTTCCCGTCGGCACGGATATTCAGTATGCTGATGAAGTCACTCTTTCAAGAGCAATCGAAGGCAGAAGAAATATGTAAACGGAGGTAAATTTCATGGAAAAGAAATATGCTATTACATACGATATAGGCACAACAGGCGTTAAAACCTGTGTTTTTGAACTTTCCGATACAATAAAACTTCTTGGTGGTGCTTCTCAGGGTTATGAACTTTATGTTTTCCCTGATGGCGGTGCAGAACAGGATCCCGATGAATGGTGGTCAGCTATGTGCGACACCACAAAAACTGCACTAAAAGAAGCTGAAGTAACACCAGATATGATCAACGGTATTTCTTTCTGTTCTCAGGCTCAGGGACTTATTCTTGCCGATAAAGACGGTAATCACGTAAGACGTGCTATGAGTTATATGGATCAGAGAGCTAAAGAAGAGCTCAAAAAAGGTATTGCTCACGGTCCTCAGATTGCAGGTGCTAATATACCTAAACTTCTCAAATCTCTTCAGATTACAGGTGCTGTTGCAGCTTCAGTTAAAGACCCCGTATGGAAATACAAATGGGTTGAAGCTCATGAGCCTGAAAACTTTAAAAGAGCTTACAAATGGCTCGATGTAAAAGATTACCTTATCACAAGAATGACAGGTAATTTTGCAATGACAAGAGACTCTGCATTTGCTACACTTCTTTATGATATAAGAAAAGGCAAAAACTGCTGGAGTAAAGAAATGACAGATATGCTCGGTGTTAAATTCGAGCATCTTCCCGAAATCAAAGAATGTACTGATAAAATCGGTGAACTTACCGAAAAAGCAGCTTCAGAACTTGGTCTTGTTCCCGGAATTGCAGTATTCGGCGGCGGCAGTGACGCATCACTTATCGGCGTCGGTGCAGGTTCTGTTGAAATGGGTGATACACACATCTATTCAGGTACATCAGGTTGGGTCGGCACAGTTGTTGACAAGAGCATTGTTGATGCATCAGCAATGATTGCAGCCATTGTCGGTGCAGACCCCGGAAAATACATTTATTTCGCAGAACTTGAAACTGCAGGTAAATGTCTTGAATGGGCAAAAGACCATCTCTGTCTTGATGAAGTCGGTATATATCTCAAAACTGAAAAAATCACAGATTCTTACGAAGCTGAATATACCAGCCTTTATGACTATATGTCAGAAGTTATTAATAAAGTTCCTGCAGGAGCAAACGGTGTAATCTTTACTCCATGGCTTCACGGCAACAGATGTCCCTTTGAAGATCCTAATGCAAGAGGCAGTTTCTTCAACTTAAGTCTTGAAACAGGCAAATCAGAAATGCTCAGAGCTGTTATTGAAGGTGTTTGTATGCATCTTCGTTGGTTTATTGAAGTTCAGGAAAAGAAAGTAAAGACATCTGACACTGTTCGTTTTGTAGGTGGTGGTGCATTATCTTCAGTAACATGTCAGATTCTTGCTGACATCACAGGAAAAACCGTTGAATCAGTCAACAGTCCTCAGAATGTCGGAGCAGTAGGCGCTGCTGTAATTGTTGCATGCGGCCTCGGAATGATAGACGGTGTAAGCGAAGCAAAGAAACTTATCCCCGTTATAAAAACTTATAAACCTGACACTTCAAACAAAACTGTTTATGACAAACAGTTCTCTGTTTTCAAAAATCTTTACAAATCAAACAAAGCAAATTTCGCTACTCTCAACGGCTGATTTGCTGAAAGGAAAAATAGCAAATGATAGCATTATCAGATGTATTTCACATTATAAATACAGAACTTACACCTACAGTAAATTCACTCGGTTTTTCAATTGTTAAACCTGAAAAACTTGAAAAAGGAGAATTACCTCTTTTCACAAGAGATTCTGCATCTTACCTCGAGTATGCAGGTGAAAAAGGTAAAATCAGAATCCTTTTCAATGATAACAAAATCAGACTTCTTACAGGCGACAAGGATGCACAGAGTTCTGATGACTCTGATTTCACTCTTACTGCAAGTTATCTTACAATTCTCGATGAATATGAAGCAAGAGATATAAAATCTGTTACAAATGAAATTGCAGAAAACCTTACTGAAACTTTTTCACCCAAACAGATTGCAAAAAGACAGCAGAATATTAAAGCTCAGGCAACTGTTTCAAAAGCAGCAGCAAAAAGCGGTGCTGTTTTCTATGACCCTGCAACACTTGCCATTAGACTTGCAACTCTTTATCCTGAACTCAAAGAAGCATATAAAGCTCACCTTGAAAAATACGATGAATTCCTTTGTGATAACTTCTTTATGACTGAAGTCAATCCCAGAGTTTATGAAACAATCAAAGAGAACAATCCGCAGAAGATGAAAAAACTCTTCAATATTCTCAATGAAATATATGAAGACGGAACTAACGAAGTGCAGGATGTTATTGTTGTAACAATGCTTTCTTCATTTGATTATCAGGGAAATATGTGGCAGACTGTTCTTGATTATCTCAGCGATTCTGTAGATGAAGCTTTCATCCGTGTAAACAAAATTATAAAATCAAGCAAGGGCACAAGACTCAGACTTGAAAATCCTCCCAAATACAAACCCAAGAAGCAGAAAAAGAAAAAAGGCATGATGTCTTCATTGATGGGTCAGCAGTAATTTTTAACATCCGTCATAATTGGCGGATGTTTTTATATATTTTTTATGAAAATTATTGCAAATTATAAAAGATATTGTTATAATATATACAGAATATAATAAAAAGGTTGTGTTCTATATGAATCAATTTGTTATTACTATTGCAAGAACATGCGGGAGCGGAGGCAGTTATGTAGCCGAAGCACTTGAAAAGAAGCTCGGAATCAAACTTTACGGTCAGGATATTCTCCAGCTTGCATCGGAAGACAGTGGCATCAGCATTGACCTTTTTGCAAGAACTGATGAAGAGCTAAAATCAAATCCTCTTTTCAGATTCACAAAATACATATATGACGGCAAGCTTATCCCTCCTTCAAGCAGTGATTTCACATCACAGGAAAACCTTTTTAACTATCAGGCTAAAGTTCTTAAAAATCTTGCTGAAAAAGAAAGTTATGTAGTTATCGGCAGATGCGCTGACTTTGTTCTCAAAGATACAAAAAACATTGTCAGAGTATTTATAACAGCAGACAGAAAAGACAGAATCAATACTGAATCTGAAAGACTTACTATTTCAAAAAAGGAAGCTGAAAATCGTATTGATAAAGTTGATAAGAAGAGAACAAATCATTACAACTATTTCACAGGCAACGAAAGAGACGATATGACCAATTATGATATCTGTCTTAACACTTCAAGACTTGATTATGATAAATGCGCTGATATTATAATTGAATATATGAAAGCAAAAGCTATTCTTTAATTAAACAAAAAAAACTGAGGTAATACGGATTTTCCGTATTACCTCTTAACTTTTTATTTTATTACAACCTTGATAAAGATTTTTTTACCTTTTTTAACAACAACGTATCCCTTATCAAAATCTGCCTTATTAATTACAGCAACAGGTGATGTGGGTTTAACATCATCAACAGAAACGCCGCCCTGTTCAATAAGTCTTCTGCCCTCACCCTTTGACTTTGCAATACCTGCTTTTACAAGAACTTCATTGACAGCAATTGCATCGTCAGTGAAATCATCAGCAGAAAGTTCAAATGTGGGCATTGTATCAACATTTGTGTTTGCACCAAAGAGTGACTTTGCTGTTTCCTGAGCTTTTGCAGCTTCTTCGTCACCGTGAACAAGCTTTGTGAGTTCAAATGCAAGAATTTCCTTAGCTTTATTGAGCTCACTACCCTGCCATGAATCCATCTTATCAATTTCTTCAAGAGGAAGGAATGTAAGCATACGGATACACTTGAGAACATCTCCGTCGTCAACATTTCTCCAGTACTGATAGAATTCGTAAGGAGTTGTCTTATTGGGATCAAGCCAAACGGCACCCTTTGCTGTTTTACCCATCTTCTTTCCTTCAGAGTTAAGAAGAAGAGTGATTGTCATAGCATATGCATCTTTACCGAGTTTCTTTCTGATAAGTTCTGTACCACCCAGCATATTTGACCACTGGTCATCGCCACCGAACTGCATATTGCAACCGTAATGCTGATAGAGATGATAGAAGTCATAGCTTTGCATAATCATATAGTTGAATTCGAGGAATGAAAGACCTTTTTCCATTCTCTGTTTGTAACATTCTGCACGGAGCATGTTGTTAACTGAGAAGCAATGTCCTACTTCACGAAGAACATCGATATAGTTAAGATTAAGAAGCCAGTCAGCATTATTGACCATCTGTGTTTTGCCTTCACCGAATTCAATAAATCTTTCCATCTGTTTTTTGAAGCAATTACAGTTATGCTGAATTGTTTCTGCTGTCATAACCTGACGCATATCTGTTCTGCCGGATGGGTCACCGATCATACCTGTACCGCCACCGATAAGGGCAATAGGTCTGTTACCAGCCATCTGAAGTCTTTTCATAAGACAAAGAGCCATAAAATGACCTACATGAAGGCTGTCAGCTGTGGGGTCAAAACCAATGTAAAAAACAGCCTTACCGTTATCGATAAGTTCTCTGATTTCCTGTTCATCTGTAACCTGTGCAATAAGTCCTCTTGCAACAAGTTCGTCGTAAATTTTCATTTTGTATATCCTCCGAAATTATTTATACATTTTCATTATTTCTGCTGCAGGGTAAACATCCGAATTGAAGTCCTTTGTTGCGGCTTCAATTGAAACACGTTCACAACCTGCAAATTTCAAAGCTTCAAAAAAGCCTTTATAATCGTATTCATCAGGTGATTTCATAAATACTCGTTTCATGTCGTTACAAGGAACGGGATAAGAAATATGAGCATGTCTGAAAATCCCCTTGAGGTCTCTTACATCTTTATATGTATCACCCTCAACGTGCATATGGTAAAGGTCACCGAGAGTGCCTACATTAGGCATATTTATAACAGATGCAAGCATAGCACCGTCTTTTATTGTGTTGATTATATTTGATTCAGGTTTGCAGAGAGGCTCAAAAACAAAGTCAATGCCATTATCAGCAGCAATAGGAGCCGCATACTGAGAAACGAAAAATACAATCTGATTGACTGCTTTCTGAAAACTGAAACCGTCCGGTACGCTTCTTGCACCGCCTGAGCCCATAACAACCATCTTAATTCCTGTTTCCTTCGCTCTTGCAAATCCTTTCAGAAGATATTCTTCAAGAGCTTTATAATCAACAGAGTCACCGACAATTTTCATATCACCCGGTAAAAAACAGTTTGCAGCTTCACAAGGAAGAGAATATTTTTTAAGTTCATTATTGAAATTAAAATACTCTTCATCAGTCCATCGGGTAATACTTGTAAAATTACCTTCAATATAGTCAAAACCTGCATCAGCAGTAGCAGCTATACGGTCAGTCCCGCCACAGACACCGATTTTCATAAAATCACTCCTTTACTTATATGCAGATGCTTCATTAAGAAGCTGTTTTGCAGATTCAAGATGAATCTTGTCCGATTCATCACCACCGATAATTCTTGATATTTCCGCTACACGTCCGTCAGTATCAAGAGGTGTGACGGAAGTATATGTTTTTTCATCTCTGACAGCTTTTGAAATAAGCATATGATTATCGGCATATGCCGCAATAGATGCAAGATGTGTTATGCAAAGAACCTGTCTGTTTTTTGAAACATCATAAAGTTTCTTGGCAATTTTAGTTGCAGCTCTTCCGCTGACACCTGTATCAATTTCATCAAATATCAGAGTATCGGTTTCATCTTTATCTGAAAGAACACTCTTTATTGCAAGCATAATTCGTGATAACTCGCCGCCGGATGCAATTTTTGAAAGTGGTTTCGCTTCTTCTCCTTTATTTGCTGAAATAAGGAATTCTATATTATCAATACCTGTATCGGAAAAATCAGTTTCTTTAAAATCAGCAAAAAAGACTGTATCAGGCATATCCAGAAAACTGAGTTCTTCTCTGATTCGTTTTTCAAAAAAGGAAGCAGCCTTTTTTCTTGAATCAGAAAGTTTCAATGCAGCTTCACGGGTTATATTATCCTGTTTTATAAGCTGAGCATTGAGTTTTTGAATCAATTCATCAGAATAAGTTATATTATGCAATTCTTTTTCAGCTTTGTCAAGAAAATCAAGAATTTCTTCTTCAGTTTCACCGTATTTTTTTGATAATCTGTAAATTACGTCAAGTCTTTCTTCAATATCTGCCAATTCTCTTTCATCAAACTGAGAATTATCAATCATATTACTGATATCAGATGAATAAGCTTCGGAAGTATAAGCCATATCATTAAGAGTTTCAGCCATTGTACCTGCATCCGGAAGATACGCTGAAACAGCATTCAGAGCCCTTGCGGCATCAAAAAGAAGTGATACTGCACCGCTGAAATCATCAGAGCCATTGAGTACACAATAAGCATCGTTGAGTGAAGAAACGATTTTCTGAGAATTATTCATAGCAGTTTTTCTTGTTATCAGTTCATCTTTTTCACCGATTCTTATATCTGCTTTTTTAATTTCATCGATCTGATATTCAAGCAAATCAATTCTTCTTGCCTTGAATGCTTCATCAAGAGTAAGTTTATTAATCTGATTTTTAATTGACTGCAACTCATTGAAATTATCACTATAAATATTAAAAAGCTCAGAATTATCAGCAACAGAATCAATAAATGTGTAATGAAGTTCAGGTGCCATCAATTGCTGGTTATCAGACTGACCGTGAATATTCAAAAGACTCAATCCTATATTTTTAAGCATTGAAACAGTAACATTGTTACCGTTGATTTTACAGGAATTTCGTCCGTCTTTATAGAGAGTTCTTGTAATATGTAATGTATTATCACTTTCGCAGGGAATACCCATTTCCGAAAGCACAGTCTTGCTTTTTTCGGAAATATCAGTAAAGAACGCAGTAACTGTTGCTTTACTCTCCCCTGTTCTTATAAGTTCTCTTGAAGTTTTTTCACCGATAACAGCATTTATAGAATCGATAATAATAGATTTACCCGCACCTGTTTCACCTGTCATACAGTTGAAATTATTCTTGAAATCAATTGACGCATATTCAATAATTGCAATATTTTCAATTATAATGTTGGATAACATATCAATCAGCCCTTGGATTTAAAAAGTGAATCAATTTCTCTTTTTGTATTCTGTGCCGCACGTTCTGTTCTGCATAAAATGAATATTGTATCATCGCCTGCAATTGTTCCGAGAACTTCTGAAATTTCAAGTGCATCAATTGCGGCACACGCTGCCTGAGCAGTACCGGGATGGCATTTAAGCATACATATATTCTGTGCATAATCAGAATATGTTACTGATTGAGTAAAGATGGCTGAATATTTCATATATTTTTCATCAGAACTTGTTGCAAGAGAATATTTATACTGACCTGCTGATGAAGGATGTTTTACAAGTCTTAATTCCTTTATATCTCTTGAAACGGTAGCCTGAGTAACTTCAACACCACAATCAAGAAGTTTCTGAAGGAGTTCTTCCTGAGTACTTATATCATATTTATCTATCAATTCAAGTATTTTTGCGTGTCTGTCTTTTTTCATATACATCACCTTTTACTTGTTTATCATTTTTTTATGAAGAATTTCCATAAATGTATCGTCTTTTAGACGAATAAACTTGACTTTCTTTTCTGCTTTTCTGATTTTGGCACCGTAAGAAGCTCTGAATTCAAAAGAATTTCTTCCGTCACACGATAACAAAATATCTGTTTTTCCGGGATTGATAATATGGAATTCAGAATCAGCGCTGAAGATAACAGTTCTTTCAACAAGAGAGTGAGGACAAACAGGAGTAAGAACAATACTCTCTATTCTCGGGTCAACAATTGGTCCACCTGCTGCAAGATTATATGCAGTTGAGCCGGATGGAGTTGCAACAATAAGCCCGTCTGAATTATATCTGTTGATAAAACGATAATCACAATAAAAATCAAGTGAAGTGAGTTTGATTTCAGCACCTCTTGCAAAAACTACATCATTGATACAATATTCTTCAAGAACAGGTCTGTTGAGTTCATCAAAAACACGAACATTGAGAACCATTCGTTCTTCGATATAATACTGATTGGTAATCAGTTTATTAAGAAGAAGCATTTCATCAGTTTCAAGATCCATAAGATAAGCAAGATTGCCTGCATTGATTCCCAGAACAGGAATTTCGTATGGTAAAACAATATTTGCAGCTCTTATCATTGTACCGTCACCACCGATTGCAATAAGCACATCGGCAAATTCTGATAATTTATCACGAGAAATAATCTTATATCTGAATTCATCAGGGAAAAAATCATCTTCGGCAAGAAATGAAAATGATATATTAAGTTTTTCAAGAGCATTGCATAATTTTACTGTTGTTTCATATGCTGTTTCTCTTGTGAAATTCGGCATTAATACAACTTTCATAATAACCACCTGATTTACTTATCAAGTTCTTCGTGTGAAGCAATAACAACCTGAGAAATATCAACATCGGCATTTTCCTGTCTGTTGATGCCAAGGTGAATAAGATATTCAATATTTCCTTCGGGTCCTTTTATGGGAGAATAATCAAGCCCGAGAACATTATATCCGTTGCTTATTGCAAACTCGTATATTTTGGAAATAACTTCTTCGTGAACTGCCTTATCTCTGACAACACCCTTTTTGCCTACTTTTTCTCTGCCTGCTTCAAACTGAGGTTTGATAAGGCAGACCCCTTCTCCGTTTTCTGAAAGAAGATTTTTTAAAGCGGGAAGAACAAGTGTAAGAGAAATAAATGAAACATCAACAGAGAAAAATTCAATTTTATCGGGTACCTGCTCATCAGTGACATAACGGATATTGGTTCTTTCAAGATTGACAACCCTTGAATCACTTCTGAGTTTCCAAGCAAGCTGACCGTAACCCACATCAACGCTGTAAACTTTTGAAGCACCATTCTGAAGCATACAATCAGTAAAACCACCCGTAGATGCACCAACATCCATACAGATTTTACCATTCAGAGTTATCGGAAATGACGCCATAGCTTTTTTAAGCTTATGACCGCCACGGCTTACAAATTCACTTGTTCCTCTGACTTCAATTGTATCCTTTTCAGTAACAGTCATTCCGGCTTTAGTAGCTTTCATACCGTTGACATAAACCTGACCTGCCATAATAAAAGCTTTTGCTTTTTCTCTGCTTTCTGTAAGTCCGAGTTCAAATATTCTTGTATCAAGTCTTAATTTTTCAGTCATTAAGATATTACCTCTTGTATATATCGGGAAATTGACTCCTCATCGAAGCCGTATTCTTTTAATAATATTTCAGCTGTTGCATGCTGAACAAATTTATCGTCAACAGCTTTAAGACAGAATTTTCCGTCAAAATCAGCATTTGTAAGCATCATATTGAAAATTTCACCGCAACCGCCTGATTTTTCACCTTCTTCATAAAAGAAAACATAAGAACAATTCATAACATTTTCAACTGCTTTTACAGGAATCGGTTTTATTTTATTGAGCTTTATAATTTTAACTGAAATATCAGACTCATTCAATATATTTTTTGCTTTTGCTGATGCAGAAAAAAGTCTGCCGTAAGTAACAATGGCAATTTCACTATCGTGATTACCATATACATCAAAATCTTCAAACGAAGGAACGAAATCTTCAGGTAGCTGAGGTTCAGCCCCCTTGAACATTCTGACAGCTGTAACTGCAGGTTCGTGATATAACGCCTTGACAAACGAATTTCTCATTTCGCTGTATAAAGTCGGCGAGAAAACCGTAATGTCCGGAATTGTGTTAAGAAACGGAACATCAAGCAGACCGTGATGTGTTTCACCGTCACCTGTTACAAATCCTGATCTATCGATTGCAATTACAATTTTTAGTTTCTGCAAGGCTGCATCGTGAACAATCTGATCATATGCTCTCTGAAGAAATGCAGAATAAACAGCAAAAACCGGAAGCATTCCACCTTTGGCAAGACCGGAACAAAAAGTAATTGCGTGTTCCTCTGCTATACCTACATCAAAAAATCTTGACGGAAACAGTTTTTCAAAAGTGTCAAGTCCGGTACCGAGTGACATTGCTGCTGTAACAGCACATACACGTCTGTCATTACCTGCAAAATTGCACAGAAGTGAACCGAATTCATTTGAAAATGATGTACCCGAACTTATTGATTCACCTGTATCAATATCGAATTTGGAAATACCGTGAAAAACACTCGGTTCAAGCTCAGCAAAGTTATATCCTTTACCTTTTGTTGTTTTGATATGCAGAAGAATAGGATAATTTGCAGACTTTGCGGCTTCGAGAGCATCTCTGAGTACTTCAATATTGTGTCCGTCAATCGGTCCCATATATCTGAAACCGAGATCTTCAAACATTGTACTTGATTTATAAAAAAGTCTTTTAAGACCAGTTTTTAATCTGAATATAGAATCTGAAAGTCTTGAGCCGAAAAGAGGGATTTTATTAATCATTTGTTCGGTCTTTGCTTTCATTCTGAAATAAGAAGGACGGGCTTTTATAACGGCAAGATGTTGGGCAAGAGAGCCGACATTTTTTGAAATAGACATATCATTATCATTAAGAATAACAATAAGCCTTGAACGCTCTCTGCCAGCATTATTAAGGGCTTCGTAAACCATACCACCCGTAAATGCACCGTCACCTATAACAGCAATTGCAGTATTCTTATTCCCTTTTATTTTGTTTGCCTGAGCAATACCGTATGCAGCTGAAACAGAAGTACTGCTGTGACCGCTGAAAAACGTATCGTGCTCACTTTCGTCAGGTGATGAAAAACCTGATAATCCTCCGTACTGTCTGAGTGTTTTTATTCTGTCATATCTTCCTGTAAGAAGTTTATGAACATAAACCTGATGACCAACATCCCAGACTATTTTATCGTGAGGAGAATTGAATACTTTATGAAGAGCAATTGTAAGTTCAACAACACCGAGATTAGAGGCAAGATGTCCGCCTGTTTCAGATACGGTTTCTATAAGAACTTTTCTGATTTCTTCTGCAAGAGTTTGCAGTTCATTGTCAGAAAGCTTCTTTATATCGGAAGGTTTCTTTATACCTTCAAGTAAACTTTCATTTTTTTCCATAATATCACCTATTATGATAAAACTGAATTAAGACTGTCTGTTTAATAGTAATGATGCAAAATGTTTGAGGACGGAAGTATCCCCATCTATTTCTTCGAGTGCATCAAGAGCTTTCTGTGTGTATGCAGAAGCCTGCCTGCGTGCTTCCTCGAGTCCGAGTAAAGAAACATATGTTGATTTACCGGAAATAATATCGCTATTATGTTCGCCTTCAAGAAAATCAAGAACATCATCAATTATCTGAAAAGCAATTCCGAGATTTTCTGCAAATTTAACTGCAGAAGGGATATATTCATATTTATCAGCACCTATACAGCCGAGAACACACGCAGAAGTGATAAGTGCAGATGTTTTAAGCTTGTCCATAAGGAAAAGAGAATTTAAGTCAAGTGACTTATTTTCACCCTCAAGGTCAATTATCTGCCCACCTATCATACCGTTTGAACCTGCATATGCTGATAATTCACGGACAGCATCAATCATCTGTTTTGATGAAAGATCTGCTGAAGCAATACATGAAAAAGCGTGTGTAAGAAGTGCATCACCTGCAAGAAGAGCGTTTGCTTCACCGTATTTTTTATGGGATGCAGGTTTGCCTCGTCTGAAATCATCGTTATCCATACAAGGTAAATCATCGTGAATAAGTGAATATGTATGAATAAACTCAACTGCAATTGCAAACGGAAGCATTTTTTCAACATCACCGCCGAGAATACGGCAGAATTCAAGAGCAAGAACAGGTCTGACTCTCTTGCCGCCTGATTCAAGAGAATATTTCATAGCTTCTTCAATTACGGAATACTCAGGTGATACTTCAGGAACAAAAGACATTATTCTGTTTTCAATAAGATCGATATGGTTTTTAATGATGATATCAGAATTCATCGTCTGCACCTTCTTTATCTGAAATTTCACTAATTTTAAGTTTTGCGTTTTCGAGGAGTGCCGTACAGTAACCTGAGAGCTTTGTAGCCTCATCATAAAGCTTTACTGTGTCTTCAAGAGGCATATCACATTTTTCAAGTTTAAGAACAATTTCTTCAAGTTTTTTTACGGCTTCTTCATATTTCATATTCTTTTTCATAAAGATTGCTCCGTCAGTTCAATATTATTAACATTACAGAAAACTTTACCGTCTTTAAACTCCATACTAATAAAATCATCAGCACAAAGTTCAGCTGCAAGTAAAACTTTTTTATCATTTTTATAAACAGGGATAAAACCTTTTTCTATCATATAATAAGGATTCAGCAACTGCAATTTTTCACAAAATACATTTAATGAAGCATCTTTCTGTGAAATATAATTATCAATTGCAGCTCCGAGTCTGAATTCAAGAGAATTAATATATACAAATCGATTTTCAAGAATTCTTACCGGATCAAATGCTTTAAGTCGTTGTGACAAATTAAAAATAAAATCTGAGTGTTCCTCTATTTTATCATTCATAGCTTTATCAAGCCTGTAAAGAAGAGAATCGGTATACTGAATGAGTTCAAGAATATCAGGAACGGCAATTTCTGCAGCAGCAGACGGTGTGGGAGCTCTTAAATCAGCAACAAAATCACAAAGAGTGAAATCAGTTTCGTGACCAATGCCGGTTATAACAGGAATACGTGAATTAAAAATTGCTCTTACAAGCTGTTCATCATTATAGCCCCAGAGATCTTCGATCGATCCTCCACCTCGTCCGAGAATTATAACATCAATATCATCTCTGTTATTAACATTATTCAGAGCATCGATATTTTCTTTTGCACAATTGACACCCTGGACTGCAACAGGACAGAAAACAATCTCACAAAGAGGATATCTTCTTGAAATAACATTCAGAATATCTTGTAGAGCAGCACCGACAGGTGATGTAAGAACTGCAATTCTCTGAGGAAATTTCGGAACAGGTTTTTTATTTTCAACATCAAAAAGACCTTCAGCTGAAAGTTTCTTTTTAAGTTGTTCAAAAGCAATCATAAGTGAACCTGCACCTTCAGGTTCCATTGTATCAGCATAAATCTGATAAACGCCGTCTCTTTCAAAAACAGAAACTCTGCCTGTTATAATTACCCTCATACCGTTTTCGGGACGGAATCTGAGATTTTTTGCATTCCCCGCAAACATAACGGCTTTTACAGAAGAAAATTCATCTTTGACAGAAAAATAAAGGTGTCCTGTCTTATAATGATTTACAAAATTGGATATTTCACCGATAATACAAACACGACGAAGAACATCGTCTGATTCAATCAACATTTTTACATAAGTATTAAGTTGTGAAACAGTCAATGCAGCCTTGTCTGAAATCATCTGCAATACTCCTTTATATAAGATAAATATGCCGTACCTGCGGCATTATCTGAAGAAAATTCAGGTTTTGCAAAATAAGCTCCGAATTCTGCAGACAGAACTTTTCTGAGAATAGAATTACTCATTACTCCGCCTGCATATACAACGGGTAAATCACCGTATTTTTCAAGTGCTTCCTGAGTCATAATTCTGATTGCGGCACAGACATAATCTATACAGTATTTTGCAACATCACATTTATCATCGCCGTTATCAAGCATTTTACGGCATTGATTCTCAAGTCCCGAAAAACTGCAACAACCGTCTTTTGTAAACGGTTTGATTTTATAATGTTTATTGCTCAATACTGCAAGTTTATCAAGTTCAGGCCCCGCAGGAAACTTAAGTCCCATCATAACACCTGCACGGTCAACAGCCTGTCCTGCTTTCAGATCAAGCGAAGAAGCAATCTGAGTTATTTCAAATGGGTTGACAGAATCAGGTTTTACATAAAGAAGCTCTGTTGTACCTCCTGAAACGTGAAAAGCAAGAAATTCCTTATCAATAAGCTCCGTATGACCGCTCGAATGAACTGCAGCAGCAACATGACCTGCCTGATGAGAAAACTCATAATATTTTGCTTTATAAGCTCCCGAAAGGACTTTACCGAAACCTTGTCCGACGCTGAAACAAGGCATATATGAACCTTCTCTGTCACAAGGAGCAAAAGATGCGCTTACACAGGAAATTTCATCACAGTTTGAAACAAGTTCATAAAGTAACGGCGGCAGATTCCTGGTATGATGAAATACAGCATCAGACTGTCGCAATCCTAACTGCCCGTCATTAACAGGTAAGAGTTTTTTCAAAGACACAAATGAATCTTCGTCTTTATTATAAATTGCACACGATGAAGTGTAGTTACTTGTATCAATCCCGAGGAAAAACTCAGACATCAGCTGTCAGACCTTTATTGACTGATGAAAGAAGACCGTTGACGAATGATGAATCTTCTTCTGCAGCATATTTTTTTGCAAGCTCAACAGCTTCGTTGATAGAAACTGATACAGGTATATCATTGAATTTCGTCATTTCGCAGATTGCAAGTCTGAGAATAGCAAGAGAAACTTTTGAAATTCGGCCTATTCTCCAACCACCTTTGAGATTTGATGAAATGACAGAATCAAGATTTTCAATATCTGCAAGTGTTTCTTTTGCAATATTGATTGCAAATTCATCGGCATCAAATAATTCAGCATCTTTTGCAGCTTCAATTATTTCATCAAGAGAATACTCATTGTTGAATTCTTTTTCAAAAATAATGATGAATGCCTGTTCTCTGGCTTCTTTTCTTGTCATAATGTTACCTCCGTATATGTCAATCAGCCTCCGTAAAACGAAGGCTTGATTATTCTTTTAAAGAAAGATTATTTCTTTAAAATAAAATGAATATTATGACAAAAGTTAACTTTGTAAAAATATTCTCTTATATAATAACATATATAAAAAAAATAAACAACTATTTTGCACCAATTATTGATATTTTTTCTGCAGAAATATCACTGTTTTCCATTACAATTTCTTTAATCTGAAGAACTGTTGTATCATTCAGTACTTTATCAGATACAATAATCTCGACGTTGTCATCAGAAATAACTGTAACACATTTACTTCCTGTTTTTGCGGTTATCAGATTTTCAATGTTCACCTGGGCTATTTTTTTATTTGTAATTGAATTAATTGAATCAGCAGCTGTCTGTACTGATTGTTTATCAACATCGCTGCTTTCTATTATTTCTTTTAGTGTGGCCACAGCAGAATCATAAGATTCATCTCTTGAAAGTTTTGCATTAGCAAAATATTCATCGTTGATATCCGTACTGTTGACATAAACGGCATCACCGAGATTTTTCCCGTTTGCTTCATTGACGTCTGATGAATTTTCAACCGAAACAGCATTCTTTTGAGGATCAGTATAATACCAGTTTACAAGAACAGCTGCTCCTAACACAAGAACAAGTCCTGCCATCATTAAATGTCTTTTTTTTGATGTAATTTTCATATAAATTCTCCTTATATAATTTTAACGCACATTACTGCCAACATATACTCTGTCCGCACCGATACCGAACAGACTTGTAACAAGTTCTGTGATTTCAGCACGGACAACAGAACTGTTTCCGCCGTCACACACAACTGCAACACCAAGGATTTCAGGTGATTTCACACTCACAATCAACCCTTCATCATTTCCTTTTTCTGATTCATAAATAACGATTTCGTTATCCTGTAATGTTTTTTCTCCGTTATTTTCATTCCTTGAATTCTCGGCATAAACATATTCGCCTGATGAGCCTAATGTAACCATCACTTTTACATTATCTGTATGAACTACATTTCTGATTAATTCTTCAAGTTCTGTTTCTGTCTCCTTCTGTATTTCATTAATGGATAAGACTGCAGGTTGAGTTGTTGTTTCAACAGAACCGGACTCTTTTTTTTCAGAACTGTTACCGATAACAAGAAATATAAAAATTATTATTACACCAATCAATAAAAATGAATTTTTTTTATTATCAGAAATATATTCATTTAATTTATCAGTAATTGCTTTGTAATTCATATAATTTCACCTCAGGAACAACTCCTGTAAGCTCCCCTGTAATTTTTCTTATGTCTGATATTTTTCTCATATCATTACGATTTATTTTAATAGTAATTTTTTTAACAATAAGTTTCGTTTCTTCATTTGTTTCAATCATAATATCAACTGAAAAATCTTCTTCACAGATATTATCAAGCTCTTTTTTTATATTTTCCTCAATTACATTCCTGCTTTCTTCGTATATATATTCATTTAACATAACTGAATATTCCTCATCGACAACCATAAATTCTTCCGTTTTCCATTCTGAAAGAAATGTAAAATCCATTTTTGTAACAGGTAACAATACAACAGTAAGTATGAAGACCGATATAATATACCCCATATATTTATTCATATTTCCTTCGGGTGAAATGAACATTATAACAGAAGAAATAACAAGTGAAATACACACCATAATTGCCCAGCTTCTGATTTCTGTCATTTTAAACCACCCGTAATAAGAATTGATGATACTGATATCAGAAACACAAATATCATAAAAACAAGAAGAGTCAGAAGCATTGTTATAACATATCTGATTGATGAAAAAACTTGAGAAACAGCTTCTTTTCCGAATGAAACAGCAACATATTCCGAAATCATCAACGAAAAAATCCATAAAATAATTCTTGCAAAAACAGGTGCAACAAGAATAATACAGACTATAATTCCGAGAATACCGAATGTATTTCTGAATAAAGACAATGCAGAAACAACAGCAGAAAGCCCCTCACTTATAGTGCTTCCAACAATCGGAACAGCAGATCCGAGAACAAATTTAATTCCCTTTACCGCAATTTTATCTGTTCCGGCTGCTACAACATCTCTTATTGTAAGAACACCGGAATACAGCGTTCCGAGAAAACCGAGTATTATTGCAAAAACCTTTTTTACGAGATTTATAACAGGTGAAATATTGATATAACCGTTAGTTGAACCACATACAGATACTGCTGCAAATACACATAACAACGGAGTAAGAATATCGTTACAGACAGCAATAATTATCTCTGAAATATACAAAGATACACTCCCTGAACTCAAAGCTAATGCAGGTTTTCCTGAAAAAGCTATAATTGCTATAAGAACCGGCAAAAGAAGTTTCATTAGAAAACAGACAATTTTTATTACTGATACAGTTTTTGTTATCATATCAATAATCTTTGAAAATGCTATAAGCGAAAGAAAAATCATCGAAACATATTCAAAATATTTGCCTGATTTGTTTTCAGAACTTAAAATTCCGCCTGACATAGAACAAAATATGATTATTACTGAACTGACGCACAGAAACTCAAAAGGTTCAGAGAAATTCTCTGTAAATATGCTGAAGAACTGAATTATTGTTTCTTTAAGAGATAATTCGGAAATTTCATCAGGTGTGTAATCTTTAAAACCGAGCGATTCTAGGATTTCAATCGTTTCATCATCGAGATTCTCTGTTAGTTTTTCTATAACAGATTCATAAAAATTATTATTACTTAATTCCTCGGCATTGACATTGATTGATAAACAGACAGAAATTGTGAGAGTTATCAAACCAATAATGCACAATTTATGTAATTTAATCATCCTGCATCAATTATCCTGAGCGTCAGTTCAAAAAGTGTTTTTATTATCGGAAGAACTGATGCCATCATTATCATTTTCCCGGCGAATTCAGTTTTTGTTGCAAGTGCTGTTTCTCCGGCATCTTTACACATATCTGACGAAAACTGAGTCACAATCGAAATTCCGAGCGCCTTTATGATGATATTGATGTATTCAGAACTGATTCCGCTGTCATTACCGTAAGTTTTAACCACATCAATAAATTCGCAAAGATGCGGATAGACAAACAGAAAAATAAATATCGCAGCTCCTGTTTCAAACAGAACGGTGAATTCAGGTGAATATTTTTTAAGCAGAATAAAAGTAACAGCACCAACAACTGCAAGTCCGAAAATTTTTATCATAATTCAAATACCGATTTTATGTAAGAAAACAGTTCAACAAGATGAGGAATCAGCATCATAAGCACAATAATCAGTCCGGCAAGAGTTGTTATCATAGTGTATTCATCACGTCCTGATCTTGAAAGAACCTGATTAAGAACCGCAACAATAATACCTATTGCCGCAATTTTAAATAGAATTTCAACTTCCATCACTGCCTCCTTCAAATAAACAACAATGCAATCATAACTCCTGTTGAAATTGTAAACACAGCTTTTGTTTTTATTGTTTTTTCTTTTTTTTCACGAGCCGTTACGATAAAGTTGTCAATATCATCAAGTGCTCTGTTACAATAATTTTCTATATCATTTCTTGAGCAACTGCATAATGAATCACATAATCTTATAAGAACATCTTTTTCCCATTGATATAATTTACAATCTGATTTTTCAACACAGCTTTTCCATTTTTCAGGAACAGATAATGTACAATCATTTATTAATGAAAATAATTCGATAAAATCAAGTGAATAATATTTTTCTGTTTCATATATATGCTTTATTATCTGTTCAAATGACAAATTATAAAATAATGCAGATGTTCTGATGTCAGTAATAAGCCTACTGACCTGAACAAGATTATCACAATGTATTTTTTCATTTCTGATTATAAAATATGCTGTTATAACCGATACAATCAACACGATTGCTGTCAGAAAAAATGTCATTTACAAGTTCCTCCGTTCTGATAATTCTATCGATTTTACCTGTTTCAGTTCCGTTTTTTAACAGAACAATATAATTAAAAATTCCGAGATTCAAAATTTTTCTGAATAACGGACTGTATTTTATATCTTTAATCGTTGAAAGATGAATACTTGCTATAAATTTCACACCGCAGTACATTCCTTCTGCCATTTTTTCGATTTCATCAGAAGATGTAATTTCGTCACATACTATTATTTGTGGAGAAAGTGTTCTTACTGCATGTTCAATTGCATCAGCTTTAGGATAACCGCTCAAAATATCGCAATTCAGCCCCTTCAGATTCTGCATTTCATACCTTTCATCAATAACTGTTGTTTTTTGAAAACCATATGAATAATCTGATGACAATGTTTCAGCAACAGATTTAAGAATTGTTGTTTTTCCGCTACAAGGAGGCCCTGCAATAAGTATTCCCGCAAAATCCATAATAAGATATTTAAGGTTGTCAGATAAGTTAAAATTTTCAGAAGCAATTCGGATGTTTATTGAAGTAATCTGACTCAACATAATTACATTTCCGTTTTCAACAACTGCTTTTCCTGCAAATCCGGCTCTGTTTCCGTTACCGAATGTCACAAATCCGTTTTTTATATCTTCCTGATGTGAATAAACTGAATATTTACATATAGACGAAACTGTTTCATTAAATTCTTTTTCAGTTATACAATATGCGCCTTCCGCATTTATAGAAGAATAAGTTTGATTTATTTTAATAAAAATTGTTCCGTATTTACCAAAAAGAACAACAGGTTTATTTATACGCAATCTTATTTCAAATGTATTTTCTTTGATTTCATCACTTAAACTTGATAATTTTTGTTGTAATAAAACCGGTAAAAACATTAACACGTCCGAAAAGTTATTCATCATTTTTACCTCCTTTATATACATATGTTTTCAATTTTGAAAACATTCATTAATATAATAATCAGAAAATTAACAATTTGTTAATTTTTGATTGACATTCTAAAATTGTTCTGATATAATAAAAACGAAAATTATACGGAGGTATAATAAAGAATATGGACGAATTAACACAACTTATCAAGAAGAATATCAAATTGAAATTTTCAAGCACAAGAAGATTCTCAGAAGAACTTGGTATTCCTCAGACCACAATCGTCAGTGCAATCAAAAACGGCATCAGCGGTACAGCTTTTTCAACAGTCTGCAAAATGTGTAATGCTCTTGACATCAGACTTGTAAACGGTATTTATCCCGTAGTTGTTTCTGACACAACAAAAAATCTTATTGAAAAACTTTCAAAGCTTGATGAAAAGGGAATTCACACCGTAACAACTGTTCTTGAAATGGAATATATCCGCTACAAAGCAGAATCTGAAGCTATAGCAACAGCAGAAAGAAATGCAAAACCCGAAGTATCATTCAATTATCCTGTTATCCGCAATGATGAAATTCCTACAAAATCAGATGTAAACAACCTTCTCAAAGCACTTGAAGAATAAAAAAAGACCGTATCAGACGCAAGTCCGATACGGTTTTATTATCAAATTGATCAGAAAAGTGTTTCATGGTTTACAACATTGAAACCTTCATCAACGAGAGCTGTTTTTGCATTGGCATTGTTATCAACTCTGAAAATCATATATGCGTGTCCGATATTTTTTACAGAAAGGAATGCATAAGTATATTCAACAGCAATATCAGCTTTTACAAGGACTTCAAGAATCTCTGCAAGTGCACCCGGTGTATCGGGAATTTCAACAGCAAGAACTTCTGTTTCTGCTACTACAAAACCACCGTCTTTGAGAACTTTTACCGCCGAATCGTGATTTTCGCAGATAATTCTGAGTATACCGAAATCGTGTGTATCAGCAACAGAAAGGGCTTTCATATTTATATTGTTTTCAGCAATGAATCTTGTTACTTCTGCAAGTTTACCTGTTTTGTTTTCAATAAAAACAGAAATCTGTTTAACACTCATTTTTAGATTCTCCTTTCAGAATCAATCGTGAAGTTTACGTTTATCGATAACTCTTACAGCTTTACCTTCACTTCTGGTAATTGATTTAGGGGCAACAAGATGAACAGAAGGTCTGATACCGAGCATCTGAGTGATTGCAAGTGCAAGTTCTTTTTCTTTTGCTGCAACACCTTTGACTGTATCTGTAAACTGTTCAGGATTAAGTTCAACAAACACATCAAGAGTATCAACATTATTCTTTCTGTCAACTTCAATAAGATAATTGGGTGAATAACCTTCTTTGAGAAGTACTGTTTCAATCTGTGACGGAAAAACATTAACACCACGGATAATAAGCATATCGTCACTTCTTCCCATTGGCTTGGCCATTTTGATAAGTGTTCTGCCACATGAGCATTTTTCACGTGAAAGAACGCAGATATCTCTTGTTCTGTATCTGAGAAGCGGGAAACCTTCTTTATCAATATTAGTAAAAACAAGTTCACCCTTTTCTCCCAGAGGAAGAACCTCACCGGTATCGGGATTGATAATTTCGGGAATAAAATGGTCTTCATTAACGTGCATACCTGTCTGTTCACAGCATTCAAATGCAACACCGGGACCGGTTGACTCTGTAAGACCAAAAATATCATAAGCTTTGATACCGAGAGCTTTTTCTATATCATGACGCATTTCTTCAGTCCAGGGTTCTGCACCGAAAATTCCGGCTTTAAGATCAAGGTCATCAGGAGTGAGTCCCATTTCCTTAAGTGTTTCTCCGATATACGCAGCATATGAAGGTGTACAGCAGAGAATTGTTGAATGAAGATCTCTCATAAACTCTATCTGTCTTTCAGTATTACCTGAAGACATAGGAAGTGTAAGACAACCGACTTTCTGAGAACCGCCGTTAAGACCAAAACCGCCGGTAAAAAGCCCGTAACCGTATGCTACCTGACAGATATCTTCATCAGAACCGCCTGCAGCAACAATCGCTCTTGCACAGCAGTCTTCCCAGAGGTTGATATCATTCTGTGTATAAAATGCAACAACACGCTTACCTGTTGTTCCGCTTGTCGAATGAATTCTTACACAGTTTTTAAGATCTGTACCGAGAAGACCATAAGGATAAGCATCACGAAGGTCTGCTTTAGAAAGAAACGGAAGTTTGTAAAGATCATCAATTGACTTTATATCATCAGGTGTTACACCTTTTTCATCCATAAGATTCCGATAATATTTAACATTATCATATACATTTTTAACCTGTCGAACAAGCTTTTCGCTCTGAAGTTTTTTTATATCTTCAAGTGAAGCACATTCAATTTCAGGCTGAAAGTAATTCTGCATTACTATCAATCCTTTCAATAATATAGAGGATATTATACTTATTACTAAAAAAAAAGTCAAGAAAATATTTAATAATTTTATACCTTGAAAAAATATGAAATTGTGTTATAATAAAATAAATTTTACAAGGAGGTTTCACATATGATTCCATTATCAGAAGCTGTTGTACCATCAGCATTTGCCGTATGGCTTGATACAACATTCGCAAATTTTGATTTTTCTGTTTTTGAATTCTTCGGCAAATTACATACAGATTGGCTTACTCCCATAGTTGAAGCATTCACACATTTCGGTGATTCAGAGTTCATCATTCCCCTTGCTTTTGTCGGTCTTATTCTCTGCCTTTTCAAAAAAACAAGAAAAGTAGGCGCAACACTTGTGCTTGCAATTGTAGTCGGTACACTCATAACAAATGTTGTTATGAAACCGTTTGTTTTAAGACCCAGACCTTTCCAGTCACTTGTCGACAATGCTCAGTACTGGCAGTGGTACACAGAAGCAGGTGCTCATCCCGAATCTCTTTACAGAAGTTTCCCAAGCGGCCACACAACAGGTGCTTTTGAAATCGGTATGGCTCTTCTCTTCTCAGTAAGCAACAAGAAAATCAAATGGATTTTCCCCATTTATTCAGTACTTATCGGTTGTTCAAGAATTTACCTTATGGTACATTACTGCACAGACGTTATTGGTGGTATGATCTGCGGCACTGTAGCTGCTGTAATTGCTTTCTTCATTGTCAAAGCAATCCTTGCTATGCTTGAAAAATCTGAAAAAGGTCTTCTCAAAAAAGTAAACGATTTTGACCTTGCAGAAACAATAAAATCAAAGAAAAAAGCTTAAATTAACAACTGCGTCATTCATTGGCGCAGTTTTTTTGTTGACAATAAATTTTTTTATGATAAAATATAACTATAAATTAATGGAGATGTATATTATGGAGAGAATTTATGTAAAAGGAACAACTTTTGTCGACGAGTCAGGCAGAGAAAGAATATTCAACGGTATTAATCTTGTCAACAAAGGTCATTACGACGAAAAGACAGGACAGATGGATTATTTCAACGTAAACTGGAATGAAGATATGTTCCGCAGATTCTCAGAAAAAGGCATAAACCTTATTCGTTTTGGTCTTGTCTGGAAAGCTATTGAGCCTATGCCCGGAATATACAATGAAGAATATCTTGATTATATGGAAAATTTCGTTGATATGGCTTGTAAATACGGAATTTATGTATATCTTGATGTTCATCAGGACTGTTTCCACGGTATGCCTGACTGGGCAACTATAACTGACTCATACAAACGCAGAAAGCCTCTTATTATCTGGGCTGAAGGTTATTTTATAGACAAAGCTGTTCACAGAGCTTTTGATAATTTCTGGGCAAATGTTCCCGTTGCAGGAAAAGGACTTCAAGACTGGTTTGCAGACATGTGGAAACACGTTGCAACACGGTTTAAAAATAAGGAAAATCTTTTCGGATTTGATATTCTCAACGAGCCGTTCCCTGGCACAAGCGGAGGAAAGGTTTTTAAAAATATTATTAAATCAGGGACAAAAGCAATCGTTTCCAGAAAAAATCAGATTGCAGATGTTATCAAAAACATAACTAAAGATGACCCGGTTAAAGCAATCCTTTCTGCACTTGATGATAAATCATTGGTAAGGGAAATCACATCTTCAGGCGACCTTATCATAATGAATTTTGATGTCGATAAATACTACCCGTTTATGAAAAAAATCTCAACCGCTATCAGAGAGGTTACCGACAAGGGTATTATTGTTATGGAGGCTTCGTATTACTCAAATTCAAGTATTCCGAGTTCAACTCCCCGCATAAAATATGATGACGGCAAGCTTGAAGAAAACATCTGTTTTGCTCCTCACGGTTACGACATTACAGTTGACTCAGTTTACACAAACACAGCAGGTAATAATCGTGTAGACGCAATTTTTGACCAGCACGCAAAAACCCAGTCAAGACTCGGTGTTCCTGTGATTGTAGGTGAATGGGGCGGTATGGTACCCGGAAGTGACGAATATCCTCACCTTGAGCATCTTCTTGAATATTTTGATAATAAACATTGGTCACAGACATACTGGTGTTATATGGACGGACTTCTTGATGAGAAAATTATGGATATTATCTGTCGTCCTTATCCTGTTGCAGTCCCGGGAGAAATTAAAAAATATCACTATAACCGGGTAACAGACACATTTACATTAACATTCAACTGTGATTCATCAACAAGAAAAAAAGCTGTTATATATTCCCCTGTTAAGCCTTATGAAATCATTTCAAAATGTAAATACGCTATCAATGAAATCATAGGCTCAGATTCTTGTCAGATTACATTCGGAGCAAGTAAAGGCGAAAATAATATTGAGCTGAGATATGCACCTATTTTAAAAGAATAATACCTGATTGAACCGTCAATTTATGGCGGTTCAAATTTTTATAAAATATTCATTTTATTTTTCTTATTTGAAATTAAATTTAAATGTAATAGTATTATAATATAAAATATTTATTATGGAGTGGTTTATATGTTAACAGATGTAGAAATAGCACAGTCATCCAAAATGCTTCCCATTAAAGAAGTTGCGGCTTCTGTAGGTATCAGCGAAGATTATCTTGATTTTTACGGCAAATACAAAGCCAAACTCAATGATGACCTTTTCAGAGCAACAGAAAACAATCCCGACGGCAAACTCATTCTTGTTACAGCAATCAATCCCACCCCCGCCGGTGAAGGTAAGACAACTGTTACAGTCGGTCTCGGTCAAGCTATGAACGTCATCGGAAAAAAAGCAATTATTGCTCTTCGCGAACCTTCACTCGGACCCGTTTTCGGTATTAAAGGCGGTGCTGCCGGCGGCGGATATTCACAGGTTGTTCCGATGGAAGATATCAACCTTCACTTTACAGGTGATATGCACGCTATCACAGCGGCAAACAATCTCCTTTGTGCAATTATTGACAACCATATTCAGCAGGGCAACGAACTCGGCATTGACCAGAGAAGAATCCTTTTCAAAAGATGTATGGATATGAATGACAGAGCCCTCCGCAATATTGTTATAGGTCTTGGCGGTAAGGTATGCGGTGTTCCCCGTGAAGACGGCTTCAACATTACTGTTGCAAGTGAAATTATGGCAATACTCTGTCTTTCAAAGAATCTTAAGGACCTTAAAGAAAGATTTGAAAATATTCTTGTTGCATACAACTATGCAGGTGAACCTGTTTACTGTAAAGAACTCGGTTGTGCAGGTGCAATGACGCTTCTTATGAAAGATGCAATCAATCCGAACCTTGTTCAGACACTCGAAAACACACCCGCTATCATCCACGGCGGACCTTTCGCAAATATTGCTCACGGCTGCAACTCTGTAAGAGCAACAAAGCTTGCTCTCAAGCTTGCTGATTACACTATCACAGAAGGCGGTTTCGGTTCAGACCTCGGTGCAGAAAAATTCCTTGACATCAAATGCCGAGCAGCCGGAATCAAACCCTCCTGTATTGTTCTTGTTGCAACTTGCCGTGCTCTCAAGTATAACGGCGGTGTTCCCAAGGCTGAAACATCAAACACAAATGTTGAAGCTCTGAAAAAAGGTATTGTAAATCTCGGTGCCCACATTGAGAATATGAGAAAATACGGTGTTCCCGTTGTTGTTGCAATAAATAAGTTCTATACAGATACAGATGAAGAAATAGCAATAATCAAAGATTATTGCAAGGAACACGGTGCTGTTGCATGTGTATCAGAAGGCTTTGCAAAGGGTGGCGAAGGTGCTGCAGAACTTGCACAGCTTGTATGCGACACAATCGATGCAAATGAAGCAACAAACAACTTCCATTTCCTTTATGAAACAGAAAAGTCAATCAAAGAAAAGGTTGAAACAATCGCAAAAGAAATTTACGGCGCTGACGGTGTAATCTTCACAGCCGCTGCAGATAAATCTGTAAAGGAAATCGAAAGACTCGGAAGAGATAAACTCCCTGTCTGCATCGCAAAAACTCAGTATTCACTTTCAGATGACCCAACTAAACTTGGCCGTCCCGAAAATTTCAAAATTACTGTAAGAGACGTAAGACTCTACTCAGGTGCCGGATTCATTACAGTTATGACAGGTGACATTCTTACAATGCCCGGTCTTCCCAAAGTTCCCAGTGCACTTAAAATCGATATACACGAAGACGGTACTATCGAAGGTTTATTCTAATTAATCAGGGTGATTATTTTGTCAGACAATTTAAGCTTTTTATATAATGACGAGCTTACGGTTCTTAAACTGCGCAAGCTTTATGAAGATAAAGGATTCAAAAAGTTCAGAATGAGCAAATTTGAATCTTACGATTTCTATGCAAGGAATAAGGATTTCCTTGTAGGCAACAGAATCATCACATTCACTGACCTTAACGGGAAGCTGATGGCTTTAAAGCCTGATGTTACATTAAGTATTGTCAAAAATGCCGATGATTCAGCAGAAAGACAGAAGCTCTATTATACGGAAAATGTGTATCGTGAATCAAAGGATATTCACGAATTCAAAGAAATTTCACAGGTTGGTCTTGAAGTAATCGGAAATATCGACCTTTTTCAGACTGTTGAAATCATAACTCTTGCGATCAAGAGTCTTCTTGAACTTGATGAAAACGCAATTCTTGAAATTTCACATATGGGTTACACAGAAGGTTTGCTTGACTGTCTGACAAACGACACTCATTTAAGAAACGAATTACATAAATTATTCAAAGAAAAGAATGCTCACGACCTTATAAAACTCGCTGATGCTCATTCGCTTCCTAAAAGCCCCGTAACCACTGCTGTTGATGTTATGTCCTGTAAGTCAGCAAATGAAGACGCAATTAACAATGCATTATCAAACTCACTCAACAGCAGAATGCAGGATGCAGTCAATGAAGTAAATTCGATCTATAATCTTCTTAAGATTTCAGGTCTTGAGAAACACATCAGAATTGATTTTTCAGTTACTGATGATCCGAGTTATTACAACGGTATTCTTATGCACGGTTATGTTCATTCAATCCCCCGTGATGTGCTTTCCGGCGGAAGATACGATATGCTTCTTTCAAAAATGGGAAAAGAAAATACACAGGCAATGGGTTTTGCAATCTATTTTGATGCTCTTGACCGTAAGCTGCATATCAGAAACAAAAACGGTACCGATGTAATTGTTCTTTATTCCGACAATTCCGATATAAAAACGCTTGCAGATTTCTGCAACAAGCTTGATTCCGAAAACATTTCTTACACAGCAGTCACTCAAATTCCTGAAATCACATATAATTCTAAAATTTATTCCGTTGAGGGTACTGATGTAAAGGAGGTTACATTATGATAAGTGTAGCATTACCTAAAGGCAGGCTCGGAAACAAAGTTTTTGATATTTTTGCAAAGATCGGTTACGACTGCGATGAAATGCATTCTGATTCACGTCAGCTTGTTTTTACAAGTGAAGAAAACGGAATCAGTTACTTCCTTGTTAAGCCCTCGGACGTCAGCATTTATGTTGAACACGGTGCGGCAGATATCGGTATCGTAGGCAAAGATATTCTTCTTGAATATGAACCCGATGTTTACGAACTTCTTGATCTTAATATAGGAAAATGCAGAATGTGTGTTGCAGGAAAAAATGATTTTATTGACAATCCAGATGTGGCACTCAGAGTTGCTACAAAGTTTGTTAATATTGCTAAGACATATTATAAAAGCATAAACAGAAATATTGAAATAATCAAGCTTAACGGTTCAATCGAACTTGCACCGATTCTTGATTTATCAGATGTTATCGTAGATATTGTTGAAACAGGAACAACATTAAAAGAAAACAATCTCGGTGTTCTGACTGAAATTCTTCCCATCAGTGCAAGACTTATTGCAAACAAAGCAAGTTACAAATTCAAAACAGAAGAGATTAATAAAATTGTAACAAAATTCAGCGAGGAATTACAAAAATGATTAGGATTATAGATACAAAAACTGTTTCCGATTTCACCGTTTTTACCCGTGAAGACGAAAAGAAAAACGAACAGATCGAAAAAATTGTTGAAGAAATAATTGAAAATGTAAAAACAAACGGTGACAAAGCTCTGTTTGAATATTGCGAAAAGTTTGATAAATGCAAGCTTGATACTCTCCTTGTTTCAGAAGAAGAAATCGAAGAAGCATTTTCACAGACCGATGAATATTTCATAGAAACTCTCCGTCAGGCACGAGATAATATTGCAGATTTTCATTCAAAGCAGGTCAGAAATGATTTTGTTTTTACAAAGGAAGACGGTATCGTTCTCGGTCAGAAAATTACTCCTGTTGAAAAAGCAGGTCTTTATGTACCCGGCGGTACAGCTGCATATCCGAGTACTGTCCTTATGGATGCCGTTCCTGCAAAAATTGCAGGTGTCAGCGAAATCGTAATGGTCACTCCCCCTTCAGCTGACGGAAAAATCAATCCTGCAATTCTCACAGCTGCTAAAATTGCAGGTGTAACAAAAATATTCAAACTCGGCGGAGCGCAGGCTGTTGCAGCCCTTGCATACGGTACTGAAAGTGTTCCAAAAGTTGATAAAATCGTCGGTCCCGGTAACATTTTCGTTGCAACTGCAAAGAAGCAGGTTTACGGTAAAGTCAGCATTGATATGATTGCAGGACCGAGTGAAATTCTCGTTATTGCAGATCCCACTTGCGATCCCGCAAATGTTGCTGCTGACCTTCTTTCTCAGGCTGAACATGACAGAATGGCAAGTTCTGTTCTTGTTACAACAGATATTGATTTTGCAAAAAAAGTTGCTGATGAAATTGAAAGACAGTTAAAGCTTCTTCCTCGTGAAGATATTGCAAGAGAATCAATTGACAATAACGGAAAGATTTTCATTGTTGATTCTATTGATACAGCAGTTAAACTCAGCAATGAGATTGCTCCCGAACATCTTGAAGTATGCGTTGAAAATCCTTTTGAACTTCTTCCTCTTATCAAAAATGCAGGAAGTATATTCCTCGGAAAGAATGTTCCCGAAGCACTTGGTGATTATTTTGCGGGTCCGAACCACACACTCCCCACAAGCGGAACTGCAAGATTCTCTTCTCCCCTTTCCGTTGACGATTTCATCAAAAAATCTTCATTCATTTATTATTCAGAGTCAGCGCTTGAAAAATGTCACGAAAGAATAGAAGATTTTGCTGCCCGTGAAGGTTTACAGGCTCACGGAAAGTCAATCGGAATCAGATTCAATAAATTTTAAGAAGTGTTATAAATGTCTCGATTTTTATCAGAAAGATTTTCTAATATAGAACCCTATACTCCCGGTGAACAACCGAAAGTAAGTAATTTAATAAAACTAAATACAAATGAAAGCCCGTTTCCACCGTCACCGAAGGTAATTGAAGCATTGAACAATGAAGAACTCTCAAAGCTCAATCTGTATTCAGACCCCGACACAAAGGAAGTAATTGATGCAATTGCAAAAACATTCGGTGTAAGTTCAAATCAGATACTTATGGGCAATGGTTCAGATGAAATCCTGGCCTTTGCATTTCAGGCTTTCTGCGACAAGGTTAACGAGCCTTGTTTCGCAGACATCACATACGGTTTCTATCCTGTTTTCTGTGAGCTTTACGGTCTGGAGCCTGAAATCATACCGTTAAAGGATGATTTATCAATCGGTATTAAAGATTATATCGGCAAAAACAAGCCGATTTTTATTGCAAATCCCAATGCACCGACAGGACTTGCGCTTTCACTCACTGATATTGAAAAAATTCTTGAGTCAAACAAAGATTCTGTTGTACTTATCGATGAAGCTTATGTTGATTTCGGTGCAGAAAGTGCCGTTTCACTTGTTGACAAATACGATAATCTCATTGTTTCAAGAACATTCTCAAAATCAAGAAATCTTGCAGGTGCAAGAATCGGTTTTGCAATTTCTACCCCTGAACTTATTGCTGATATGTGCAAAATGAAATTTTCATTCAACCCTTATAACCTGAACCGACTTTCAATTATCGCAGGAAAAGAATCAGTTCTTGATACAGAATATTTCAACAGATGTATATCGGAAATCATTTCAAACAGAGAATATACTGTAAATGAACTCACAAAAAGAGGTTTTACAA
The DNA here is from genome assembly GCA_017549285.1 of Clostridia bacterium. Lineage (GTDB taxonomy): Bacteria > Bacillota > Clostridia > Oscillospirales > Acutalibacteraceae > UBA1081. The sequence continues at coordinate 43,158 of JAFYVE010000007.1, forward strand.
TTCCCGATTCAAAAGCAAATTTCATTTTTGCAAAACACAATACACTTTCCGGCGAAGAATATTTCAACGAACTCAGGAAGAGAAACATTGTTGTAAGATATTTCAGTAAAGAAAGAATTAAAGACTATGTAAGAATCACAATCGGTTCAATTGAGCAGATGAAAGCTCTTATTGAAGCTACAGATGAAATTCTGAAAGGATGATATTATGAGAACATTCAGTACAGAAAGAAAAACTGCAGAAACAGATATCAGACTGACTCTCAATATTGACGGTACAGGTAAATCAACAATTGATACAGGTTGCGGTTTTCTTGACCATATGCTTACTCTTTTTGCTAAACATTCAAGATTTGACCTTGATGTTACATGCAAAGGTGACACAAATGTTGACTATCACCATACAGCAGAAGATATTGCAATTGTTCTCGGTGACGCGCTCTCAAAATGTATCGGTGACGCTAAAGGTATCTGCAGATACGGTCACATAATTCTTCCTATGGATGAATCACTCATTCTCTGTGCAGTTGATGCAGGAGGCAGAGCTTGTCTTAATTACAAGCTCGCAATCCCCACCGAAAAAGTCGGTGATTTTGATACAGAGCTTGTTGAAGAATTTATGGCGGCATTCACCAGAAGTGCAAAAATCAATCTTCATTTAAAACAACTCGACGGAACAAATTCACATCACATCATTGAAGGTGCATTCAAAGCTCTTGCAAGAGCACTGAAAACTGCAGTTTCAATTGATGAAAAATTTAAAGATGAAATCCCCTCAACGAAAGGCATTTTATAAATGATAGCAATAATTAACTATGGTGTAGGCAATCTGTTTTCACTTGTCGGCTCTCTTGAGCATCTGGGAATTGATGCAGTTGTCACATCAGATGCAGAAATAATTAAAAAGGCAGACAGAATCATTCTTCCCGGTGTAGGTGCTTTTGCAGATGCAAAACAGAAACTTGTTGATACCGGACTTATCCCCGTTATTGACGAGCAAGTAAAAAACGGCAAACCTTTACTCGGAATCTGTCTTGGCATGCAGTTACTTTTTGAGAAAAGTTACGAATACGGTGAACACGACGGACTCGGCTACATAAAGGGTTCTGTATGTCCTCTTAATGAAGATATAAGAAAAGACCTTAAAGTTCCCCATATCGGTTGGAATAAGCTTATCATCAAAGACAAGACAAATCCTATACTTAAATATACCGGCGACAATGATTATGTATACTATGTACATTCATTCTATGCAAAAGATTGCGATGATTCACTTATAGCATATTCAGAGTATGAAGTAAATGTTCCCGGCCTTGTATGTAAAGACAACATTTTCGGTGCACAGTTCCATCCCGAAAAGAGCGGTCAGGTAGGTCTTGATATGTTAAAAGCTTTCAATGAGGTGACAGTATGAGAATATTTCCTGCAATAGACCTTCGTGGCGGTAAGGTTGTAAGACTGACCGAAGGCGATTACGACAGAATGAAAACATACGGTAACTCACCCGTTGAAACTGCAAAAATGTTTGAAAGAATGGGCGCAAAGCATCTTCACGTAGTTGATCTTGATTCAGCAAAAGACGGCGGAAGTGCAAACACAGATATTATCTGCGAGATAGCAAGGGAAACCAATCTGTTTATTCAGACCGGCGGCGGAATCAGAACTGAAGAGAAAATTCAGCACTATGTTGACGCAGGAGTTGACAGACTTATTCTCGGCACGGCAGCTATCAACAACTTCCCTTTTCTTTGTGATATGGTAAAAAAATTCGGAAGTCATATCGCAGTAGGTGTTGATGCTAAAGATGGTTTTGTAGCTGTCAACGGCTGGCTTGAAGTAACAAAGGTTAATTCCTTTGATTTTTGTAAAAAACTTGCAGAAAACGGCGTTGAAACCGTTATTTACACAGATATCTCAAAGGACGGTAAGCTTAGCGGAACAAATGTTGATGCATACCGTGAACTTAAGAAAATCGGAAACTTAAATGTAATTGCTTCGGGCGGTATTTCATCAATGGATGACATCAGGGCTCTTTGTGAATTTGACTGTTATGGTGCAATAATCGGCAAAGCCATTTACGAAAACAGAATTGACCTTAATGAAGTTCTGGGATACGCAGGTGACGAATTATGATAACAAAAAGAATTATCCCCTGTCTTGATATAAGAAACGGCAGAGTTGTAAAAGGTGTCAATTTTGAAGGAATTCAGGACGTTCAGGATCCCGTTGTTCTTGCAAAATTCTATAACGACAGCGGTGCTGATGAGCTTGTTTTCTATGATATAACAGCAAGCTTTGAAGGCAGAAGTCTTTTCAGCGATGTTCTTAAAAATGTTGCAAGTAACATTTTCATCCCCCTGACGGTCGGAGGAAACATAAATTCTGTTGAAGATTTCGACAGGGTGCTCAAAAGCGGTGCCGACAAAGTAAGTGTCAATTCAGGTGCTATCAGAAATCCTTCACTTATAGGTGAAGCGGCAAAAAAATACGGCGACCAGTGTGTTGTTCTTTCAATGGATGTTAAAAGAGTTGACGGTCAGTTCAGAATTTTTGCAAAAGGCGGAAGAGAAGACACAGGCATTGATGCGATTGAATGGGCAAAAAAATGTACAGCAAACGGTGCAGGCGAAATCGTTGTAAACTCAATCAACACAGATGGAGTAAAAAACGGATTTGACCTTGAAATGCTCAGAGCAATCTGCGATGTTGTATCAGTACCCGTTATCGCTTCGGGCGGTGCAGGATGTATGGAACATTTTAAAACACTTTTTAATGAAGTACCCGGTGTTGATGCAGGTCTTGCTGCTTCAATATTCCATTTCGGAGAAGTCAAAATCTCTGACCTTAAAAAGTATCTTAACGACAACAATATAGAAATGAGAATTTAAAAATGTACGAGGAAATTATAAAAGAACTTAAATTTGACGATAAGGGACTTATTCCTGCAGTTGTTCAGGACTTTTTCACAGGAGAAGTGCTGACAGTTGCATATATGAATGCAGAAAGCCTTTCAATCACTCTTGAAGAAAAAATGACATGCTTCTTCTCACGCTCAAGACAGGAGCTGTGGAGAAAAGGAGAAACAAGCGGTAACAGACAGCACATTGTTTCTATAAAAACAGACTGTGACAAAGATGCACTTGTTGTAAAAGTAATCAAAGACGGTCCTGCCTGCCATACAGGCGCAGAGAGCTGTTTCTTCAATCTTTTATACAAAGATAATGATAAGACAGATTTCTCAATTGATGCGCTCTATGACCTTATCAAAGGCAGAAAAACTCAGATGCAGGAAGGTTCATACACAACATACCTTTTCACAAAGGGTCTTGATAAGATAATGAAAAAGGTCGGCGAAGAATGTACAGAAGTCATCATCGGCGCTGCAAAAAATTCAAAAGAAGAAACAATCTATGAAATTTCCGACCTTGCATATCATATTCTTGTGCTTATGGTTGAAATGGGTATTTCTGTTGATGATATCAGAAAAGAGCTCGATTCAAGACACGTCATTGACCATAAAGTAAAACAGGAAACAATGCAATAATCACTTCCCTTTTATTGGTTCAAAATAAAACACTACAGTTTTTTCCGTATTCACCTTATGTGGATACGGATTTTCTTTTGCTTTAATAAAATCATATACATCATAAAGACAATCCGGCAGAAAATAAATCGCAGGAAGAACAAGAAGAGAAAGAATCTTTTTCGGAATATTGCTTAGTCTGAGCACAAGAAGAGATAACATATTACCGTCTGCAATTTCAGATGCAAAACTAAACTGAGATTTAAAACTCAGATATGGTGACCTGATAAATGCAAATTTGAGAAAACATAATTTCTGACTATAAACAGAAAATGTAAATATTGATATAAAAAATATAAATACACTACAAACTGCAAGAAGAATAAATACTCTTTCAGAAACACCTTTTTCAACTGAATAAACGAGTGCAGATAAAAAAAGTGCAGACGGGCTGAAAAAAACTACAAATGCAACTATTCTAATAAAACATACAATCAGTTGCAGATAAATAAATCTGATAATCAGATTAAGATTAATCTGTTTTCTGTCCACACGTGAAAAGTGCATCAGCTTTTTCAATTTAAAATAATAATAAGAAAAAAACAGTCCGCAGATTTCAACAGATGCAAAGAAAGAAATCAACATATGAATCAACTTATTATCAAAAATTCCGAGTTGAGAAAGATATGTTGTGTCAAAAATGAGAAACAACATAATAAAAAAGGTTGTTACAAAAAAAAGCAACAACAATAAATAATCGGAAAGATAAACTGCAAAGTTCTTTAATTCTTTAAGCATAAAAAAACCTCCGAAAATTAGTTTCGGAGGAAAAATAATATTTTATTCATTAAAGCTCAACATTAAGCTCCCTTGCAAGATTAACACCAAGAATTTTTTCTTTAGCATCTTCGGGAATATCGAGATTAAGGATTCTTTCGATAGCTGCTTTAGTGTAATCAACACCTTTATAGGGAAAATCAAGTCCGAAAATGTGATTTTCGTGATCTGTCTGATAAATAAGAGTTCTCAGTTCATCGTCAGAATGGCTCCATTCATCATAAAGACCGTTTTCACCCATAGCAATTGATGTCCATCCTGCAAAAGTGTTACGGACATCATTTCTTGAGTTATTAACCATAACTGCAAGACCTTCACGGAAGAAATGATAACCTCCGAGATGTTCCATACTAAAACGGAGAGTGGGGTGATTGAATGCTATTTCATCATACATAAGCATATTATAATCAGCAATTCTGTGCCAGTGAACACCGGTATGGAATGAAAGAAAGAGATTATGCTCTTCAGCTTTCTTATAGATTCTTTCAGCCTTTTCACCGAGAAGATTGAATTCCTGATAAGCAGGATGAAGTTTTATTCCCTTGAATCCATAAGAAACAATTTTTTCAACCTGTTCTTCAATATCATCGGTATCAGTATTGACTGTACCAAATCCGTAAAGGTTATCTTTGCCTACAAGTTTCTCAGCAAGAAACTCATTCGGCTCTCCTTTCAGACCGAAATACTCATAATGACCGTGAAAAGGAGCAAAACAGACTGCTTTTTCAATCTCACATTCTTCCATAAGTTCAAGAAGCTTTTCAACTGTACCTGTGGGTTTTGATTCTTGAGGAAAAACGTGTGCGTGATTTGCAAAAATTTTATATTTCATATATTTCAATCCTTGATTAAAGTAAGTTTTCCGTCATCGGAAAGAGCAAAAATATTATATGTAATATGAGATGCTTCATCTTCATAAAGGAATGCTATATTTCCGTCTGAAAGCTCTGTAAGGCAGGAATAAGCAAAAAACGTATCATTAACTTTATATTTTGAAATCCAGTCAACCTTATTGTTTTCACCAACAAGACCGACAGTTATTACACCACTTGCTCTCTTTTTTATATCAGACGGGAAAGAACCTACAATAACACTTTTTCCGTTAATCTTTTTTGAGTAATTGATGAACGAAACCATACAGTTTCCGAAAGCAGTCAGATTTTTATCGTGTCTGAATTTAGACCATTTTACGCCGCCATCATCGCTGTCTGAATATGCAACAAAATTACCTTTATTTCTTGCGTAAATTCTGAGTGTTCCGTCGGGCAGATTGACAATCTGAGATTCACTTGTTTTTCCTACTCCGAAACCGTGTTTCGTATCAGAACGATTCCAGGTTTTACCATTGTCATCTGAATAAATGACAACTACTTCTTCACAGGCACCTTTTATAAGACCGTTGACGTAAAGAGTGAAAAAAATTCTTTCTTTGCCATTAATTTCAACGGTAGCACCTCTGCCGGGGCCGACACCTACAAAGCCTTCTTTTTTCTTTTTTATCTGTGAGGAAATATTTAAAGGTTTGCTCCACGTTATGCCGTTATCGTCTGAATATCTCAACCAGAGATAACAGGTTCTGTAAGCTGAAAAATAAGATTTATCGTAATATACATTCTGTTTAATCTGCTTATCAGAACCGACCTGTGGCTGATAAAGAGGTTCATTGTTTTTATAAATACAGCAATCTTCGTCAACAGTATATTCTGTTGCAGAGTTATCTGAAAGTTTCATTACAGGTGCATAACCATCTTTATAATCACCGATATAGAACTCAAAAGTTTTCAGTTCATCGGAACAAGAACCGGTTGTAAGGAGAAGATGTTCTTTACCGTTTACGTTAACGAAACCTTTTCCCTTTTTACAGGTCATATACCCGCCGTAAGCTGTCCATACATCAGTGAGGATGAAAATTCTTCCGTTACGGGACTGTACAATTGCAGTATCAATAAATGATGCACTTTCCGTATCAGTATGAGTATCTGCATAGTCATCGAAATAGTTCACAACATTATATTTCCACTCACCGTAACCGTTTTCTGAAAATGCAAGAAGAGTATCAATATTATTAGCAGAATCTGACCCGTGATCATATCTCATATCAGCGGCAGCAATTACAGAGCCATCCCGAAGAGTATAAATTGCAGGGATTCTGTAAGTTTTTGAACCCATAGTGCCTGTTTCAAAAGGCTGAAAATACTGTTTATCCATATCAAAGAAACAACTGATGTGTTATCCTCCGTTTTTTTCTAAATGATAACATGAGAAAAATAAAAAGTCAATGAAAAAAGCGGATTTGAATCCGCTTTATTAATACCATTATTCAATTTCGTTCATTGTATCAATCATTGTTTCTGCAAAAATTCCGTAACCTCTTTCGGGGTCATTCAGAAAAACGTGAGTAACAGCGCCTACAAACATTCCGTTCTGAATTATGGGACTACCGCTCATTCCCTGGATAATTCCGCCTGTCTGTTCAATAAGGTCCTCATCTGTTACTTTTATAACCATAGACCTGGACTGTTTTTCTGAGGAATAATTGATTTTTTCAATTTCGATATCGTATACTTCAGGACCTTCTTCCGAAACAGTTGAAATTATCTGAGCTTCACCTGTTTTAATTTCAGATTGAGATGCTACGGGGAACATAGAATTATTATCAGTTTCACTTTCATCATAAATACCGTAAACACCGAATTCATTGTTTTCAAGAATATCACCGAAATCAACGGAAGAAAATACTCCTTTTATCTGCCCTGTCTGCCCCTTATCGCCTTTCTGACAACCATTCAGTGATGCCTTCATAATATCGCCCTCACTTACAGTAAGAACACTCTTTGTATCAGAATCATAAATTGCGTGACCGAGAGAAGCAAATTTACCGCTTACAGGATCAGTAAAAGTAAGTGTTCCGATACCTGCGGTACTGTCTTTGAGCCATAATCCGCATCTGTACTTACCTTCACTTTCTGAATAGCACGGTTTAAGAGAAAAATAGAAAGTATTATTTTCTCTTTTTACGGTTATACTTACATTTTCACCTTCCGATAAAGATACTTTCTGTGAAAAATCTGATACGGATTTTACAATTTCATCATTTATATGGGTAATTATATCCCCTTTTCTGATACCGCATACCTGCCCCGGACTGATTAATCCGTTTATTGTGTCAACATCCTGAACATCAACAACAAGAAGACCATCAGTATAGATTTTTATTCCTACAAGATTTCCTCCGATATTTACATATTTTCTGTCTGTTTCAATTGCTTCAACCTGTGTTACGGGAATAATTCCGAACAATGAGATATCAGCAGATGTTTCTCCGTCTGTTCTACCCTTAAAAACAGGGATTGTTGATTCCGATTTTGTTACATTGAAAACTGTCATATAATTATACGACTCGACATTATCATAAAACACAAATTTTTCAGGATGATAAATTGTTCCCAATGTTATAAATACAAAAACTATTACACACAATACTGACAAGAAAACATCTGTAATTTTTATTAATTTTTTCATTTCACACCTCCGCTTTTAATTCTCATAAATAATGTGGCTTTTAAATACTGCATTATTAACGGAATATTTTATTGTGACGGAAATGCGACAAAGTAAAATTATGTAAAAAAATATAACCGTCATTATCTGACGGTTATATAAAAAATTATTTTTTCATACATTCAAAACAAAGCCAGCCTGCTTCTTCGTGACGGGCAATAATTTTAAAGCCGTATTCATCGAGTGCTGCAACAACTTCAGGCTCACGCATATCAATAATTCCCGAAACGATGTAAACACTGTCTTCATTCATAAATTCGTCTACACCTTTTGAAAGCATAATGATGGCGTCTGCAACAATGTTTGCAGCAATAACATCGAATTTACCTGAAACTTTATCGGTAAGATTACCGTGATGAAGAGTATATTTTGATTCTTCAATTTTGTTTCTGTCAGCATTTTCCCTTGCTGTCTTGACTGCAAGTTTATCGATATCAACACCTACTGCACTTTCAGCACCGAGAAGAAGAGAAGCTATAGAAAGAATACCGCTGCCGCAACCGATATCAAGCATTTTACAACCGGGCTTAATATATTTTTCAATTGAAGCCAGACAGAGTCTTGTTGTTTCGTGCGAACCTGAACCGAATGCAAGTCCCGGTTCAAGATGAAGGACAACCCTGTCTCCTGCATCGACTTCGTCTTTCCAGATAGGCTGAATAAGAAGTCTTTCACCGACGGGCATAGGCTTGAAATATTTCTTCCAGTTATTTTCCCAGTCTGCATTCTTACAAAGAACTGTATCAATATCAAAATCAATATTTTCGGCTATAAGTCTGTCTTTTATAAATGAAACAGCTTCATTGGGATTTTCCTCCGGAGAAATGTAAACGTGAACAATACCCTTTGATCTGTCACGTGCAAGAAGCTCTTCGTCAATAAGGTCAATATGTGCTATTTCAAGAACAGCATCTTCCATATCTGAATAATCTTCAATATATATTCCGTAAGGAACAGTCATAGAAACAATTGCTCCCGCTTCATCAACTCTTTCAACGGGAACTGTTACTTTAATTTCGGTCCAATCCATAATATACCTCTTTAATATTTATTGTGAACATCCTCTGCAAAACAGAGCATATTTTTAAATTCAATCACCTTGCCGTCATCAAGGACAGCCTTACCTGACATTCTGCCGAATACCTGATGCTGATCGGTAATGATAAATTTGACATCAATTTTGGCTGCTCTGTCAAGTACAGGAATAAAATCAGCCTCAAATCTTCCGTCAGACGATGTGAATGTCCAAGGTTTCATATATTCTTTATTTCCGTTTTCATCGGTAGGAATATTGAAACTGATATCATCAAACTTATGTGCCTTACCATTATAGAAAATAACATTTTCACTTGCAGCTGATGTATTACCAAAACCGTAACCTATATTGAAGCCGAATGGTTTACCGTTGATATCACAGTTGCCTGAACCCCAATACCATGTATTATCGTAAGTCCATACACCTCTGCCCCAGTCGAGTGTGCCGAAGTCTGTTTTCGGATTGAATTTATATTCTTTTCCGTCAAAGCAAACGGAACCCGATGCTCTCATACAATTAATTTTCTGATTATAATAGAATGCTGTTTCCTTTTCAGCCCACGGTGTGGCTATAACCATTGTATCCATATAGGGCTCACAGAGTTTTATGTTGCAGGAAAAATTTTTACCGTCAAGAAAATCATCAAAATTGCATATGATAGTGCGTTGATTTTCGGTTTTATAATAATCAAGTTTAAGCTTTTTATTATGGAAAGAAACATTACCCTTTTCGCTTGTTGCAGGCATTTTCATTTTACCCATCGGGAAAGGTGTAAGAACGGTATTTGTATGCTCCCAAGGATTCTTTTCATCGGTAAAATCAAGAAGGCTTACCGATTGAAGACCGATATATCCGTCATCTGAAATTGTGAAAGCAACACCGAAATCCTGCCCCATAACAAGATAATAATCCCATTCTTTTATACGGAATGAAGGTGCTTTTATCATTTTACGGTCATACTGTTGATAAAGTCGTCTTGACCAGCCGGGCTCAGCAAGTCTGCCCTGTTTATCAAGCAAAGGTTGAATTTTCTTTATTTCGTGGTTACGCTCTGCCATAATGAACACCTCTTAATCAAGATTAACTTTTGTATCGGGAGCTTTTCTGCCGTGATTATAGAATTTTCTGTCGTGCAGAGCCCACTGACGGTTACTGAATTCACGGGGAGCGACATCAGCAAGACAGTTTTCAATTTCATAAATATTTGCATCAAGAGAGTCAAGCTCGGAAAGAATCTCAGCTTCAAGGAAAAGAGGTCTTGTTGCAGCACCGTATTCAGGCTCACCGTGATGTGATATAAGCATATGTTCAAGGAGCACAGCTGTATCTCTGTCTACACCTTTTTCTCTTGCGATTCTGTCAATTGCCATAGCCCCCATCACAAGATGACCTACAAGAGTACCTTCAGGAGTATAACCGTCAACAAGTCCTGATGAAGAAATAACAAATTCGTCTGTTTTACAAACATCGTGAAGAATTGCTCCTGAAATGAGAAGTTCTCTGTCAACTGAGGGATAAATTGATGCAACACATTCACAGAGCTTGACAATAGAAAGAGTATGCATAAGAAGCCCGCCACGGATTGCGTGATGAAGTCTGAATGCAGCAGGACAATCAAGCATTCTGCTACCGTATTCATCAAGTACGGCATTAACAAGCTTTTTTAATGAATCATTTGAGAAAGCATTTACTTTATCACGGATTGTCTGCATCATATATTCACCTGAATAATCAGCTGAAGGTATGATATCAGACATATCAACATTATCGTTATCCCATTTAGCTCTTATTCTGTCAATTCTTAACTGCGGAGTTCCGTTATATTCTGAAATAACGCCTCTGATTTTAACAATACTGTTAGCTTCGGGCAGAAAACCGCCTTCACGGAAATCCCACATTTTTGCATTGATTTCACCTGATTTATCAGCAAGGTGCATATCAAGAAAAATCGAGCCGTTTTTTGCTGTTTTTTTATCACAGGTTTTTACAAGCGCAAAACCTTCAACGGTGCCGTTGCCGTCAATTTCCTTAAAGTTCATTGTTTTCGCCTTCCTTTGATTTTTTTCTGAATATAACAAGTTTACTCATAACATAATTAAAAAAAACAACAAAAACAGCCATAAGGAGCTTTGCTGTCCATTTACTGAAATTCTCGGTTGTGTAATCGGTATTATTGAGAATATTTCTTACAAGCATAAATCCGAGAGACTCAAAAACAACAAACGAAACAATTCTTGCCGCAAAGAAAGAAACAAGTTCTTTTATAATAATCTGAAATTTTGTTTCTTTGCTTTCAAAGACCCAGAGTTTATTCGTTACATAAGCAAAAAGTACAGCTATAACCCAGGCAATCAGTGTTGAAACATCTTCAAATGTTATTCTGAAAAGATAACCTGAAAGAGAAAACTGACCTAAAGAACCATTTCCGAGTATTTTGTCAGACACAAAAAACACACAGAGATTCACAACTGTTGTCATTACACCGAAAAACAGATACAGAATCATTTCATAGGTCAGAAGTTTTCCGATAACAGGTACACCTAAAAAGAATTTAAAAAATTTAATTGAGAAAATTTTATCATATAATTTTTTCAAATTATTACTTCCTTATAATTAATCCTTATATATATTAGCACTTATTACTGACTTTTGCAACATCACATCGGGATATTTTTTAATTAAACGGAGAAACTAAACGTACCATATCAAAGAAAGGTGATTAAAATGACAAAAAAGACTATGAACGTAACAAAAACAATCGGCGCAATAATGGCTGTGGGCGGTGCCGCAGCTATGGTCGGCTCTGCTATGATGAGCAGTAATAATGCCACAAAAAAACAGGTAAAAAGAACAGCAAACAAAGCATTCAAAACAATAAATGGTGTTCTTGACGGAATTCAGAGTATGATATAATACAGCCTTGTGCTGTTACATAAAGGAGGAGTTAAAAAATGAAAAGAACACTTTCATTTATTCTCATAATCACTGTAATTTTCTGTTCCTGTAACAGAGAAACGATAAAAGAAAAATCAAAAATATCTGCATCGGAAGAAAATACCGAGATGAACATTCCTTTATACAGAATGAATGAGATTCAATATGGCAAAAAATCTGATAAAAGTTCGCTTCTCACAGGACTTGATCCGTTACCCGTTATTGAAAGCTTCACATATAAATCAGAAAGAAACAATCTGAGCACAAAAAAGATTTCTCACAGTTACGGAGTTGCAAAAAATAATAAGCCTCACGAAATATCTGTTGAATCACAAAAAAAATTTGATAAAAACAGTTTTAATGCTCTGACAGTTGATCTGAACACAGAAAAGAATGTTTATCTGACTTTCGATGTAGGTTATGATAACGGATATACGGAAATGATTCTTGATACACTTAAAGAAAAAAATGTAAAAGCAGCATTCTTCTGTACGGTTGATGAAATGAAATCAAATCCCGATGCAATTGCAAGAATGATCAATGAAGGGCATATTGTAGGGAATCACACAGAAAACCACCCTTCAATGGATGAGCTGACATCAGAAGAAATGATAAAAGAAGTTCTCGGCTTTGATAATTATATCCGGACAAATTTCGGTTATTCTTCACCTTATTTCAGATTTCCTAAAGGTGAATATTCGGAAAAAGCACTTGATGTACTCAATTCTATGGGTTATATGTGTGTTTTCTGGTCACTTGCTTATGCTGACTGGGATACAGATAATCAGAAAGGAGCTTCATTTGCTGTTAAAACCGTATGCGACAGAATTCATCCGGGAGCAGTGATACTTCTTCACGCAGTAAGCCGTGATAATGCTTACGGACTTGGAGTTATGATTGACAATATACGTAACTACGGATATAACTTTGCAAATCCTGATAAATATTGGAATAATAATTGACAAAATATTACTACAGGAATATAATAAAAGAAATATATTTCAGAGGTGCTTTTGTATGTTATATGATATTCAGAAAGAGATTCTCAGATTAAAGAAAGAGAAAGATTTTTGCATACTTGCACACAGTTATCAGAGTGAAGATATACTTGATATTGCTGATTTCACAGGTGACTCATATGCACTCAGCGTAAAGGCTAAAGGTATCAGCAATCAGAACATTCTTATGTGCGGTGTCCGTTTTATGGCTGAAACCGCAAAACTTCTCTCACCGGAAAAAAATGTCTATCTTGCAAACCCTGATGCCGGTTGTCCTATGGCAGAACAGTTTTCGAAAGAATATATTCAGAAACTCATAAATGATGAATATAAAGGATATGCAGTAGTTGCATATATCAACACAACAACTGCACTCAAAACAGTATGTGATGTATGTGTAACTTCATCATCAGCTGTTAAAATTGTCAAGAATATGCCTGAAAAAAATATTCTTTTTATTCCTGACTGCAATCTCGGAGCTTATGTTGCTGAAAACTGTCCCGAAAAAAATATAAAACTTCTTAACGGAGGTTGCCCCGTCCACGCTGCAATAACAAAAGAAGAAGCGCTTGCATCTAAAGCAAAACATCCCGATGCACTTCTTCTTGTTCATCCCGAATGCAGAAAAGAAGTTACAGACCTTGCAGATTTTGCAGGTTCAACAGCTGACATAATGAACTTTGCAATGAGTTCAGATGCAAAAGAATTCATTATAGGAACAGAAAACAGCATTATTCAGCATTTACAGATTATGTGTCCTGATAAAAAGTTTTTTGTTATGTCAAAAAATCTCATATGCAACGATATGAAACTTACTACCATTACCGATGTTTACAACACAATTGCAGGTTTCGGCGGTGAAGAAATCATTCTCGATGACGAAACAATCACAAAAGCTGTAGGTTGTATTAACAAAATGATTGAGTTGGGCTGATTTATGAAAAAAGCACTTATTGCTATGAGCGGAGGAATTGACAGCTCTGTCACAGCATTTCTTATGAAACAGAAAGGTTATGACTGTACCGGTATAACCTTCCGTATGTTTGATAAAACAGATAAATTGTTCGGTTTTGATATTGCTGATGCAGATAAAGATATTCGTGATGCAGAAAATGTCTGCAAAACTGTCTGTATTCCGTTTATGGAATACGATGCATCTGAAGAATTCAGAAAATATGTAATAAATAATTTTGTTTCTGTTTATGAAAAAGGCGGGACTCCGAACCCGTGTGTAGAATGCAACAGATATATAAAATTCCGTCTTCTTACAAAAATTGCAGATAAACTCGGTTTTGATGTTACTGTGACCGGACATTATGCTGATATAGGCTTTGATAACGGCAGATATTACATAAAAAAAGCTGCCGATGACAAAAAAGATCAGAGTTATGTTCTTTATTCATTGACTCAGGAACAACTCAGTAAACTTTATTTCCCTCTTTCACAGATTACAAAAGAAGAAGCAAGACAAATTGCTGAAGATAACGGCTTTGTAAATGCAAAAAAAGGTGACAGTCAGGATATCTGTTTTATTCCTGACGGTGACTATGCATCTTTTATCAGACGTCTTACAAACAAAACTTACCCTAACGGTAAATTTATTGATACCCAGGGAAATGTTCTCGGCAAACATAACGGACTTATCAATTATACGGTAGGTCAGAGAAAAGGACTTGGAATTGCTCTGGGATATCCGGCATATGTCAAATGTAAAGATATACGTTCCAACACTGTCACTCTGTCAAGTGATGAATTACTTTATGAAAAAGAAATAATTGCCGATAATTTCAATTTTATGGCTTCGGAATCATTCCCCGCTCCTGTAAGATGTGTTGCCAAAATCAGATATGCTCACAAAGGTGCTGATGCAACAGTAATTCAGATTGATTCTGACAAAGTAAAAATTATTTTCGATTCACCGCAAAGAGCCCCCACAGACGGTCAGTCTGTTGTTTTATATAACAATGATATAGTACTCGGTGGCGGATTAATTAACACGAAGGAGAAAATATAAATGAAAAATGTTATTGCACTCGGACTTTCTGTAATACTGTTTATGTCATCATTTATTATTACCGGTGCCGAAACTGACGATACTGAAAAAGTGCTCACAGAGAAGATTACAGAAGTGTTTTCAGACATAGGCACAACTATTCCTGAAACAACAACAAAAAAGATAGAAACAACAAAAGCACCTGAATCCACAACAAAAGAATCCGAAACAACAACAAAAGCCAAAAATCCCACAAAGCTTCCTTCAGGCTATTATAAAGGTGATGTAAACAAGGACGGGTTTATTACTGCATCAGATGCAAGAACTGTTCTTAAATTCAGCGCCAAGCAGGTAAAACTCACAGAACAGCAGTGCGTTATTTCTGACATCAATTCAAACAAAACCGTTAATGCTCAGGATGCAAGACTTACTCTCAGAATGGCAGCAAAGCTTGATAAAATCATTCCATGTCCTGAAGCAAAAAATGCAAGTACAACCAAATATCTTGATAAATACGGCAACAATGGTGTTTATAAACCATCACTTTCAGGTTTTTCAACAAATATAACCGATGAAAGTGTTTACCCTGTAATCAAAGAACTTGAAAACTTCTGTTCAAGATACAGAAACTCTGTAACATTCTATTTTACAGATGTAAATGAAGAATACTATATTCAATACAACAGCAACAGAGTTTTCAGAACACAGTGTACTGTAAAAGCTCCGTTTGTTAAGAGTATGCTTGTTTATATGGAAGAAAACAACATCTCTCTTGACAAAGTTCTTTATCTTAAAAGCAGCCAGAGAAACAGATGGCCAGGTCACTATCTCGGCAGCTACAGCGCAGGAACAGCTTTTACAATAAGAGATATTCTTTATTATTGTATCAGGAACAGTGACAACGTAGCGTATCAGATGTTGTTTGACTATTTCGGAACTGATATTTTCAATAAAAATGCGGAAAAACTCGGTGCTGATTTAAGACTCGGAAGTTACATTTTCGGTGAAACAAGTGCTTCCGATATGACAAAATTCTTCCTTGATATCTATCGTTACGACGGTAAATATTCTAAAGAATTCAGAACTCACCTTGCAAATTCCAATACTTCTCCCCTTATCCGCAACGGAATTCCGAGCAGTGTCCAGATTATGAGAAAATCAGGTAGCGGCGGCAGTCAGACAATAGGTTATCACGATTGTGCAATTGTTATGACTGAAACACCTTATGTACTTGTTATTTACACATCAGTAAACAAAACAAATAATTATGACAAGTCACCATTTTACTATATAGCAAACTATACTTATAAAATCCAGAATAAGTTAATGGAGAATTAAAAAAATCCCCTCAGAAGACGGGTGCGCCACAGTGACTAACCCGTAACATTAATTTGTGCGGCACCTTCAAGTGGCAAGAATTGAGCCCCCAGATATGGTGTTTTTCCATATCTGGGGGCTCTTTTTGTACATATCTTGAATTTTACATAATTTTATGCTATACTATTTGCGTCAGTACGAGCAGTCAGATCAGACTTCGTATGGTTCGCGGCGACGCGGGCGGCATCGTGCTCTCGGGCATGGATGCATTTGTTTGCGGCACATACTCCCCGATATACTCGTCATACACCTACACCATCACACCCGTATTAGGTCGTGAATGAGTGTGTAGATGTGTACCTGTATGAGATGTAATAGTGTCGAGACGTATAAGACAGAGCAGACTGGATTAACTGGTTTGGGAAGTCGGATTTGTGCTGGTGCGAAACGTGATACACGGCTGCATAGTTCCTTTGTTATTGGCGGGATGGGAAGTCCCCTCAGCTGCAGATGAGGGCCAATAATAACAAAGGAGGTGAGTTCGTGAAAAAGGCGGACAACCCTGTTGTCATTGTCAATGGCAACAACAACGACGTGGAAGTCAAGGTCATCGTTACCGAGACTCCATCAAAAACCCCTGCTGCTGTCGTGATCGCAATTGCTGCGATCGTGGTGGTAGCCGTACTGGCTGTATCACTTTGCTGTCCTGAATTGCTTGCTGATTTTGTCCGTTGGATTGTCAGCGTAGCAGTTGGTAGCTAACACCAGCACATTTTTTAAGAATTGAGGTGGAATGCCTTTGACATATACGGATTGTCCCCTTTATGGGCTTAAATCAAAGAAAATGCTGAAGCGCTTACTGCGTATAGAGGACAGCAAATTTTTGAAGCAAGATTACGTAGCTTCAATGGTTTCTCCTTACATAGATAAAAAAGGAAAACCGCGCTTAATAGAACCACCGCGCGAAGAATTGAAAATAATACAAAAACGGATCAAACAGATGCTGGGGCAGATTATAGTGCCCAGCAATGTCTTTTCTGGAATAAAAGGCCGTTCCTATGCAGACAACGCGGTGATGCACACCGGCGAAAGCCGAAGAAATTTATTCAAAATCGATTTAACCGCATTCTTTCCGTCGATTAGCAGAGAGACGGTTTATCACTTTTTCTACGAGGATTTGTGCTGTTCACCAGATATAGCAGAGATTCTAACAAATTTTACAACCATTGACCTTGATAAATCACAGGCAAATTGTCTGGATGATATATATAGTTTCTTGGATTCGAAAGGCGTTTTGTGTAAGAACCATCTGATATCTGGAGCGCCTACCAGTCAGATTATGTCATATCTTGTTAACCATCAGATGTTTGACGAGATGCAAAAAGTCGCTGACGAAAATGGTGCCGTAATGACGGTTTACGTAGACGATGTGACTTTTTCCGCAGAAAACCGCATATCGAAAAATTTTAGAGACAGAATCATTGCCATAGTTCGAAAATATGGTTATCAAATATCCAAATCCAAAGTTAAAAAATACACAAAGTTGTATCCCAAGCTGGTTACTGGAGTGGTTATCGATTCAGAAGGCAAACCCGTCATCAAAAACAGCATGCGTGAAAAGATAATCAAAGAGCATGATTACTTGCGCGAACATCCCGACGATGCAAAATCGCGTCAACGATTAAGAGGATTGTTGACAGCGGCACGACAAGTGAATAACCACGCCTTTCCAACGATATACAAATTCGCACACAATAAAACATAGCAGCTGCCGAGGTGGAGTATGAAAAAAGAAGACGAACATCAACAACGCGCAATACAAGGAACTCTGATTTTTAAGGACGATGAATCATACAGAGCCTATCGGGATGGAAATGCTCGTTTTAACAATGGCCTGAGACGTGGCGATGGAACCTTATATCGTCAACCAGATTTCGAGGAACTCCATCCATGCGACGTCGAAGATGGCAGACGATCATTATCCGATCAAGATCGTTATATAGCTGAAATGGTCTGCGATATCTTAAGACCAGTTGTGGAAAAATTAAGCGATGTAATAGTATATCACATAGAAAAATGGGTAGAAACGAAAGCAATCCCTGCAGCAAAAACTGCAGCAAAAAAGTTTTTTAAAGATATAAGCATTATTGCTTCTGGAATAAGTGCCGGAATCGCAGGAGAATCTCCAAAAGCCCTTAAGCTGATAGAGGCAAGCAAACAAAAAGTAACCCCCAAACCTTCTGTTAATATTAGTGCTGCAGAGGCATGCGAAATAATCAACAGCATGCGTTATCATGCTGTGCATCTTGCATTTGATATAAAGAGATTAGCAAATGCGTTGGTGATTGAAAGCGACGCGGAAAAACAACAAATTTGTCGACAGGAATTTGAAAAACTGGCCACTCAAGAAGTAACGACCTGCATAGTGTTTCTGCTAGCAAATGCACAACAGTATAAGCTGGATGCAAAAACCGTCGATATTTTGTCTGATTTTCGCGAAGGGTATGTCACCATAGATAATAACAAAGTGCTTATAGAAAAATTGTTATCTGCATAGTATTTATAGATTTTTTAACAGGAAATTTCCAAGAAAGCAGGTGTAGCTATGGCAAATTTAGATTTTATTTTACAAGGCTTATCGAATACAGATGACCATTTTGCATCTACGCACAATGTTTTTTCTTTGGTAGATGTAACTGGCGGCATTGTTGCATCGGCGTTTATGAACGCAGCAGGAGCCAGTATAATCGCCGAAATGGTGGCACCACTTGCGGATCGGATAAAAGTTTTTGTCGGAGTGCGAAATGATGTCACAACGCTTCAAGCAATTCAAACTCTTGTAAGCCAGAACATCTATCCGATTTTAGTCGATACAGCAACGCAAGCATTTATTTTCCACCCAAAAGTGTATATGACACGTAACGCAGAACACGCTCGACTGATTGTTGGAAGTGCCAATGCAACTACAGGCGGCATGGTGAAAAACATAGAAGCCAGCCTATATGCCGAACTTGATATGTGCGTTGCTGATGATGTTGCACTTTTTGATAAAGTAATGACTTCATTTGAGGAATTATCCACACGGTTCCCAGAAAATGTGTTTCAGATTTCTGCGGAAACTGATTTGAACTTATTCGTAGAACAGGGGTTGCTGATCGATCAGAATAACACACAGTACAGAACGCGAATGCGGGCAACCGGAACTACTCGAACGGATAATAGGCAGAGAATGCGTCTAAGTACTCGTACACTGCCGAGGATCACCCGTACAGCGCATCAGCCCACAGAGACGGTTCAGATTCAAGGCACACCCACTGTGATCACTGCAGTGCGCAATGATCGGCTGCTTTGGAAAAGCCGTGGCCTAACAAGGCGCGACCTCAACATACCAACAGCGGCAGGCACAAACGCAACGGGTTCCATGCTCTTCAAAAAAGGAGATGCAACTCAAGACATCGATCCGCGCAGCTATTTCCGCGATACGGTATTTGCGGGTGAAAATTGGATGCATGACACTACTCCGACCACTGCGCACATGGAGCGTTGCTTCTGTAATTTCAACATTATTATCAAAGGCGTTGATTATGGCATTCACAGATTGCAGTTGTCTCATAACTCCAGAACGGATACTAGGGCATACGAACAGCACAACAGTATGACTCAAATCCACTGGGGCGCAAATGTGAAAGCATTAATCGCGCACGAAGATTTGTTGGATTGCATTCTCACACTATATGCACCGCAAGAAGGCAGTGATGCATATACATTGATATTTGGCGATGATGAATAATTAAAGTAAAAGGATGCTGCTATGATTGGCAGCATCCTTTTATTTTAATCATCAGAAGCAATACGCTGGCGACGCAGTTGCAATCTCGCAAGGGCCTTTTGTAAAATAACAATGTCTGAATAATCAATGTCAGTTACGCCAGAGAACAAAGCCTTATCCTGCAATTCCAAAAGTTTTTTTCCATCCAACTGACGGACGTTTATATTGAGTGCGTCAACAGTTGTTCCGAATCCTTCGACATAGGGAACCACGAGGCGCTCTATCTCAGAAGGAACTAATTCCAGAACACCACCACCGTAGAATCGACCCTCCAATTCTGCGCTCAAAGCTGTTACGGAGTTTAAGAAACACGCAACTAGTGTTTCGGCATCGATTCCAGCGTTAGGAGTAATACGATATGCGGTATCAGTTGTGTATGCATTTAACCTATTCAAAATAAGGCGTGGCATTCCATTACTTCGTTTTAACATATTTACAGGTGTAGAAAACACAGACGGAACTTTGTACCACGGCTGCCTGATACGACATTTGTACCGAGACGGAATGTCTTGTTTAGCGCCGACTGCTAAATATTCGGCATATACATCACCATCATTTTCGGAATCAAAATACAGAAAGTTTGTTGGATATCCATGTTCTCTGTTTTGATCATGTTGATTTTGATCGTAAATCACTCCGGGACAATGTTCACTGCGTCCGAACATCGGATGAGCTTTTACTTCTAAGGCGTACTCTTGAACAACGATATCAGGCACCAAGAAAAACTTGTTTGCACCAGTGACGATGCCGACATCCACCGCTGCAAGATTATCGAAAGTAGTGAAAATTTTTGATGAGCGCACCCGCTTGTATGCAGCTAACTCTTCTTTTGAAAGCAATGCATATGTCCATTTTTTTGTTAGCACTTCACCGGGAATATAGTCAGCAGTGTTAAAAAGCTCATATGGGTTGCCATTAGCAAATTCTTTTCCCTTGGTACGAATAATAGCTGCGCTAGATTGCTCTCTTGAAGTTGTTTTTTTCTGTGCCATAAGGAGCATAGCGCCTTGCAAGGTGTCATCAAACCAAAGATCTTCTGGATCGATAAGGAGCATCTTGCTGCACGATGATAGTAAGTATTCACGAAGTCCTTGTGCGTATAGTACGTGGAGGATTTCAGACGGGATAACCATTCCGATCACACCACCCGGGATAAGGAACTCAATTGAAGAAACAACAAAAGGAATCCATAGATTTGTATGTTTTGTAAATTTCATACCCAGTAAATCAAAAATTTTCTGAGCATTGGCTTGCTGCTCTTTTTCCAAATACTGATATCTTACAAATGGAGGATTTCCAACAACAGCATCGAATTTTTGCGGACAGTTTGATTGAATGTTATCAATTGCCCATGCAAGAAAATCTTGATCATGCAAAGCAATATCTACCGATAATGTGGCAGGTCTTTTCCTGCACAATTCGAGAGCAGCGGAATCTGTGTCGAAGCCAATCAAGGACAATTGATCAGATGGCAATTCTCTAATAGCTTCATCAAAAAACACACCATCTCCACAACTGGGTTCAAGAATGGTTTTAACATTGTAGTTGCTTATCCACCGTGCAACAAAGTTGGCAATCCATTCCGGTGTATAATAGCTGCCGCGCAACTTCTTTTCACTTTCATTAACTTTAAAATTCATATTATTCACCGGCACTTTCTTTGCGAACATCGTGAATTTCCGCAATATCGCTAAGTTCGCAATTTAGCGCAATACATATTTTTTCCAGAAGTTCAGTTGTCACAGTTTCGTTTCTTCCCAATTTTGCAATTGAGGAAGAACTAATCCCGGATAACTTTTGAAGGTCTTTTTTCTTCATGTCTTTATCAATCAACAACTTCCAGAGTCGTTTATAGCAAACAGCCATAAGATCACCTCTTTTAATATGATAACATAAATTGTTCGAAAAAGCAATACTATTTAGCTTATTACAAATAAAATATTTGCGTTCGAATAAATAACTATTCGTTCTCACATCAAATTCAATTGTTACTTAATTGCTAACAATTTTCTTTTCGCTGGACTTCCGCGATTCTTTCTGGCTTAATTGTCCTGCCAAAAAAGGCAGGAGGTAATGCAAATGACAATCGAACAGGCGCAAAAGGACTTCGACAAGCTGATCACGAAGAATGGCTTTACCCTCGCGGGACACACCAGCGACACTGGCACTCCCATCTACCATAGGGTGTGGAAAAAGACGGTACAGGTAGCGTGGCATGGCGAGCAGGAGGAAACTCTAGAAACGCGGATTTTGCTCAGCTACGGATGCCCGCTGGTGACGATCAAGCGCAACGGCAGACAGTATCCCAAATTCATCCGTGACTACAGCAGCCCCAAACGAGCAATGAACGCCATCCGCGAAATCGTAAAGTTCGCAGGCTTCGAGTGGTAAGGGGGTGATAACGTGCGGAATATCATAGAGGAATTATACTATGGCAATGTCACCCCGTGTGATCGTGACATCGTCAAAGGTGGCACATATTCCCATCTGCTAAATTTAGTAACGCGCAACGAAGATGACCTCATGCAAACGCTGACGCAAGCGCAACAGGAGACCTTCGAGAAATTCAAGGACTGCGCGTCAGAGCTTAATGATGCCAACGAGGTAAAATCCTTCGCGCTGGGATTCAAGCTCGGTATGCGGTTGGCGCTGGAGGCCATGATCAGCACCAGCGACATCACAGAACCCAAAATGTACTAATAACAAAGCGCCATCACATCTGGAAACAGGTGTGGTGGCGCTTTTTGCGTTATTCAGATTCGTTTGCTTTTTCCAGACGATCGCGGGAGCGCTTGTCCTTTTGGTTTTTCGCCTTTCGTGCGCTTTGGCATTCCTTACGGCGGCAGTACATTTGATTGCCGCGCTTGCGATAAAAGTAGCGACCGCAATTAATGCACACAGCAACAACACCGGTATATTCCTTGTTTGCCGTTTTCTTCTCCGGCGGCGCATCATCGACAACCATGCGAGCAAAAGTGTACCATGCTATGTCGAAGATAGAATGAACATCGGCAGAAAAGATATACCGGTTGGATTTTGCATGTAGCTTGGGACGCATTTGGAAGGACGGAATCAAGTCCACCAGCTTTGCGCGTAGTTCATCATAATCATCATACGGAGTGCGGACAATATCATTATCCAACGGCTGCCCTTGTGTTTTCGCATCAATCATCATTTCCAGCAGCAGATCGCCACCGGCAGAGGAATAATCTGCGTTGGGTTGTTCCATAGGAACGTAACGGTACTTTTCAAAATACGGAATAGGATCAAAATAGCAGCCTGCTTTGCAAATATCCAGTATCAATTCTTCCTGCCCCATGCAGGCAGCATCAATTGCGGCATAGAAACGAGAAGCAAAGTAAATACGGTTTAGATCTTCCATGAATTTGGATATGGAGAAGGTCGCTTCCTTCTTTAATACCATGGCAATTTCGGCTGGCGTGAAGTTGGGATCGCGAACAAGAGTATTTACATCGTCGACGAAATACGGATGAACGAATTTTTTGCACCACCGGATGATCAGTTCAAACGGCTCCTGCTTTGTTTCGGGACTGTCAATAATCCGCGCCAAATTACAAAGGCTGGACAGCAGCATACCACCGCTAATGTCAGAATAGCTCTTATAATCTGATTCGGTGCCATTGATAACAGGGTACGCAACCAGATCATCATTCATATAATCCCAATCGTATTGCGCAAATTGAGTAACCTTGTAACCCAGTTGCCCAACACCGCCAATTTCACCGAAACCTAAAACGTCGGTCGCCCTGTCAATTTCATATTCAAAATCAAAGTTCTCTCTGTAATAACCCATATCCTACTCCATACCGCCAATGTGTCACCGCAAGCGTCACCGGCAAGAATTTGTATCTGGTGACATTATACTGTATAATTAGGATAAAAGCAAGAGCAAACCATAGCAAATGCTTTTAGCGGATGGTGCCGACAGGCCTTCCCGCGAGACCCAAGGGGGTAGTCTATCCAAACCCAAAGAAAGGAGCAGCAGGATGAAGTCCAGAAAGAAGCAGCGAGAGAATCGCAGAATGAAGGCCAAAGAGGAAAGAATCGAATACCGCAACATGTACGGATACCAAGATCCAACACCGTACTTGGCAGTACGAAACATCATGGCCGCACAGAAAACCGCATCGGTACAACACCAGCCACCTAAGGTTGCCGTCTAAGGCGATTTGAGGGTGGCATTTTTGTGCCCATTTTTAAGAAGAAGGAGGTGAAATACATGGATAAAGTAACGATGAGCGTGCAGGAATTGTCCGCGCACATGGGGATCAGCTTGCCAAAGGCGTATGAGCTCACCAAGAGAGAGGGATTCCCTACTATCCGCATCGGAACAAGGATTCTTGTTCCCGTAGATGCATTTAAGGAATGGTTGAAGGAAAATGCGAACTGAAGTCAACACCAACCACAACACCGAAAGGAGGTGAAACGAAATGAAAGGATTTACCATCTACACCGCAAACTGCATCGGCAACGCCAAGAATTGCAACTATCCCACCGAGGTGACGGTGAAAGATATTCCCTCACTGGAGCATGCAATGCAGCACGATCACGTGTGCGCTATGTACCGCGATTATAAACGCAGCGCGGCAGGCTTTGATTGGTCGGATTGCATCCCTATGGATTGCGACAACGATCACAGCGAGGATCCCGTGCAGTGGAAACAGCCGGAGGATGTGGTGGCGGCATTTCCCAATGTGGCATTTGCGATCTGCTACAGCCGCAATCACATGAAGGAAAAGAACGGACGCGCAGCTCGCCCTAAATTCCACTGCTACTTCCCTGTAGAGAAGATTATGGAGAGCAAAGCATACGCGGCCATGAAACATCAAATCCAAAAACAGTTCCCGTGGTTTGATGCTAATGCGCTGGATGCAGCTCGATTCTACTTTGGTACCGAACATCCGGAAGTCATGTTTTTTGAAGGTGACAAAACGGTGGATCAGGTGTTGCCGACAGCGATCACCGCAGGCAGCCGCAACGCGACACTGTCTCAGAAGGCAGGCAAACTCATCAAGCGATATGGCGATACAGCTAAAGCGGAACAACTGTTCAAGATAGAAGCGGAACGGTGTGTGCCGCCTCTGTCGGAGGATGAGCTGGCAAGCATCTGGAGCAGCGCCAAGAAGTTCGGTGAACGAATTGCCGATCGGGACGACTACATCCCGCCAGAGCAGTTCAACACCCCAACAGAAAAGCTGGCAGCACTGCGCCCCGAAAGTAACCGCAGGTACACATGGTCGGATATCGGTGCCAGCCGCCTGTTTGCAGATTACTACAAGGACATTGTCCGCTATGTGCCGGAGCGCAAAAGCTGGTACTGCTATGCCGACGGCGTGTGGAGTGCAGACGTTGGCAATCTCAAGGCCATGGAATATTGCAAAGAGCTGGCAGACGCCATGCTCATATACGCACTGTCCATACAGGATGAGCAGAAGCGACAGGGATTCCTCAAGTATTGCGGTAAGTGGCAAACCCGTCGTGTACGCGATACCATTCTCCGCGATGCACAGGGCATTTACCCCATCGCCATGAGTGAGTTTGATTGCGACCCCTATGTATTCAATTGTAAGAACGGCACTCTGCATCTGGACACCATGGAATTCACCGAGCACCGTGCCGAGGATAGGCTGACTAAGATCAGCGATGTGGCATACGATCCCGAAGCTCATTGCAGCAGATTTCTAACCTTCGTGGATGAGATCACCAGCGGTAATGCAGACACAGCGATGTTTTTACAGAAAGCATTGGGCTACGGCATTAGCGGCGATACCCGCCATGAGTGCTTATTCATTCTATACGGCGCAAAGACCCGAAACGGCAAAGGAACATTGTGCGAGAGCGTTCTTAAGGTGCTGGGCAGCTACGGCTGCACCGCAAGGCCGGAGACGATCAGCATAAAGCAGAATGTCAGCAGCCAGACACCGAGCGAGGATATAGCTCGTTTGGCAGGTGTACGCTTTACCAATATATCCGAGCCGGGACGCGGACTGGTGCTTAACGCAGCGCAGGTCAAGAGCATGACCGGTAACGATACACTCAATGCCAGATTCTTACATGAAAACAGCTTTGATTTCAAGCCGCAATTCAAGTTGTATATCAACACCAACTATCTGCCGGTGATCAACGACATGACGCTGTTCAGCAGTGGTCGTGTGGTGATTATCCCCTTCGACCGACATTTCGAAGAATCCGAGCAGGACAGGACATTGAAATCCGAGTTTGCCAAGCCGAAAAACCAGAGCGCCATCCTCAACTGGCTGGTAGAAGGATACCGACTTGCCATGCACGAAGGTCTAACACAACCGGCTGCCGTGATCGCAGCCACCGCTGAGTACAAGCAGGACAGCGATAAAGTGATGCAGTTTGTGGAGGAAAAGCTGGAGGCAGCACCTATGGCAGAAACCCGAACATCCGTTGTCTACGAAGCCTATCGTGGATGGTGTTCCGAAAATGGATGCTACGCTGAGAATATGAGGAATTTCAATCAAGCACTACGAAGCATTGCAACAGTAACACGAAAGCGCCCGGTCACAGGTGGCGGCGCAACCACACTACTGTGCGGATATCGAATCAGCGGTGCCGCACAGCCGTTA
Organism: Clostridia bacterium; assembly: GCA_017549285.1. Taxonomy (GTDB): domain Bacteria; phylum Bacillota; class Clostridia; order Oscillospirales; family Acutalibacteraceae; genus UBA1081. The sequence goes on from JAFYVE010000007.1 coordinate 69,799, forward strand.
TGAACATCATGTAGCAGCTTGTAGCAGGAAATATAGGTTGTTTTGAAAATCGTTTCTTTTATAGAAAAAACCATTTTTACTTGCTACAACCTGCTACACAGACGAAAGGAGGAAACATATGAGCTGGAAAGACAAGCTGTTTGGCAGCAGAATCCTTGCCGTGGGCAAGCGCAGATACAAGAAGGCCGACGGCACTACGATCACAGTCACCAAAGACATTCGCTACACCGTTAAAGATGGCAGCAGTACCATCCACATGTATGATCTGGATGATGTCAAAAGCTACTGCAAGCGCAGCCCTCGCCTTGGCGGGTAGGGGGAGTCAAATCTCTACGCCTAAACTTCCCGAGACGGGCGTGGGGTCACACACGAAGAATCGGGAAATCAAGAAGGGGTATAGCCCCATAAATCAAGTTTTTTCAAGGAGGATCCACTAATGGACAAGTTATTCAAGTATTACGCTCTCGACGGAAACGGCATTCAGGGAGCAAACAAGAGACCCATCAACCACACATTCAGCAGCGCAGAGGCGGCATTCAAAATTTCGGCCTTCTGCTTGGAAAGCGCAGTGCCCGGCCTGTACAGGCTGCTTGCAAAGAATCCCACAAACATTCAGAAGTATCATTATTTCAATATCAAGTGCCCTAACTGCGGCGGCACGTTGGAAGAAATTATGCCCGCAAAAGACAAGCACGTGCTGCCCATGTACGCATGCACTTGCTGCAACCGATAATTTAAAGGAGGAACACCAACATGTATCATACCACTGAATATAACCGCGAGTTCTGGAACGCAGCCAGAGCTAAGAGAAGAATCCCGCATACCGATGTTTTGGAGAGCGGCCGTGATAAGCAGAACGGCAGCTACAGACTGCCCTACGAATCCAATAAAAAGTTCGAAGCCCTTCGCCAGAAGGAAAACCTGTTCCGGCGCATCGGCACAGTTGTCAGTGCGCCTAAGGGTGACTATACCATCTGGGCACATGACAACGAGCCGGAGGTCACATGGCTCACCGACAAGGATCCCATGTTCTTTGAAAATGTGGAGACATACGACGATTACCAGTTGGATGGTCATACTCTCGGCTGCGCTACCCGTGTGTCCGAGGATTTTACCGCAGACGCAGGTTTCGATGTGGAGACTCAGGTCACCAGAGAGTTCGCCAGAAGCATTGGTCGCGCCGAAGAAGCTGCCGGCATCAACGGCGATGGTGTCAATGCACCGAAGGGCTTCCTAAAGGATGCCATGGTCGGCCATTACGCTCTCAGTATCGACTACAGCGACGTGGTTGATTTGTTCTTCGCGCAGGATCCAGAGTATCGCCGCAATAGCGTGTGGATCATGAACAACGAAACTGCCTATAATCTCCGCACCATGACCGATGGAGATGGCGGTTATCTTTGGAATCATAGCGATAACACGCTGCTCGGCAAGCCGGTGTACATCTCCGACTACATGCCTTCCGCGACAGAAGGTGCAGGCGCAAGACCCATCGCCTTCGGTGATTTCAGCTACTTCTGGATCATCGACCGTAAGCCCTTCGCGATGCGCTCCCTCACCGAAGTCCTTATGCCCCAGCAGCAGGTGGGCTATGTCGGCTATGAAACCATCGACGCAAAGCTCATCCGCCCCGAAGCGGTCCGTGTAATGCAGATGAAGTAAACCCGTAACGACAAAGCGGTCACAGCAGAAAAACTGTGGCCGCTTTGTCGAATTGAAAGAAGGTGCCAAATGAAAGTAGTATTGCCCAGATACAACGGCCTACTGATCGACGGTGAATGGTATGTCGTTGAGAATGTGTTCAGCCGAGCGGCGAAGGAAACGCTGGAGGATAAGCTGAAACGGCTGATTATAGATAATATTCCCACCAAAAACGCCGTCGAATGTTCTCAGAAACCTAACAATTAAAACCTCGCCTTTTAGCAGCAGTTCTGGTATAATCCCTTCCTGCCACTAGAAGGCTGTCGGAAAGGAGTATCAAATGAATTTAGTAAGACAGCCCCAACAGGGAAAAATCACAGCATTATACTGCAGACTCAGTCGCGATGACGAGCTTCAAGGCGATAGCAATAGTATCAAAAATCAGAAAACTATACTGCAGAAGTACGCAGAAGACAATGGCTTCGGTAACATTCAATTCTTCGTGGATGATGGATGGAGCGGTACAAACTTCGACCGCCCAGACTTCCAGCGTATGATCGCGGAGGTTGACGCAGGCAACGTGGCAACGATCATCGTCAAGGACATGTCCCGACTGGGACGCGACTACCTCAAAGTAGGCTACTACACCGAGATCGCATTTCCCGATGCCGACGTGCGATTCATAGCCATCAACAACGGTGTGGATAGCGCCAGCCAGACGGATAGCGACTTCACGCCTTTTCTCAATATTATCAACGAATGGTACGCGAAGGATACCAGCAAAAAGGTACGCGCCGTATTCCGTTCAAAAGGACAGGCAGGAAAACCGCTTTGCACCAATCCGCCATACGGATACATTAAGGATCCCGCAGATAAGCTGCACTGGAATATAGATACCGAAGCAGCAGATACGGTGCGCCTCATCTTCAAACTCTGCATCAACGGTCTCGGACCCACGCAAATCGCAAAGGAACTTACCAAGCGGAAGGTTGAAAATCCTGTGGCGCATGGTAAGCGCAATGGCATAACAGTACCCGCGAAGCAGGAGTACGACGATCCGTACTTCTGGCGCACATCAACGGTAGCGCGGATGCTATCCAGACAGGAGTATCTCGGTCATACTGTGAACTTCAAGACCAAGCGCAAATCCTACAAACAGAAGAAGCAGCTCAAAAACGACCCGTCGGAATGGCAAATCTTCGAGAACACTCATGAGGCGATTATCGATGAGGAAACATTCGAAATCGTTCAGCGCATCCGTGAAGGTAAGCGCAGACCTACCCGCATGGGAGAAATGCACATGTTATCCGGTCTCGTTTTCTGCGGCGACTGCGGAAACAAGATGTACCATGTGCGATGTAAAGGATGGGATCACAGCCAAGAATACTTCACCTGTGCCACATACAGAAAGCAGCGCGGTGGCTGCACCTCGCACCAAATCAAGACGGAAGTCATCGAACAGATTGTACTGGCGCAGCTCCAGAGCATCATCCGATTCGCCAGTGAGCGCGAAGCAGAATTTACTGAGATGGTCATGCAGAGGTCACAAAAAGCCCGCAGCACTGAGCTGCGGGACAAAAAGAAAGAGTATGATCAAAGCAAAGCCAGAGCTGCAAAACTGGATCAGATCATGCAGCGGCTTTACGAGGACAACATCAGCGGGAAGATCAGCGATGAGCGCTTCGCAAAGTTGTCCGAAACCTATGAAGCTGAGCAGAAGCAGCTTGTTATACGCATTGCAGAGCTGGACGCTTTCTTCGCGAAGGATCAGGAGCAGGCAGTCAACCTCAAAACCTTCATGCAGCACGTCAAACGGTACATCAACCTCGACCATCTGGACGCAGAAGTCCTGCGCACCTTTATCAAGCGTATCGTGATCATGGACACCATGCCGGGCAAAAAAGGCAAAGGCATCGAGGTCAAGCTGGAGTACACCATTGACGGAGAATACAAGACATATCCCAATCAGCAGGATAGGAAAACGGCATAGTCGACGAATCGACTATGCCGTATCCTAAAAATCACTGTTGAGCACCACCGAAGAGGGGATTTTTTATATGAGCACGTATTCGGTATCGGGTTTGGTATTGAATGTGATTATATTTCCTTCTTTTGTGAATCTGACTTTCTTACCTGAATCAGCAATCTGTATACGAGAAATCATATCTGATTCAACACTACAGTTTCTGCCCTTAAGACTTTTTATTTTAAGAGAAGTTATTTCCCCGTTTTTCAGCTCTGAAGATACAAGAAAAGCACCGTCAGCACGAAGATTATCGAAAGAAGCATCCTCTTTTTTATCCCAGCAAGGGAAAAGTCTTATCACATTTTCATGACTCTGCATAAGCATTTCATTGATTGTTGAAGGAATCATTGTGAGGTGTTCAATACCTCCGCCATGATGTCGGAAAAGCATATTGGGAAGGCCGAATTCTTTTATATTCTGTCTGATACCTTCCATAATATATGCAGGATCAATTCCGATTCTTGCACCTGCAGGAAGATAAGAGTTAGAACCGTTATCATCAAGTCTTCTGTCATCAATAAAATATGTATTCTTTGCAATTTTGAGTGTCTTTTTATCAGAAGAAAGACCAACCTGAGATGCAGGATATATGTGCTGAATAATAACAGAGTTATCATCACGCCATCTGAGACCCTTCTTTGAATATCTGAAACATCTCTTACCTTTTTTTATACAGGTTGGGAAATCACTCATATTATCAAGAATTTCCTGCCATTCGCTGATTTTATCAGTATTTTTATCGAGTTCTTTAGACATATCTATTACGGCTTTGAATAATAATCTGACTGCACCGAGTGAGAAAATACCGTTGACAGCTTCAATCTGTCCTTTGTGTGTAAAGTAATTAAACTTTTCACCTCTGTAATACGGAATTTCGTGAACAGCATCATTTTTTATAACATATCTGCCCTTTTCTTTTACAAGATAATCCTGCCAGAAATCTGCAACACCTACAATAAAATCATAATAATTTTCTTTTGCAAACTTTTTATCATATGTCGAAAACCAATGCATTATAGGGATTATTGCGGTATATGCAGCGTGACTCTTCTGTCCAAGAAACAGTATTCCGTGCTCCTTACAATCTTTCTGGGTGTAAAGGTCTAAAGCTTTAGGTCCGAAACTTACAGGAAAGGCAATTCCTTTACAGTTAAACAGCTTTGCAAAGGTGTTACCCTTTACAATCATTTCATTTACAGGAGCCATATACCCGTCAAAAAGTTCGGGATGATTAGCTGAAAAAACACAATAATAAGGTGCTTCATAGTTATAATTCAGGTGATAGTCTCCTGCCCACGGGAAATAATCGTCTGTAACGAAATTACCGAAAAGTCCGGGAGGAAATTCTTTATTTCCCATTGAACACGCAAGTAAATATAGACTTGCATTATATCTTTTTTCTATTTCTTTGTCCGGTAAAGTAACTTTTGACTGAGAAAAGAAGTTTTTCCATTTTTTTTCAGTTTTAAGTCTGTCTTTATCATAATCACAATGAGAAACAAGATCTATTCCCAGGCTTACATATTCCTTATCATCAAAATTTGAAACAACAGAAATGCAATAACGGACTGTTTTATAACCGTCAGATCTTGAAGTGTCAAGTCTTCTTGAGCAGACTGTTACTGCTGATTCTCTTTCAACTTCCTTGCCGTCAAATTTACGAAGACACCACTTGAGCCCCATATCATTGAAAGTAAAGTTTCTTGAACCACAGGTATCGGGCATTTCAATATCAAGCTCAGGGAATTTACCGTTATCGGGAGCTTTCAGCTCAATATAAATCTTATTTTCGGGTGCAACAAAAATTTGCATTTCAACATCGGTGAATCTGCATTCAAAAACACCTCTATCAAAATATTGTCTGACATTATATTCAGATAAATCAATATTATTGAACCTGATATTACCTACAGTTTTGATACCGCCGTCTTTATGTGCACCGGGAACAAATTTCCAGAAATCACACTTTGATATATGAATAAAAAAGCCTTTTTCGTCATCATCAAATATAATACCGACATCACCGTTACCGGTATAGGGACCAAAAGGGATTTTATACAATATCTTTCCGTTTTCATGTGGGGTAGGTTTATTTGTAATTTCATTAAAATATGTATTCATAAATTAATCACCGGAAATTATTATACAATGTTATTAACACAATATCAAGAAAAATACTTGAAATAATTTTAAATTGATTATATTATATAAAAGGTGATTCAAATGAAATATACTCAGATTCTTTTTAATAACTACCCTTCCCTCAGACAGGTTGAAAAAGAAATATCAACTACAATTACTTTAATGATTGAAGCATACAGAAATTCTAAAAAAGTTCTGGTTTGCGGAAACGGGGGCTCTGCAGCCGACAGCGAACATATTGCAGGCGAGTTGATGAAAGGGTTTCTTTTAAATAGAGAACTCAATGACAATGATAAAAAAATCTACGGGAAGTATGCCGATAAACTTCAATACGGACTCCCCTGTATTCCTCTTACTTCATTCACAGCACTTTCAACTGCAATTATCAATGATAATGCAGCAGATATGATGTTTGCACAGCAGATATTCGTATTAGGTGAAAAAGATGATGTGCTGATAGCACTTTCAACATCGGGAAATTCAAAGAATGTTGTTGCAGCCGCAGAAGTTTCAAAAAATAAGGGTATGAAAGTAATATCAATAACAGGCTGTAATGATTCGGCACTTTCTGATATTTCAGATATCACTATAAAAATCCCCGAATCTGAAACTTTCCGAATTCAGGAACTGACTCTTCCCGTTTATCACGCAATCTGTGCTGATATTGAAAATGAATTCTTCATATAAAAAAAGACGGCTGATGAAGTGAACCCCAAAGTTTAGACAAAATTAAATATTAAATTACTTGTGAATGAGTTCGGTATTGCACCGGACTCATTCCTTTTAGTTTCAAGGAAATTCTTTCGTTATTGTAGTAATAAATATAACTTTTTAATTCATCAATGAAAGTGTTAACACTTTCAAATTTTTCGCCATAAAACATTTCAACTTTAAGTCTGCCGAAAAAGTTTTCCATAGCTCCATTATCCATACAATTACCTTTTCTCGACATGCTTTGTGTAATATTATGCTCTGACAAAAGCCATTGATATTCAGCATGTTGATATTGCCATCCCTGGTCTGAATGAAACACAGGTGTTGCATCAGACGGAAGTTTCTCAAACAATCCGTCCAACATTTCTCGTATCTGCCACAGATTAGGACTTGTTGAAACAGAATATGAAACGATTTCTCTGTTGTATAAATCCATAACAGGTGACAAATACACCTTTTCATCACCTATCTTAAATTGTGTAACATCTGTTGTCAGTTTTTCAAAAGGCTTTGTTGCATAAAAATCTCTTTTCAGAAGATTGTCTGCAACTTTTCCCACTTCACCTTTGTATGAATGATATTTATCATTTTTACGCTGTTTACCCTTTAACCCAAGGATTTTCATTAGTTTTTGCACAGTTTTGTGGTTAATCACATAGCCTTTATTACGCATTGCTATTGTAATTCTTCGATATCCATATCTGCTTTTGTTGGCATTATAAATTTCTTGTATTTCTTTCTTTTCGCACTCATATTTATCTGTATCCTGATGTTTGAGATAGTAATAATATGTGCTGCGAGCAAGTCCTGACAATTTAAGTAATTCTTTAAGCGGATACTTTTGCCTTAGTTCAGAGATTATTTTTGCTTTTTGCCGTTCTCTCGCTCTTCCGCAAGAACTAAGGCACTCAGTTTTTTTAAGTATTCTATCTCCATTCGAAGTCGCTGATTTTCAGCAATCAGGTCTTCTTCAACCTGTTTATCCAATTTCGGTGGTCTGCCTTTTCTTGCTCCGGTTGCAGAACTGGCTCTGCCTCGTCTTTCTTTCATAAGACCTTCGGCTCCTTCTTCCAAGTATATGCGTTCCCACCTATGTAACATTGATGCCGCTGCTGATTCTGATTGTCTTACTAAATCGTACTTGCGTGCAGTTTCTCGATATCCTAATTGGTGTTCTCGCATATCCATTATAACAGATATTTTGAATTCTGCACTATAATTTTTATTTTTGCTTCCTTTTTTACGCATAAAAATATGCACCTCCAAAAGTGTCTAACTTTTGGGGTGCATATCATGAGCCGTCTTTTTTATTTTGAGAAATCAATTACTTTCAGACTGTCTTTTATATAAATAAGTCCTGAGAAAAGTGTAACAAATGCGAGAATCCACATCATTATATTGACTATAAGTGAAAAATACGGTATTTCTGCTGCTAAAAAGACTTGAATTGAAAGAAGAATAAGAACAATTATTGAAAACACCATCTGCATAACTGTTTTTACTTTACCGTAAATGTTTGCAGGAATAACAAGTCCCTGTGAAGCAGCTGAAATTCTGATTGCAGAAATTGCAAATTCACGAGTAAGAATAATAAGCACAACCCAGATGCTGCACATATCAATAAGCATAAGCCCGAGAAGTATTGCAGAAGAAAGGATTTTATCAGCAATAGGGTCTGCAATTTTACCGAAATTTGTAATAATATTTCGACTTCTTGCAATTTTTCCGTCTGCAAAATCTGTTATTGCCGCAACTGAAAAAACAATCAAAGCAAAAATATAATTATAGGAAAGGAAATCAGCAAGAAAAAGAAAAAGAAAAACGGGAGTAAGAATAATTCTTATAACAGTAAGCCTGTTTGGCAGATTCATATTTATTTTACTCATACTATTTCACCCAAAAGATCATATTCGTTGATATCAAAAATCTCGACATCGACTATGTCCCCTTCGTCATAATCACCCTTGCCTGTGAAGTAAACTACGGAGTCAATCTCAGGTGCATCCATCCACGTTCTGCCGAAATAACTGTCGGAGTAACCGTCATATCCTTCTACAATACATTTAAGTGTTTTTCCTATAAGCTTTCTCTGTTTGAACTCAAAAATATCATACTGCTGTTCCATAATAACATCGGCACGGTGTTTTCTGAGTTCTTCATCAACCTGTCCTTCAAATTCAGCGGCAGGCGTTCCTTCTTCTGCAGAATAAGCAAAGCAACCGAGTCTGTCAAACATATTATCATCAATAAACTCAGAAAGATTATTGAAAGCTTCTTCATCTTCACCGGGGAATCCTGTGATAAATGTTGTTCTGAGAACAACATCAGGAAGTATTTCACGGATTTTATCGATAAGATCGGTGAGTGATTCTTTGTCACCCGAACGGTTCATTTTCTTTAAAATACGTGCATCAGCGTGCTGAAGAGGAATATCGAGATAATGAAGAACTTTTGAGCATTCAGCCATTGTGACAAGAAGTTCATCTGTAATTCTGTCCGGATAGCAATAAAGCATTCTTATCCACTCAAGGCCATCAATTGCATTGAGTTTTCTGAGAAGCTCGGGAAGTTTCAGTTCATCATAAAGGTCAAGACCATAACGGGTTGTGTCCTGAGCTACAATAATGATTTCTTTTGTGCCGTCTGCAGCAAGTTTCTTTGCTTCCTCAATAATTTCTTCCATAGGTCTTGAACGGAATTTACCCCTGATTGCGGGAATTGCACAGTATGTACAACAATTTGAACAACCGTCGGCAATTTTAAGATATGCCCAATGCTGAGGTGTTGTAAGAAGTCTTTCACCTTTCATAGGCATATTTTCATTATCAGGATAAACACCGATTGTTTCACCGTTCATTACGGAGGTTACTGCTTCAACAATATCCCCGTTTGCACCGAGACCGAGAACTGCATCAACTTCGGGGAATTCCTTGAAAATTTCATCTTTATATCTTTCTGCAAGGCAACCGGTAACAATAATCCTGCTGATACTTCCCTCATTTTTGAGTTCAATCATTTCAAGTATATTGTCAATTGCCTCTTTTTTTGCATCTTCAATGAAACCACAAGTGTTAATAACAACCACATCAGCTTCATAAGCAACATCAACAATGCTGAAACCTGCTTTTTCGATTTTTGAAAGCATCAACTCGGCGTCGACCTGATTTTTGGGACATCCGAGTGAAATAAAACCAACATTAATACTCATTGTGATACTCCTCATCTGATATATATTCTGAAAGGGCTGACCTGATTTCACCGTAAGAATAACCGAGTCGCATAAGCCCTGAAATCATCCTTCTTTTATCCTTTTCATTTTCAAAACAGGATGAATATTTTTTTTCTACAATTTCAATAATTGCTGATGAAGAATCAGTTTCAAGTTCTGATAAAACCTTATCAATTATTTCACGGTCAATTCCCTTGCCAAAAAGCTCAGTTTTTACACGGGACAGACCGTATTTTTTCTTTTGTATGAGTTCCTGAGAATAACGAATAGCAAAATCTTCATCATCAATAAACCCTAATTCCCTACATTTTTCGACAGCATATTGTGAACTTTCGGGAGAATGTTTTTTTATAAGTTTTTTATAAAGCTCATCAGCAGAATGAGCCCTCAGGGTTAAAAACCTGAGAGCCTGTGCATATGCTTTTCTTGAAATTAAAATGAATTTAAGATGTTCAAACTCTTCGTCAGAAACTTCACAGCCGTTCGAATAATCGAGTGAATACCATGTATCAGGATCAACAGTCATTACGTATTCATCATCGGCTAAAATTGAAAGTTTACCGCCTTTTGAGGGTTCAATTTTTAAAATCATCAGTCGTCATCGTCAACAGTAACATCAAGCTTTGCTCTTGCTGATGCTACTGACTTGGGTGCTGTAGTTGAGGCTTTGGGAGCTGATTTACTTTCAGCTTCTTCTGCCTGCCCTTTGATTGCGGCGGTAATTTTAGCTTCAACTTCTGCGGCAAATTCAGGATTCTGCTCAAAATATGTCTTGACATTTTCTCTGCCCTGACCAAGTCTCATATCACCGTAATAGAACCAAGCACCACTCTTCTGGATAACATTATACATAACACCGACATCAACCATTTCACCTGTTTTTGAAATACCGGTGCCGTACATAATATCAAATTCTGCAGATTTGAAGGGAGGAGCAACCTTATTCTTGACAACCTTACATTTTGTTCTTGAACCGAGGATTTCACTGCCTGTACCCTTGATCTGTTCTGATTTTCTTACATCAATTCTGATTGTTGAATAGAACTTGAGAGCACGTCCGCCTGTTGTGACTTCGGGATTACCGTAAATAACACCGACTTTTTCACGGAGCTGATTGATAAAGATAACAAGAGTATTTGACTTTGCAATAGCACCTGTGAGCTTACGGAGAGCCTGTGACATAAGTCTTGCGTGAAGACCTACGTGAGAATCACCCATATCGCCTTCAATTTCAGCTTTAGGAACAAGGGCTGCAACTGAGTCAACAACAATAATATCAATAGCACCTGAACGGGCAAGAGCTTCTGTGATTTCAAGAGCCTGTTCACCATCATCAGGCTGAGCTACAAGAAGAGAATCAACATCAACACCGAGTGCCTGAGCATAAACGGGATCAAGTGCATGTTCAGCATCAACGAATGCAGCTTCACCACCCAATTTCTGAGCTTCTGCAACAACGTGAAGAGCAAGTGTTGTTTTACCTGATGATTCAGGACCGTATATTTCAACTATTCTGCCTCTGGGAAGACCGCCGATACCTGTTGCTACGTCAAGTGTAAGCGAACCGGTGGGAATAGCTTCGATATTCATTGTATTATTTTCACCAAGACGCATAACTGCGCCTTTACCGTATTTTTTTTCAATCTGAGCAAGAGCTGTTTCAAGAGCTTTCTGCTTATCTGCCATTTTAATCATCCTTCCGATACTGGTATTGCACAAATGTTCGATTCAATTATATAACATAAATATGAATTTTGCAAGTGATTTTTTTAAATAATTAAATATTTTTTCGGAAATTATCACAGACGAACGAAATTTTTTTAAAAAAGTTAAAATTATTTTGAAAAAACACTTGCAATCCTCAAATAAATCTGTTACTATATAGTGCGTAAAATAAACTATTTGTTACAAGATGAAGTGTTCTGCGTTAAGCAACACTCATCCACACACTAAAAGGAGGTGTATTCCGCATGGCAAAATGTGATATCTGCGGAAAAGATGTAGCTTTCGGTATTAAAGTTTCTCACTCACACAGAAGAACTAACAGAACCTGGAAGCCCAATGTTATGAAAGTTAAGGCTGTTGTAAACGGCACACCCAAGAGAATTCATGTTTGCAGCCGTTGCCTTCGTTCAGGCAAGGTTACAAGAGCTGTTTAATTCAGTATCACTTGTAAAATCAGAACCGTGTCAGATGACACGGTTCTTTTTTTTATTTTACTGTGTGTTTTCAATATCTGTGATGAGATCAACTCTGCGCTGATGTCTTCCGCCTTCAAATTCTGTGTTAAGAAAAACTTCAACGAGTTCAAGAGCAGCACCTGCACCGATTACTCTGGCACCAAGACAAAGAACATTTGCATCATTGTGAAGTCTTGTATATTTAGCGCTGAAATAATCTGAACAGCAGGCTGCACGAATGCCTTTAACTTTATTTGCTGCCATTGAAATACCGATACCTGTACCGCAACAAAGAATACCTCTTACACATTCACCCGAAGTTATTTTTTCACAGGTGTTTTTTGCCTGAACAGGATAATCAGCCGAAGATGCGTCATAAACACCGCAATCCACGTATTCAACACCTTTTTCATCAAGATATTTTCTGATTTCTTCTTTAAGAGGAAAACCTGCATGGTCTGATCCGATTGCAATTTTCATTTTTACTGCTCCTTTTTCTTTTTGAGTTCCCTTTCAGCCTGAGAAAGTCTGAGATAAGACGGAACAAGCTCATCGGGTGTTTTTATATTATCATTATTTTCAAGCCGTTCTGCCGCTATAAAAGCAACAGAAGAGGCTCTCTGAAACTTTATCAGAGAAGATGCTTTTCTGATTTCAGGAAGTTTATCTGAAAGATATTTATAAGAAATATCAGCACCGTCACCGATAAGGATTATTTTTTCATTATATGCTTTAAGAGTTTCACAAAGCGAATCGAGTGAAACAGCATCGTCTTCAGTAAGACGAGTTATTTTACCATTTGCACATCTGAACAAGGCACAGTAAACCTGATTACATCTGGCATCCATAACTGAAACAGAAAGACAATCCGTGTCAATAAGAGGATAAGCTATTGCTTCAAGAGTTGAAACGGGAACACATTTTATCCCGGACGGTTGGGCAATACCCTTTGCAGTTGCAACACCTATTCTGACGCCTGTGAATGAACCGGGTCCGTTTGTTACAGAAACTGCATCAAGGTCAGAAACAGCAATACCGGAACCTTCAACAGCATTTTTTATAAGTGAGAGCAATGTAACGGAATGTGTAAGACCTACATTGAGAAATGATTCTGAAAGAAGTTTTCCGTCTTTGACTACTGCAGCTGATGCCGATATTGCTGAGCTGTCTATACCGAGAATTACCATCTTCCGTCACCTCCGAAAACTGTTATTGTGCGTTCATTATCTTTTTCTCCACGTAAAAATTCAACTGTTATTGTGTTTTCGGGAAGAACATTTTCAATATTTTCACTCCACTCAATGAAAAGAATGCTGTTTTCATTAAGGTAATCAAAAAATCCGGTTGAATAGAGTGAATCCCAGCTTTCAACACGATACATATCAAAATGATAGACATTGAATTTACCGCCATAATCATTTACTATTGAAAATGTGGGACTGCTTACATCGCAGTCAATACCGAGCACCTGAGCACAGCCACGGACAAAAACCGTTTTCCCCATACCCATTCCGCCTTTGAATGCCACAACATCACCACCGTGAAGTTCTTTGGCAAATTCTTCTGCAAAATTCAGGGTATCTGCTTCGGAAAAAGAATTGAAATTAATCATAATTAATACTTTCTGCCTTTATAAATAGTACTTGAAAAAAAGAAACATTAAAGTTATAATATATATAACGAATTATACAGGATGTTCATTATATGAATAAGATTATATCACAGATTAAAACCTTTATCAAGGAAACTGATAAATTTTTATTATTTTTATCGGTTATTATTTCGGTTTTCGGAATTCTGCTTGTATCAAGTGCAACAGGAACAGGTATCGGTTCATTTTCACGTGACGGAAAAGTTATGATAATTGCAGTCATAATCGGTCTTGTAATGGCTCTTATTATTTCCGTTATTGATTATAATTTTATAGTAAGAATGTGGCCTGTAATTGCAGGAGTATGCATAGCTCTGATGCTGTTGTTGTTTATTCCGGGTGTCGGTGTAGGACCACCGTCAAGACCCGATGTAAAAACGTGGATTGTTATAGGCAGTTCAGGTCTTTACTTTCAGCCGTCGGAACTTGTTAAAATCGGATTCATTATAACATTTACTGTTCACATTGATACGGTAAGAGATGAACTCAACTCTCTTAAAAATGTTATTTTTCTATGTATTCACGCCGCAATTCCCATTCTTCTTGTTCTTGTCAGCGGTGATATGGGTAGCGCTCTGATATTTATACTTATTTTCATTGTAATGCTTTTTGCAGCTGAACTCAAATTCAGTTATTTTGCATTAGGCGCAGGTCTTGTACTTGCCGCATTACCACTTGCGTGGAACTTTGTTCTTTCAAGCATTCAGAAAGACAGAATTCTTGCACTTATTCACCCTGAAGAATATCCCGATATTATTTATCAACAGGAACAGGGATTAAGAGCAATAAAAAACGGCGGAATTTTCGGTCAGGGGCTTTATAAAGGCGAATATACTCAGGGCGGAGTTGTTCCCGAAAGCGAAAATGATATGATTTTCTCTGTTATAGGTGAAGAATTCGGGCTTATCGGTTGTCTGCTTACACTTGCAGTATTTGTTATTCTTGTTTTCAGAATTATAAATATCGGTAAAAAATCAAACGACAGAACTGTATTTCTGCTTTGTACAGGTGTTGCATCTATGATTGCTTCGCAGCTTATTGTCAACATAGGAATGTGTCTGAAACTGTTGCCCGTTATCGGTATCACACTTCCGTTCCTGAGTGCAGGCGGTTCATCAAATCTTTGTATTTATATTGCAATCGGTCTTATTCTGAGTCTTTCGAGGTACACTTCCGAAAAAGAAATCGTAAACTTCAGGTTTAAAAATATCAGTACACCGTTTGATTGATATAAGAAATGAAAGGAAGAGGAAAAATGAAAAATCTTTATCTTGACACAAAGAAACAAATCTATCGTGCAACATCGGTTATGTTCATTGTTCAGCTTTTCGGTGCACTTGGTGCAGGTTTCTTCTTTGTAATACAGAACTTATTTCAGACATATCATATGCTTGGTGCAACAGGTGCAGAAAATGAACCTGCATTATGGTTCATCCTTTTCTGGGCAACAGACTTCTTCTTTGTAGCTCTTGCAGTGGTTGTATCTTATCTTATAGCAGGTATTCCCGCAATAGCACCGTCTCTTGCATTGTCTGTATATTTCTGTCATTTTACCGAGGCTTCGGCAAGCGCTGAGAATATGTATGCCTGCTTCTTTGCAACACCTGCAAATTACCAGAATGCAACTGCTATAGGCTACATGGGTTATCTCATAATGGCTGTTTTCCTTGCACTCGGAATAAAACTTCTTTATGGTGGCTGGGACAGGGCAAAAATCAGCATAGGCAACGGAATAGACAAACTTATCGCTAAAATAAGAAACAAAATCAAGGCTATTCCTGAAGACCTGAAAGGCATTACTGTTATTGAAGGTGTTGACCTTATTGTAATGGTACTTATCATTCCCGTTGCTGTTTGTGCACTTACATTCATTTTTGTAAAATACGGCATTGAACTCCCCTTCGGTGCTCTTGCAGAAACACTTAAAAATGTACTTACAGACGTATCAAACACAAATGTGATTGTTGCAGCACTTATTATGGGACTTATGGTCGGCTTTGATACAATCGGACCTGTTTCACTTGCAGCTTTTTCAGTTGCAACAGCGTCTTATCTTGCAACAGGCAACGCACAGCTTATTACAATATATTCAGTGTGCTTCATCACAATAGGTTGGACTGCATTTTTCGGTATTCTCAACTGCAAACTCTTCAAAAAGGGCGGAAAAACAAACACAGACGATTTTAACCTTGCAACAACCGGCCCTATCAATGCATTTTTTGAAAATATAAAGCTCACAATTGCCCCTTCAATGCCTATAGCAATGAGAAGTCCGTTTACTGTTATTCCCGGACTTATGGCAGGGTCTGCCGTGGGCGGTGTTCTGACTGCAGTATTCGGAATTGTTAACACAGCTTACACAGACGGAAGTCTTCCGAAATATGCAACAGGTAATTATACATACGGTGCTGTTGACTACACATATTCCGAGCTTTTTGAAGCAGGTGAAATTTACATGAGTTTCACACTTCCTCTGCGTTCGGGTGATTTTCTGACCTGCAGACTTCCCCTCTTCTTTATAATTCTTGCAAGTGCATTTATAGGTGGTCTTGTTATTATGGGACTCAGAGAGCTTGAATACAAAATTCTTTCAAAGAAAGACTGTTACTTCTATACAGACGGTGACATCGTCCTTGAAATGAGAGATTTCGGAAAGAAAATCAAAGAATCACTTAAAAAGTAAACAGAAATAATTATTCCCTCTCAGGTTGAGAGGGAATTTTTTTTATAAACAATAATTTATCAGTGACGTTAAATTAAAAATTACAACGTAGGGGCGTCCATCGGGCGTCCGTTACAGAAAGTGTTTCCATACGGACTGCCAATGGCAGCCCCTACGATTGT
Organism: Clostridia bacterium; assembly: GCA_017549285.1. GTDB lineage: Bacteria > Bacillota > Clostridia > Oscillospirales > Acutalibacteraceae > UBA1081. The sequence goes on from JAFYVE010000007.1 coordinate 86,226, forward strand.
TTAATTAAAATCATCCCGATAAATTCTGATTTACTTAAGAATCTGCACAATGGTTGTAACAACAACCATAACCGTAAACATTATGAATGACGGGTTAAAAACATTATTCACTAAGCCCTGCGGGCTTGAATTTATAAAATGTTATGATACTGATTGAAAAACAAATTATGTAGGGACCGATGCCTACATCGGTCCGATTGCGGAGTTTACGGAGCAATAACGATTGAAAATCGTTCAATTACAATAAACCAAATAAATTAATTTGTTTTGTTAACGGAAATCAGAGATTTCCGATTTGTCTTCGACAAATGCGGACCGATGTGGGCATCGGTCCCTACGATTGGTTTATTCAA